>CALAOV010000366.1 GCA_937889515.1 uncultured Myxococcales bacterium | reverse complement strand
GAGATTGGTCAGTGACTGGAGTTCAGACGTGTGCTCTTCCGATCTGTCACGCAGCCGACGGTGAGCACCAGCGGCGCCAGGAGCCAGTAGCGATGGGGGGATGCGGCCATACGATCTCGGTCCATGGTGCTAAATCAAAAGTTGAAGGCGAGGCCGGCGTCGAGATCGACGTTGATGGTGAATTTGGGCGCCGCCAATTCGAGGTTGCTCGACAGCACCAGCGAGAAGGTGCTGGTGAGCTTGTAGAAGAATCCCCCGCCCCCCTCCGCCAGGGCGGGACCGGCGACCACCGTGTCGACGCAGGCCTGGGTCCGGCTGGCCCCGCAGTCGTTGAAATTACTGAAGGTGACGACGTGGCGGATCTGGCCGCCGCCGATACCCGCCGAGACGAACGGCCGAAAATCGTCGGATCCGAACAGCCAGGTCGCCTTGGCGAAGAACGCCAGCGCCCAGGCGGCATCGTTGTAGGTATGTCCAGCGGGGTCGACGTATTCGGTGGTACCGCTCACCCGCTGAATTCGCCCCTGGCCCGAGATCAGGAGATCCGGGCGAAGCCAGTACCCCACCTCCGGAACGACCTGGCCGATGAGCGCGCCCGAGAGCGTTCCCGGGACGGACGGCCCGCTCACATTGAGCTCCGCCGTCCCCGAGGTGTATCCGGCGCCGCTGCCGATCTGGAGGCTGGCGAACCATTTGGCGCGGCCCTCGTCCTCGTCACCCTCCTCGGACGATCCGGCCTTCTCCTCGGCGTGTTTCTCGACGGTCGCGTGCGAGCGCTCTCCGGAGGCGCGCGATTCGCCGCCGAGCTGGATGACCAACGGCCGCTCCTCCGTGCCGCGGTTGGCGACCGGCTGCCCGTCGTCGTCCTCCGCCTCGATGTAGTAGGCGACCGACGAGCCGGTGGTGGCGTGATCGGGGATCTCGGCGCTGTAGGCCCCGGGTCCGACCGGATCCATCTGCCGCCCCAAGAACTCGGAGGTTCCCTGCGGCCGATAGGCCAGCACGACCTTGTGAAACTTGAGACCCTCGTCGACGTTGACGGTGATCCGGATGGCGTTCCCCTGTTTGACCTCGCTCACCGTGTGATAGGTGAATCCGGCCGACGAAGAGCCCGACGAAGAGGTCGGTCGCGCGGTCGCGGCGGGCGCCGGGCGATCCTCCGGCGTTTCGCGCGAAGGCGCCGGCAGGCCTGTCTCGGCGGACGAGGGCGTCGGCCCCCCTCCCCCACCGGCTTTCGCGTCGTCGAACGCCTCGTTCAGCTCGGGCGTGGCCAGCGATGGCGTGAGCGCGATCCCGGGCTCGATCGCGAGCGCCTCGGCGAACTGCTTCATGCCGAGCTCCCGGTTCTTGAACCCCTCGATGATGACCACGCCCATGTGGACGTGCGTCCGCGCCACGATGGGATGCTGCGCGAGCCCCGACATCTGACAGAAATCGAGCGCCTTCTTGAGTAGCTCGCGCGCCTTTTCGAACTCGCGCTTGTCGATCGCCGCCAGCGCCTCACGGTTCATCTGCGTCACTTTTGCGGCGGGATCCTGGGCTTGGGCCAGGCGCGGCCCGGCCGCCGCCCACCCCTGACAGAGTGCGACAACGATCCCGACATAAGCCCCAGTACGTACGACCGACATCCGTCGAATAAGTGTCGGGGTCCTGGGGGCGCGGCTCACGGGAGCGGGACCTAGAACCGCATCTCCGCGCCGCCCAACGCGGCGGCGAACGCCGTCCCCCACCGCGCGCTATCTCCGTTCGCAAAGACCAGGACCGGACGGCGGAATGAGCCGCCGCCCATCACGTCGACCCGCAGTGACCAGCGCGACGCGAGGCGCAGCCGCGCCGCTCCATGCCCGTAGACGGCGAGGCCCACCCCTTGATCGTCCCCGACCGTCGCCGAACCGGCGATGCCGGTCGACCGCAGGATGAACGCCATCGTCCCCACCGCCGCCTCCCAGGCCCAGGTCCCCTCTGGTGGCGGCGCGAACAGCAGCCCGCCTCCGGCCATCCAGACCGAGGTCCGGATCTGATCGGCGCCGTCCGACAGGGTCCCGTTCGTGAGCGGCGCATAGGCAAACAGCTCGATACCGAAGAGGCCCCCCAGTCCGGCGCGCAGATTGGCGCCCGCGATGGCCAGGGGCCCCACCCGACCGACGCTCGTCAGCACGCCCGACGCCGCGTCGACGGCGAGCCAGCCGCTCCGGGTCGCGCGCGGCGGCGGGGTGGGTGCCGACACCGGGGGCGGCGGGGGCGGCAGCGGCGCGATCGGGGGCGCGCCTACACCCATGCTGATGCGGAGAAACTCGACGGTGCGCAGCGCCAGGACGGATTGCAGACCGGAGGTCTCGTCGACCTCCAGCTCTTGCCGGAGCGCCACCCGGGCCGTGCCGTCCTCCGCGATCCAGACGTCGGTTCGATGTCCGTCCGCCACGACCGCCGCGCGGGCGCCCGCGGCCAGGACCCGGCTCACCAGCGCCTCGATGTCGATCTCGGGCGCGATGGCGGCGCGCGAGACCTCGAAGCCCAGCGCCCTCAGCTCGGCGTCGATCCGGCCGGCCAGCGGATCGTCGCTGGTGACGGAGAAGAGGACGACGCGCAACGGACGCCCAGAGGGATCGAGCGCCGCGCGCGCCCGCAGGGACCAGGTGATCGCGGCCAGGACGACGACGGCGGCGGTGAGCGCCCCGCCGCGCCCGTGGATCACGGGGAGACCGTGCGTCGTGCCAAGGCGGCGTGCGGTCCGTCGGGGAACGCACGCAGGTAGCTGGCGGCGGCTTCGCGCGCCTGCCCATCGTCACCGGCCTTGATCCGCGATTCGATCAAGCGGCCGGCCGCCTCGCGCGCCAGTGGGCCCCGCGGGAACGACCGCAGGTAGCTGGCGAACCAGTCGCCCGCGGCGCGGTAGTCGTGACGGCCCTCGAAGGCGATCAGGCCGAGCGCGAAGGTGGGGCGATCGGCCTCGGGGAACCGGCGGCGTGCCGAGCGATAGGCCTCCTCGGCCCGGTTGAGGTCACCCGCCAGACGGGCCACGTCACCGAGCAGGACCAGATCGTCGGCGCCGAGCCGCCCGCACTCGGCCCGCCAGCCTTCGAGCACGGCGGCCGCCAGCGCCTCGTGGTATTCGGCGCGCGCGGCCTGGATTCGCCAGTCGGCCCCTCCGGTCGATGCCGGGTGGGACACCATCGCTTCGACGTGACGGGCCCGGGTGGGCGTGCGCTCGGCGGGCGAAGCGGAAAGCTCCAGCGGCACCGGCGCCAGCGCGGGGG
>CALAOV010000365.1 GCA_937889515.1 uncultured Myxococcales bacterium | reverse complement strand
ACGGCGACCACCGAGATCTACACTCTTTCCCTCACGACGCTCTTCCGATCTGATCCAACCAGACCGAAAGGTCGATCTCGGCATCGGCGCGCGGCAGATGGGCGCGGATCGACGCCGACAGCTTGGCCAACCTCGCCAGCGCCTCCGCGGTCCCCTCCAGGCAAGGCAGGACCTCGAGCCCGGTGCGCAGCCCCCAGACCACCGCCTCCGCATCTGGATCCGCCGCCTCGGAGAGATCGAGAAAGAGAAAGTGCGGGCCGCCCCCAGCCTGGACCGGCTGCGCGGCCAGCCAGGAGGCGAGCCAGACCAGATCGGGATCGGTCGGGCGAAACCCGACCAGGACCAGAGAGCGCCGGCGGCGCAGCTGATCGAGCCAGGCCAGGCCCGCCGAGGACACCAGGCGTCGTCGGGCGTCCGCATCTCCCAGGCACAGGCTCCCGGGAAAGGCCGTGCGACCGAAGAGGTGTAGCAGCGGCGCGTCGGTGCCGCCGATGCGCGCCCGGGCCGAGACGTCGGTTCCCACCAGCACGCGCAGCCGATCGCGGCGGTCGCCCGCCGCGTCCAGCCCGCGCTCCCACAGATCATCGAACGCCGTCGTCACCACCGCGCGCCAGGGAAACTCCGCCGCGAGCTTCAGGCTGTCGGGCAGAGGCATGCCGGCGGGAAACGCCTGCCGGAGCGCCTCTTCGATCATGGCCGGGGGTTGCAGATCGCGCAGCAGGGCCAGCGCGTCACCGAGGCGCCCGGCGCCCGCCAGCCCGGCGATCTGGGCGCGGGCGTCGGCGAACACCAGCCGATCCGCCAGCGAGGCGGTCAGCGCTTTCCAACCGGGCGCGCCCGCCAGCTCGCTGCAGCCTAGTCCCGCGACCAGGACAGCCTGACGGGCTTTGAGCCTTTCGACCAGGGAGTCGGGAATCTCGACCATTGAAGCACCTCGGCCGGCCACCCTTCATAGCGCGTAATCGAGATCAATTGTCGGTTCATTTCGATGCGGGCGCACACGCCAGGAACCCGCTTCTGCCATCTCCACGCTGGTCCATCGTGGGTAATATGGTCAGGATGCGCCGGCTGAGCCCGATCGTGGTTGGCTCCCTGATCTTGGCGCCGTCGATTCTGGGGGTGGAGCTCTACCTTCTCCTCGGCTCTCACCGTCGCCCGGCACCGACGATGGCGGCTCCCGAACCGGAGGAGCTGCCGGTGGCGCCCCGCCCGCAAATGGTCGCGCCCCCACCGGCGCATCCGCCCCAACCAGGGCCACCGCCTCCCCAGGATTCGCCCAGCGCGACCGACGAGGGAGTTGATGGAGGGACCGAGATCGCGCTTTTGCGCCGCCAGCGGGTGCTGGCCGCCAACCGGCTCCAGATGATTCGGCAGGCGGACGAAGAGACCTTCCAGACGTTGAACCTGCCCGAAACCACCCGTGCCGCCCTCCGCGCGATCGACGACGAGTACGTCCGGGCGAACCAGGCGCTGCAGGCGCGCCGGGAGGCGGAGCAAAATGCGGGCGTCGATTCACATTTTCCGGCCGGCGACATCAACGCCGAGCAGACCCGGCACGCGGCCATCGACAGCCTGCTCGGCCCGGCCGGCGCGAGCGCCTTCACGGCCGCGGAACGAAAAGCGGAACGGCACGCGCGCAATCAGCTTCGCCCCCAGTGGGTACGCGGACTTTAGTTGGGGCGGGTACAGGTCCCGATCGCACGACTGAACATCCGGTGCGTGGTTTTTCCTGCCTGATAAAAAAATTCGTTACGGCCTCCTTCCCCAGCGAACTAACTGGAGGGAGGATCGCTATGAACGACGCGAGGTTGTTTCTGGGAGGTTTGGTTTTGGGGGCCGGGCTCGTAACGCTCGGTTGCGATTCCGGCGCAAGTCCCGACGGCGTCATCTCGGTGACCCGCGCGTCGGTCGTCGTGCCCCAGACGCCGCTCGACGGCACCACAATTCCCAGGTTCGTGGATCCCCTCACCACCTTCAACGGTCGACGGGTAGACGCCACCGCCACCGTCAACGTCAACATGCAGGAGTTTCAGCAGAGGGTCCTTCCGGCGTCGATCTACACCTCGCTGCCGGCGCCCTATAACGCCGGGACTTTTCTGTGGGGCTACAACATCAACAACGCCGGAGCCTCCTGGCCCGCGCGAACGATCGAGGCCAAACAGGGGACTGCGACGACGGCCATCTACACCAACAGCCTCACCAACACGCACCTGCAGAAATTGCTGACCGTCGATCAGTCCATCCATTGGGCCGATCCGCTGGGAACGACGGCCGCCAACAATTGCGTCAACGGCCCGCCCTTGGCCGCCGCGTGCACCGAGCCCTACGCCGGCCCCATCCCGACCGTCGTCCACCTGCACGGCAACGAGGTCCTGTCCCAGTACGACGGCCACCCCGACGCCTGGTGGACGCCCGGGTTCGCGCAAAAAGGGCGCGCCTTCGTGAGCAACACCTACAACTACCTGAATCAGCAAGAGGCAACCACGCTCTGGTTTCACGATCACGCGCTGGGCATCGTACGCCTCAACGTCTACGCGGGCCTGGCGGGGTTCTATTTCATCCGCGATGGCCGCGACACCGGCCTGCCAAACAACCCGATCACGCTGCCCTCGGGACCGCAAGAGGCGGAGCTCATGATCCAGGACCGGCAGTTCGACACCAACGGGCAGCTCTATTTCCCGGACTCCGACAACGCCGCCAATCTGAACGGCCCCCCTTCGGCCCCGGACAAGCACCCCTTCTGGATCCCGGAGTTCTTCGGCGACGTCATGACCGTCAACGGCAAGAGCTGGCCGACGATGGAGGTCCAGCCGCGCCGCTACCGGTTCCGGCTGGTCAACGCCAGCAATGCGCGCTTCCTCATCATGCAGATGTTCAACCAGCAGGGCGTCGACATTCACGTCAACGGCGCGCCGGGGCCGGCGGTCTGGCAGATCGGATCGGACGGCGGCCTCTTCAACACGCCGGTCAAGCTGGACGATCCAGCCAACGGAGCGAATGCCTGCGCCGGCGCGCCGGTCGGCAACAACGTGGACGTGGGGGCGGGCGCCAAGTGCCTGTTCCTGGCGCCCGCCGAGCGCGCCGACGTGATCGTCGACTTCGGCGGCCAGGCGGGTAAGACCTTCACGCTCAAGAACTTCGCCGTCATCCCCTTCCCGAGCGGCAGCCCGGTCGGCTTCGGAGCGCCGGATGCCACCGCGGACGGACTGGTGATGCAGTTCAAGGTCGACCTGCCTCTGCAGGGCACCGATACCACCTTCAACCCGGCCGGCAGTCACCCCGCGCTCCGGGCGACGCCGATCGTCAACATCAAGACCATCGCGCCCAACAAGAAGCGCCAGCTCATCCTGGTCGAAGAGGAAGGCGACACGGCCAACCCGGACGGCCCGGGCTCGCCGGTCGACGACGGCGATCCGGTCGAGAGCCTGATCAACAACACCAAGTGGAACGGCAATCGGGAAGGAACGACGACGGTGGTCCCGGGATCCACCTCGAACGGTCGCGGCGTTGCGGCGACGGAGACGCCCCAGGAGGGCTCGACCGAGATCTGGGAGGTCGCCAACCTCACGGGCGATGCCCACCCCATTCACATCCACCTGATCCAGTTCCAGGTGATCTCGCGCCAGATCTTCGACGTGGACAGCTACCTCACCGACTGGATGGCGGCGTTCCCCGGCGGCACCTTCAACGGGTTCAACTTCCCCGCTGGCATCTACATCCCCGGCTTCGGGCCACCGCTGACCTACAACGTCTTGAACGGCGCCGGGGCGCTGGGCGGCAACCTGAACTACGACGCGGCAAAGTACCTCCAGCAGGGGGCCTGCGCCGGCGGGGCCTGCCCGCTGCGGGCGCCCGACGCGATCGACAGCGGATGGAAGGACACCATCAAGATGTTCCCCGGTGAGGTCACCCGCCTGGCGGTGCGCTGGGCCCCGCAGGACATCCCCGCCAACGGTACGAGGGCCGGACAGGATCCCTTCCCGTTCGATCCGACCAACGGGCCCGGGTACATCGAGCACTGCCACATCCTCGACCACGAGGACAACGAGTTCATGCGGCCGCTGCTCATCGCCAAGTGATCGTCGCCCTTCGGGTTCTTCTGCTCGCCATCGCCGCGGCCGCATTCGCGGCGGCGGTGGCGATCGGCGTGCGCGGTCGCGGCGATCAGAGCGTGGCCGCCGCCCGCTACGCCTGTCCGATGCACAGCGAGGTGCGCGGCACCGGCCCCGGGGAGTGCCCGATCTGTCGCATGGCGCTGGAGCGGATCGGCCGTCCAACGGGGCCCGCGACCCGAGCCAGCAGCCAGGACGCGGCAGACCTCGCCGCCGTCGAGAACGTCCGCAAGCACAATATCGTCGACTTCGTGCGCAAGCGCTCGCTGCTGGTGCCGGCGCGCGAGCTGCGCGGTCCGGCCTGGGTCGACGCGGAGGGGATCGTCACGGCGCTGTTCTATGACGACGAGATCGAAGCCCTCGGCCCCGACGAGGCGGGCCTCTTCGTTCCCACGGAGGCGCCGGGCGCCGGCTGGCCCGTCCGCCGGAACGCCGACCTGGCGGCGCGCTGGGATAGCTCGACCTGCCGGATTCGGTTTCGTTTCCAGGGCTCCGGCGACCACGGAACGGGCCGCGCGCGCCGGGCGCCCAACCACGCCGGGCAAGTTGGATGGCTGGAGCTCGCCCCGCGGCCACGCCAGGTCCTGGCCGTACCCGCGTCTGCGGTTCTGCAATCGCCGGAAGGCCCCTACGTCCTCGCCTGGACAGGGACAGGCTTCAACTTCGAGAAACGTCCAATCACGATCGGCGAAACGTTTCTCAAGCAAGGCTTCGCCGTGGTGCTTGCCGGACTACACGTCAACGAGCGTATCGTTTCACGGGCGACGTTCTTTCTCGAGGCCGAAAGGCGGTCAACCAGCCGCGCCGACGAGACCGGCTGGAGCAGCCTATGATCGCGCGGCTGGTCGCCTGGTGCTCCCGGCACCACTGGATCGTCATTCTCGGTGCCCTCGGCGTGGCCGTGGGCGGCGACCTGGCCCGCCGCCGGCTTGCGCGAGACGTCGTTCCCGATCTGGCCGATCCCCAGATCGGCCTGGTCGCCGACTGGATGGGCCATCCCGCACCCGAGGTCGCGACCGCGGTGACCGGCGTGCTCACCCGAGCGCTCACCGGGGTGCCGGGGGCCAAGGCGGTCCGCGGATCGACGATGACCGGCATGGCCTACGTCGACGTCCTCTTCGACTCGGACGCCCGGCTCGACGACGCCCGCCGGGAGATCGCCGACCGTGTGGCCCGCGCGCGCCCCGCCCTGCCCCCGAACGTCCGGATCCAGGTGGGACCCGCCGCCTCGAGCACCGGCTGGGTGTTCGAGTACGCGCTGACCGATCCCGCGCGGATCTCGTCGCTCCTCGATCTGCGCCAGTTCCAGGACGACGTATTGCGCCCGGCCCTGTCGGCGATCCCGGGCGTGGCCGAGGTCGCCTCGGTCGGGGGCGATCTCCGGGAAGTACGCGTCGATGTGAAGCCGCGCGAGCTGCGCGAGCGCGGGCTTGCCTTCACCGACGTGCTCTCGACACTCGAGCCGGTGTTCGCGAAAGGTCACGGCGTCGCCCGAACTTCGCTGGCCGAGCTCGAGACGCTGCCGGTGCGCGGCGCGACCTCCGGCGCGCCGGTCGTACGCATCGGAGACGTCGCGCTCGTCCGCCTCACCGAGGACCTGCAGACGGGGATGGCCGATCTGGCGGGCGTCCGCGCCGTGGGCGGCATCGTCGTCGCCAGGCGGAACGCGGACATCTCGGCCGTCGTCGCGGCGGTCAAGGCCGCCATCGCCCGCGAGTGTCGCAAGCTTCCGCATCGCGCGGCGGACCCGGGCCGGCTCGACTCCGGGCTGGCCGCCGACATCCACGTCGCCACCACCTACGACCGCTCCGAGCTCGCCACGCGCGTTCGAACCACCCTGCTGCGCGCGCTCGGCGAGGAGGTGGGGGTGGTGGTGCTCGCGATCCTCCTGTTTCTTCTCTCCGTTCGCAGCGCCCTGGTCCCGCTGGCCACGCTGCCGGTCGTCCTGCTCCTCACCTTCGGTGGCATGTGGATCCTGGGCGTTCCCGCCACCATCATGAGCCTGGGTGGGATCGGGATCGCCCTCGGCATGGCGGTGGACGCCGACATCGTGGCGCTCGAGGCATCGCACCGCCGCCTCGAAACCGTCGCCGCCGGAGCGTCCAACGAAGATCGGCGCGGCAAGCTGATCGCGGCCGCACAGTCGTTCGCGCCCGCGATCCTCACCTCCCTCCTCATCACCGCGCTATCGTTCCTGCCGGTGCTGGCGTTCTCGGGCGAGACGGGGCGCCTCCTCCGCCCGCTGGCCATCACCAAGACCTTGGTCGTCATCGCGGCGGCCATCGTCACGCTGACCCTGGCGCCCGCGTTGCGGGATCGTCTGCTGCGCGGGCGCGTGGTCCCCGAGTTCGACAACCCGCTCACCCGCAATCTGGTCCGCCTGTATCGCCCGTTCGTTCACTTCGCGCTTCGTCGCCCGGCGCTGACGCTGGCGACCGCCTGCCTGGCGCTCGCCTCGGCGCTGCCGATAGTGTCGCGCTTGGGCGGCGAGTTTCTGCCGCGGATCGAAGAGGGCGACCTGCTCTACATGCCCACCACCCTCCCCAGCGTCGGTCCGGAGCAGGCCGCCTTCCAGCTCTTCTGGCAAGACCACGCCATGGGCCAGTTCGGCGAGGTCGAGACCGTGTTCGGAAAGGTTGGTCGCGCCGATTCCGGGACCGATCCGGCGCCCTACTCCATGGCCGAGACGGTGATTCGCCTGCGCCCGCGCGCCGAGTGGCCGAAGATCTCCCGCCACCGCTGGTACTCGAGCTGGGCGCCCGCCCTCCTGCGAAGGCTGCTGCGACCGATCTGGCCCGATCAGACCGCGCGAACGACGCCCGAGCTCGTCGAGGCGCTCGATCAGGCGGTCCGGCTGCCTGGGTGGACCAGCGCCTGGACCTCGCCCGCGCGCGCGCGCCTGGACATGATGGCAACCGGCGTGCGCACACCCGTCGGGATCCGCATCGTCTCGCCCGATCCCAAACGGCTCGACGCGGTGGGGACCGCGGGGGGCGCCCGCGTGGCGGGGCTGCCGGGG
>CALAOV010000364.1 GCA_937889515.1 uncultured Myxococcales bacterium | reverse complement strand
CCCGCCGAGCGCGTGAGCCCGTTCGTGCTCATGGACTACGGCCCGGGAGAGGATTTTGCGCCCAACCCGCGTGGCAAGCGCGGCGTCGGCTGGCACCCGCATCGTGGCTTCGAGACCGTGACCCTCGCTTGGGAAGGCTCGGTCGCCCACCGGGACAACGCGGGGAACGCAGGAATCATCGGCCCCGGCGATGTGCAGTGGATGACGGCCGGCGCCGGCATCTTTCACGAGGAGTACCACGAAGGAGGCTTCGCCCGGCGCGGCGGTCGTCTGCACATGATGCAACTCTGGGTGAACCTGCCCCGGGCGAAGAAGATGGCGACTCCGGGCTATCAGCCGATCCCGAAGGCGGACATCCCGTCCGTGGCGCTGGCGGGTGGCGGCCAGGTGCGCGTCATCGCTGGCGACTACCAGGGCGCGCGCGGTCCTGCCCGAACCTTCACGCCCATTTCGATGCTCGACGCCGACCTACCGCCAGGCGGCCGACTGTCGCTGCAGCTTCCCGCGACCTACAACGCGATGGCCATCGTCGCCAAGGGTCGCGTCCGCGCAGGTGACCACGTCGCGAGCGCCGGCGAGCTGGTGCTGTTCGCGAACGACGCGCCTCGCCTCGAGCTCATGGCCGAGGAGGACGCTCATGTCATCGTGCTCTCGGGCAAGCCCTTGAACGAGCCGGTCGTCGCCTATGGCCCATTCGTCATGAACACGCTCGAGGAAATCCACCAGGCGATCGCCGACGTGAACCGTGGCGGGTTCGGACCGATCCCGGACTGACGGACCGCGCCCAACTGCCGGGTGCGGATTCGGCACCGGAGTGGGTGCGGAATCCGCACTCCCGGGAGCGAGGGAGCGCGGATCTGGCGCTTGTTACGGCTCGCTCGACCAGCGGGCTCCGCGCAGGTCCTTCTGGTGGGGCCGGTTCGGCTCGAGGACCCGCCGCCTGGGGTCTTCCGCCTCGTCGAGCTGGAGCACCATCCACTTCGGGTAAGGAGCTCCGGGATCGGACACGCGATCCAGCTCCTCCAGGTCCTCGGGAGCGAGCTCGATGTCCACCGCCCGCACGTTCTCTGCCAGGCGCTCGTTGGTGCGCGCAGCCACAATCACGCTGCTCACGATCGACCGCGACAGCAACCAGGCAAGCGATATCTGAGCCGGGGTAGCGGCGTGGCGTTCCGCGACGGCCTTGACCGCCGCGATGATTCGATACCCCCGCTCGAGATCGAATGGCACGAAGCGCCCCGCGTCGGCGAAGCGGGTACCGGCAGGCGGGGGGCGGTGTCGGTCATACTTGCCGCTCAGGAAGCCACCCGCCAGGGGGCTCCAAACGAGGATCCCCAGGCGGTGGTACTCGGCGAACGACACGAACTCGTGCTCCAGCTCTCGCCCGACCAGGCTGTAGTACATCTGGGCGGTCACGTACTTCGCCAGATGCTCGCGCTCGGCGAGCCCCAAGGCGGCCGCCGCCTGCCACGCCAGGTAGTTCGACAGTCCGACGTACCGGACCTTCCCCGAGCGCACGAGGTCGTCCAGGGTTCGCAGCGTCTCCTCGAGCGGCGTCAGGCTGTCCCAGCCGTGGATCTGGTAGAGGTCGATGTAGTCGGTCTGGAGGCGACGCAGGCTGGCCTCGACCTCGTGCATCAGGTTGCGCCGGCTGGCGCCCGAATGGTTGAAGTCGGTATCGCTCATCGGGAGCCGCGCCTTGGTTGCCAGCACCACCCGATCGCGGATGCCGCGGAGCGCGGCTCCGATGAACGTTTCGCTCTCCCCGCGGCTATAGACGTCGGCCGTGTCGATCAGGTTGATGCCCGCCTCGATCGCAAAATGAATCATTCGGCCCGTCTCATCTTGGCCAAGATTTCCCATTTTCATCGCGCGACCGAACTGCATCGTCCCGAGCGATAGCGAGCTTACGAGGATTCCACTGTTTCCGAGTTTTCGGTATTTCATCGATTTGCTCCTCTCTGGTTGACGGTTCGCCACCGTCACCACTTGCACCGACGATGCCATGGTGGTTGCAGGGCAGGCGTCTCGGTTGGCATCACTGCTGCATCTATCCAGGTCGACAACGACATCGACGGGAGTCGAGATGCAAGGCCAACAAGAACAACACGACGCACTGCCAGAGCTAAAGAGTCGAAGTCGCCGCGTTCTGCTAGCCGAGGGCGACGCCGCCTTGCGCAGGTTGCTGGCGCGTATGCTGCGGCGAAGCGGCTTCGACGTCATCGAGTCCAGCAGCGGGTACGAGACGCTCGAGTGGCTGGGCCGCAGTCTCATCGACGAGCCACCGATCGACCTCGTCATCTCCGACGTGCGTATGCCGGGATACGACGGCCTCAACATCCTCGCCTCGCTCCGCCAAGCCGATTCACGCACCCCGGTGATTCTGATCGCCGCGTTCGGCAGCACGACGGTCCACGCCGCTGCCGCCCGTCTGGGCGCCTTCGCCACGGTCGACAAGCCACTAGATGTCGGTCATCTGATGATCCTGGCTCGCTCGGCCGTCCGCGCCGCCGCGCGTCCGATGGTCGCCGGCAAGGATGAGAGCTGAAGGTGCGGATCGCCTCGCACAGCAGCGCGGGTGAGGTGTCGTGGTGAGGCACCTCCCGCTCCTCGTGACAGTCGGCACCCTGCTGGCGTCGTTGCCGGCACGCGCGCAGCCAACCCCCCTGTCGTTCGACCAGGCGATCCGGAAGGCCTTCGCCCGCAATCCCGACGCGCTGATCGCTACGGAAGAGATCACGCGGGCACGGGCCGTGGTCGAGCAGATGCGCGCCGGCTCGTTCCCCACGGTGGCGGCGACGGCGACATTCACCCAGCTCGACAGCGCACGCGTCTCGCAGAGCGCGCCGGGAAGCGTGATCTTGCCGGCGACCGAGCTCAACGGCGCCGGCACCGCCGCTCTGACGGTCGATCCGCGGCGCTTGGTCCAGTGGTCCCAGGCCCGGGAGAACGTGACGGTCACCCGGCTCGGGGCGGCAGATGTGCGACGGCAACTCGCGTTTACCGTCGGCCAAACCTACCTCTCGGTGCTCGCCCAGCGGCAGGTGGTGGAGGCCGACGAGAGCGCGGTCAAGAACGCGGCCGCTCACGTCGACTACACCCGAACCCGCCTTGCGGGCGGCGGGGGCACGTTGCTGGACTTCAAGCGCGCCACGGCGCTCTACGACAGCGACCGCACGCTGCTGGAGCGGGCTCGGTTTGTTCTGGTGCGCCTGCAAGAGCAGCTCGGCACCTTGCTGGGCGAAAGCACGCCCATCGATGTGACGGCGGAGGTCCGGCTTCCGGAGGCGCCCCTCGACCCGGGCGTCGCGCTCGACGACGCGCTCGGGCTCCGCAGCGACGTGCAGCTATCGCGCGAGCGGCTGGCCGCCGCCGCGAAGGTGCGCCGCCAGTCGTGGGCCGACTTCATGCCCTGGGCGGCCGCCAGCTTCGAGATGTTCTATCAGACCCCGCCCACGCAGACGCTCCCAACCGACGGCTGGCAGCTGCTGGTGACCCTGGGGTTTCCCATCTACGACGGTGGGCTGAGGTACGGTCTGGTCAAGGAGCGCCGAGCCCTCGAGCGTGAGGCGGGCATCCGTCTCGATTCCCAGCTGCGCCTGGTGAGCGCCGACGTCAGAACGGCGCGGGTCGAGCTCGAGCGCGCCCGGGTGGCGTTCGGGTCGGCGCGGGAGGCGGCGCAGACGTCGGCGGAGGTGGTGCGTCTCACGACGGTCAGCTATCGCGCCGGCCTTTCCACCAACATCGAGGTCATCGACGCGCAGCTGGCGTCGCTCAACGCCGACGTGGCCGCCGCGCTGGCGGAGAACGACGAGCGACAGGCGCGGCTGGATTTGCTGCTCGCGACGGGACATTTTCCATGACGAAGCGACGGGACGGGGGAACTTCCAAATGTGGCTGGTCAGAATAGCGCTCAGGCGTCCGTATTCGGTGGCGACCTTCTGCATCACCATGGTGCTGCTCGGCATCCTGTCGATGCGCAGCATGCTCACCGACGTGCTGCCGGCCATCGACATTCCCGTGGTCGTCGTGGTGTTCAACTATCCAGGGCTCTCCGCGCCGGACATGCAGAACCGCGTGCTGCTGGTGGCGCAGCGTGGCTATTCCACGACGGTCGATGGCGTCGACCACATGGAGGCGGAGGCCATCCTGGGCGTCGGCGTGCTCAAGATCTATTTTGCGCAGGGGGTGAACGTGGGCTCGGCGATCGCGCAGGTCACGGCGCAGACGCAGCAGCAGCTGCGCTTCATGCCACCGGGGATAACGACGCCCAACATTCTCCAGTTCAACGCCTCCAACGTTCCGGTGGCGCAGCTGACGCTTTCCAGCTCCAGCCAGTCGGAGCAGGAGGTCTTCGACTACGCGCAGAACTTTCTGCGGCTCCGGCTGTTCACCATCCCCGGGTTGCAATCGCCGCCGCCCTACGGTGGCTCCAGCCGCCAGGTGAGCATCGACATCGATCCGGCCAAGCTCGCCGCCAAACAGCTGTCCCCGGCGGACGTGGTGAACGCCGTGCTGGCGTCGAACGTCATCCTGCCGGCCGGCTCGGCCCGCATCGGCCGCCGTCAGGTCGACGTGTTGCTCAACTCCAGCCCCGGAAGCTACGCCGACTTCAACCGCATCCCCATCAAGCAGGTCGATGGCGCGACCGTCTACCTCGGCGACGTCGGGCTCGCCCACTCGGGATACGCGGTTCAAGAGAACGTGGTGCGGGTCAACGGAAGGCGCGCGACCTATATCGCGATCTTGAAGAAGAGCACTGCCTCGACGTTGGTGGTGGTCGATGCCGTCCGCGCCATGATTCCGATGCTCAAGGCCGCCGCGCCCCAGGGACTCGAGATGCGGCTCGACTTCGACCAGTCGGTCTTCGTGCGGGCCGCCGTCTGGGGGGTGGTGCGGGAAGGCCTCATCGCCGCCGGCCTGGTCGCGCTGATGACGCTGGCATTTCTCGGTTCCTGGCGCAGCGTGATCATCGTCTGCACGTCGATCCCCTTGGCGATCGCCTGCAGCATCATCGGCCTGTACCTCACCGGTCAGACCCTCAACCTCATGACGCTGGGCGGGCTGGCGCTGTCGATCGGCATGCTGGTCGACGACGCGACCGTGGAGATCGAGAATATCAACCGCAACCGCGTCCACGAGCCACGGCTGGCGGTGGCGGTGCTCGATAGCGCCCGCCAGGTCGCGACGCCGGCGCTGGCGACGACGCTGACCATCTGCATCGTCTTCTTCCCGGTCGTCCTGTTGACCGGGCCGGCGCGCTTTCTCTTCGTTCCGCTCGCGCTCGCCGTGGTGTTCGCGATGCTCGCCTCCTACCTGCTCTCCCGCACCTTGGTCCCGACCATGTCGCATCTACTCCTCGGCCGGGAGGCGGCCGAGACCGGCCATCTCGACCCCTCGATGCGTCACTCGGGCTGGGCGAGGTTCAACGCCTGGCGCAACCGTGCGTTCGAGTCGCTCGAGCGCGGCTACGCCTCGCTGTTGAGAAGCGTCCTCCGCCTGCCTGCGTTCGTGCTCGGGACCTGTCTCCTGCTCTTCTTGGCCACCGGCGCGCTCGCCACGCTGGTGGGTCTCGACTTCTTCCCTTCGGTGGACACCGGTCAGCTCAAGCTCCACTACCGCGCACCCATCGGCAGCCGCATCGATGACACCGAGCGCTACGTCGCCGATCTGGACCGCCAGATTCGCGGGATCATCCCCCCCGACGAGCTGGAAACCATCAACGACAACATCGGCCAGCCCATTTCAATCAACCTCGCCTACGTCCAGAGCGACAACATCGGCGAGCAGGACGCCGACATCCTGATCCAGCTTTCGCCAAAACACCACCCGAGCGCTCTCTACCGACAGCGCATCCGGGACGAGCTCGGACCCAAGTTCCCGGGCTCGACGCTTTACTTTCAGCCCAGCGACGTCATCACGCAGGTCTTGAACTTCGGTCTGCCGGCGACCATCGACATCCAGATCCAGGGTCCCCGGGTGGAACCGCTCTTCGAGCTCGCACGCCGGAAGCTCGACGACATCCGGGTCATTCCGGGCATCGCCGACGTGCACATCCCGCAAGTGCTCGACCATCCGTCGATAACGGTCAACGTCGATCGCGCGCGGGCCATGCAGGTCGGCGTCAGCATCCAATCTGCGGCATCGAACCTCTTGACGTCGCTGACCGGCACCAGTCTGAACAATCCCAACTTCTTCGTCGACCCGAGCAACAACGTCAACTACCCGGTGGTGGTGCAGACGCCCGTGCTCGACATCCGGGACGTCAACGACGTCGCGGCCACGCCGCTATCGCCGACCACCGTCGTGACCACGACCGGCACGACCTCGAATGCCGGCGCGTTCGCGGGCGCGCTGGCCGCGGCGCAGATCGCCCCCACGCTGGCCACCATCGCGACCGCGGTGCCGACCACCAATGCCGCGCAGCTGAACGAGTACACCGCCCAGCCGCTGCTCGAAATCCAGGCCTCTGTAGAAGGGCGCGATCTGGGCGGCGTCGCGCGCGATGTCGGCCGGGTCGTCGAAAGTGCTCAGAAGGACTTGCCGCCCGGCGCCAGGATGACGCTGCGCGGGCAGAGCGAGGCGATGTTCAGCTCATTCTCGGCGCTGGCGCTGGGCATGATCCTGGCCATCGCGCTGGTCTACCTGCTGCTCGCGACGCTGCTGCAGTCGTGGCTCGACCCTTTCATCATCATGGTGGCGATCCCCGGCGCGCTCATGGGTGTGGTCTGGATGCTCGCCGCGACCGGGACGACCTTCAACGTCGAGTCGTTGATGGGCGCCATCATGGTGATCGGCATCGCGGTCTCGAATTCCAACCTATTGGTGAATTTCGCCAACGACATCCGCGTCGAGCGAAACCTCGACGCGCCCGAGGCGGCGGTCGTCGCTGGCCAGACCCGCCTGCGCCCCGTGCTGATGACCGCCCTCACCATGGTCCTGGGCATGGTTCCGATGGCGCTGGCGTTCGGCGAAGGCGGCGAACAGAACGCGCCCCTCGGGCGAGCGGTGATCGGCGGGCTGCTGATCGCCACTTTCGTGACCCTGTTCGTCGTGCCGCTGGTCTACACGCTGCTCCGTCGACAGGAGCCCTCGAAGCACCTGCTCGACCTGCGTCTGGAAAAAGAAATGGAGCCTCTGTCATGAGCCGTTATTCCATCAAGGCATTCGCCATCCAGTTGGTCGGAATCTGTCTGGTGGCCATCGCCGTCGGCGTCGTCGCGCTGGTCGCCGCGCATCGCGGTTTGGTCGAAGGCGAAGCCATCGCCGCGCGCCGACGCCTGGTCGCTCTCGGGCCCACGGTGCTGGTGAAGAAGGTGCTTGCCGGTGGGGGCTCGCGACACCTCGAGCTGCCGGGCGAAGCGCGCCCGTTCTTGTCGACGACGATCTACGCCAAGGTTCCAGGCTATCTCCGCGACATCCGCACGGACAAGGGCCGGCGCGTAAAGAAGGGGGACCTACTGGCGGTCGTCTATTCTCCTGAGAGCGATCAAGACGTGCGCGCGGCTGAGACCGACCTCATGCTGCGGCGCCAGATGGCCGCGCGCGCGGACGCTCTGGCCGAGGCCGGCGTGATGTCGCGCCAGGATCGCGAGGTTGCCGACGCCCAGCTGCACACCTCGATGTCGGCGCTGCAGCGGACGCGCGACATCCAGCGCTATCAGGAGATTCCGGCGCCGTTTTCCGGGCTGGTGACCGCCCGCTATGCGGATCCGGGCGCCCTCATCCCGGCGGCGACCGGTTCGACGCAGGCCGCGCAGCCGATCGTCGATCTGGCGGACACCAGCCGGCTGCGCATCACCGTGTACCTGGGACAGGACGCCGCGCCCTCGATTCATGTGGGCGACAAGGCGGTCATCTGGACCGACGACCGGCCAAACCGTCGGCTTTCGGCGCGAATCTCGCTGGCCTCGGGTCAGCTCGAACCGCGCACCCGAACGATGTTGACCGAGATCTGGCTCGACAACCGTGAGCTGGGCCTCCTGCCGGGGACGTTCGTGCACGTCGAGCTCGACATCTCGGAGCCGCCGATCCCGACCGTGCCGAACGCGGCGATCATCATCCGCGCCGGCCACCTTCGCGCCGCGGTGGTCGAGGGCAACAAGATCCATTTCGTTCCCATCGAGGTGGGCTCGAGCGACGGGAACCGGACCCAGGTGACCAAGGGTCTGAATCCAGGTGAGCTGGTCGCGAACGATCTCCCGGCCGAGCTGGGCGACGGCGCGGTGATCCAGCCCATACTGCAATAGGAGACAGTCATGAAACAGAGCGGTGATTCGATGAGAACCGAAGTCGTGACCTTGTTCGCGATCGTCGTGGCCCTCTCAGCCTCGTGCCGATCCGTCTCGGCGGACCAGAATCCGCTACGCAGCGTGAAGGGCGCGCGCGCCAAGCTCCTCGGCGAGCACGCCCAAACCCGTGAGATCCAGCTGGTGTTCGAGCCTCACGCCGCGATCATGGCGACGTTGAGCGACTTCATCCTGGTCAACGGGTTCAAGGCCGCGGACTTCACCGCGCTGGGTGCCGCCACCGACGCCGTCATCGGTTATTACGACCCCCCAGCGCGCGACTACCGGCGCACGTCCTTGCGGCAGCAGATGGAGATCGTGTCGCTCATCGGCGACGCGGCGCCCACCAACGGAGGCGCGGGTCTCCATGCACACATTGGCCTTGGCTTTGCGGATGGCACCATGCACGGCGGCCACCTGTTCGAAGCGCACGCCTTTCCGACCATGGAGATGTTCCTCATCGCGTCGCCGACCGCGGTGCTACGCCGGCACGACGAGGCATTGAACGCCGACCTTCTGATTCCCTGAAATGCTGATGATCTTTTGGAGGATGCGATGACAAAAGTGGCTTTGCTCGGGACAGGCACGATGGGCGCCGCCATGGCGCGGCGAATGCGAGCGCACGGGTTGGCCGTGCGCGCTTGGAACCGCTCGCGGGCCAAGGCCGAGCCGCTCGCGGCCGATGGAATCGAGGTTGTGGAGACGCCTCGTGTGGCGGCGGAGGGGGCGGATGTCTTGATCACCATGCTGACCGATGGGACTGCCGTCGAAGCCGCCATGCTCGGGCCGGAAGGTGGGCTCGCCGGGGCCACGCCGGGGTGCACCTGGCTGCAAACCAGCACCGTCGGGGTCGCCGCTTGCCGCCGGTTGGCTGAGCTGGCCCCAGGCAGCCACCTGGGTTTCGTCGATGCGCCGGTTTCTGGCAGCAAGGAGCAGGCGGAGCGAGGCGAGCTCATGGTCCTGGCCGCGGGTGCGCCGGAGCTCGAGGCCAGGGTGAAGCCCGTTCTCGAGGCGATCGCCCGAAGGACCGTGTGGCTGGGCGAGGTCGGCGCAGGCACCAGGGCGAAGCTGGCGATGAACGCCTGGGTGACGGGCCTGGTGGCGGTGCTCGCCGAGACCATCACTCTGTCCGAGGGGCTCGACCTCGATCCGCGCCTGTTCCTCGATCTGCTGAGGGGTGGGCCAAGCGATTCGCCCTACGCCCAGCTCAAGGGCAAAGTGATGATCGAGGGGCAGGCAGCGCCCAGCTTCGCCCTGCGCCTCGCGCACAAAGACCTGCGGCTCATCCTCGAGGCGGGCCGCGAGGCCGGGGCGTCATTGCCGGTCCTCGCTGCGATCGAGGAGAAGTTCGATCGGGCCGAGCGTCAGGGTCGGGGCGACGAGGATCTGGCTTCGGTGATCGCCGCTGACCGGGGCAGGTAAAACCTCGTCAAGCAGCGGTCACCCACCAGCGTCTGGATCCGGAAGCGTGGCTCGACCTTTCCAGTAGGATTGGTCTTTCGCCTGGTGTGCGATTGCCACGATCAGGACGCCTCCGTCCGATTCTTACCCGGTAGACGATCGCGTAGGGAAACCGGTGCATCAGGTGCCGCCGCGTACCGTGAGCATATGTGGGCCATCTCAGCGGGGCCTGGATGATTCGACCAGCAGACTCCAACGGAACCCGCTTCGATGGCTTCACGACGAGCTCGTCTTCGGCACCACTCGCACAGCTCTCCATCCGGGTCAGGCGTTCCAAAGTGGCTATCGATCGCCGAAACGTCTACTCCCCGAACACCTCGGCGATCAGCTCCTCCCTCGCTTCCGCCCAATCCTCCCGGTCGCATCCGTGAACGTGCCCGCGAGCCATGAACTTTTCATAGGCCCGTTTGGCGATGGCTTCATCCGACACGGAGTCTGCGTAAATGCGTTGCGAGACGGCGACAGACGAAAGCCCAATCGGGCGCCGATGTTGAACGGACTCATGGAACGCGTGCTGTGACATGAATGGCCTTCTTTCCGATTGTTTGCGCGCAAAGCGCCCGTTCGCACTCCTAGTCGTTTCGAATCATGACGCTCAGGCGCACAAGATCCAGCGGCTTTTGGCAGGAACGTCGCGCCGGCGTTCATCGCCTCCGCGATCGTCGCGTCGTCCGTGTGGGCGCTGATTACCATCGCGCGGGCGTGCATTCGTTTCACTAGGAACTGCCTGACGAAGGCGGCGCCGCTGATGCCCGGTAGGCGGAAATCTGTCACGACCACATCTGGCTCGTTTTCGAGTGCCTTCGGAAACGCCTCCTCGGCGCTCGCCGCGACTTGGGTGGCGTGACCGTCGATCTGTAGAATCTCTGCGATATTCTCAGCGAGGTCGACATTGTCGTCGATGATCAATACCCGTCGATGATCGATCGTCATCACGCTACCCGCCTTTCACACACTGATGTATGTGCATTCGTGCCGGACCCTGCCGGCAAATCTTGCGCGAGCATTCACTGCGGGCGTAAATTCCGAGCTCAGCAACGATCAAATATCTGGGATGTTTGATCCCCTAGACAAGTGCGGCTGAGCTAGTCCTTGCTCTCTGGCTTGCACGCACTGGTGGGATGAGCCTTCGAGGTGTCGGCTAGCGGCTCCGACGTGCGCGTCGATGCCAGTGCCTTACCCGTCGAGGCACATCGTGACTATCTTTGGCGCGGCCCCACCGACGGCGCGGCCTCACCGACGAAGTCCGATGACCACCGAAATGCTAGAGGGTCCCCAGAGGCGTCCACAACGTGATGGGATACGAACCGTCACCAGGAACACGTTCGACTCACTGGTCTTGGCGGGCGAGGGACCGATCGTGGTTGAGTTCATGTCGTATGGCTGCGCGTACTGCAGGGCGATCGAGCCGGTCCTTCAGCAGGTGGCCGAGATGGTGAAGGCCAGAGAAACGATCCTCAGGGTCAACATCGCGGTCGAGCCGGATCTCGCAGCTAG
>CALAOV010000363.1 GCA_937889515.1 uncultured Myxococcales bacterium | reverse complement strand
CGCCGTCGCCGTCGTCGACGTGGGTTCGGCGGGGAGGTTCCCTCGGCCTCCGCCAGCGCTCGGTTGCGGTCGGCCATCCGGCGGACGTCGGTGGCGGCCCGCGCCAGCTCGGCGCGGATCGTCTGCGGCAATCCCACTTCGCCGTGTTGCTTGTAGGACTCGAGGCAACGGCTGAAGGCCTCGTTCAGCTTGGCGCGCGCCACGGCGTCGACGGGGCTCGAGGTGACGGGCGGCGTCTCGGGCGCCAGCTCCGCGTACATCCGTCCGATGGGCTGGTTCGAAAAATAGGGATTGGGGGCGTCCAGCTCCGGGCGCGCCCAGGCGTCCTTCAAGACCGGCACGATGTTGGTCTCGGCGAAACGCTGGCCCAGGCTGGCCTCGTCGAAGTAGAGGTACTTCGCCAGCGCCCAGGCCAGCTCGGGATTCCGGGTGGCCTTCATGATCATGAGCCCGGTCCCGCCCCAGACCGAGGTGCGGCGGCCGCCCGGAGCCCAGGCGGGCAGCGGCATGAGCGCCATCTTGCCGCGCAACCAGGGGACCTCCGTCTCGTACTGAAAGCTGCGCCAGTCCGGCGTCAGGTAGAACAGCACCAGGCCGTCGGTCATCGCCTTGGCCGCCGATTGGCCCCAGCCGGCGTCGTAGGCGATCTTCTGCGGCCCCTGCACTTGGCGTAGGTACCAGAGGATCACCTCCGCCACGGCGTCGCTGTCGAAGGCGACGTTGCCGGCGCGGTCGAAGAGCCGACCGCCGCGCTGGAAGATCAAGGTCGTGAGCGCCGTGTCGCCCGAGGCGAGCAGGTCGAGCATGTAGCGGTCGCGCACGCCGTCGCCGTCGAGATCGCCCGTCACGCGTCGCCCGACCGCCGCGAACTTCTCCCAGGTGTCGAGCGTCCGCACGTCGATCCCCAGCGCCTCGATCAGATCGCGGCGGTAGGCCAGCATCACGGGATGCGCGTCGTGCGGCAGCGCGTAGACCCGATCGCCCGCCGACCAGAGGCTGAGCCGCGAGGGGACCAGCCGGTCGGTGAGGCCGTCGGCGCGCAGCCGGTCGGTCAGGTCGAGGACGCCGATGTCGCGCACCGGTCCGCGCGTGAAGAACCCCAGCGATCCCTCGACCACCTCGGCGAGGTCGGGGACCTCGGTGCCAGCCAGGATGGCGTTCTGCAGCCGGCTGCGCAGCGGCGTCCAGTTGCTGAGCTCGATCTGCACCGTCACCCCATGCGCGCGCTCGAACGCCGGCACCGCGCGGCGGTAGGCTTGGTAGTGCGAATCGGTGAAGGTGACCAGCACCAGGTCGGGCCGGCGCGCGTCGTGTCGCCGGGTCGCGATCCGCGCCGTCACCGACGCTACCGCCAGGAGCAGCAGCCAGAACGGGGCCCGGCCGTAGGGGAATCGTGCCATCATGCCGGCGCCGCGGACTCTAACGCGGTTTCCACTCGCCTGGCGGCACCGCATGGCACGCGTCCAACTGGAGCACGTCGACAAGATCTACGACGGCGGGGCGAAGATCGTCGCCGACTTCAACCTGGACGTCGCCGATCGCGAGCTGGTCGTGCTGGTGGGGCCGTCGGGCTGCGGAAAATCGACCACCTTGCGGATGATCGCGGGGCTCGAGGCGGTGACGGCCGGGACGATCTCCATCGACGGACGTCTGGTCAACGACGTGCCCCCCAAGGATCGCGACATCGCGATGGTCTTCCAGAGCTACGCGCTCTACCCGCACATGACCGTCTACGAAAACATGGCCTTCGGTCTGGCCATGCGAAAGACGCCCAGGTCGACCATCGAGGCCAGCGTGCGGCGCGCCGCGGAGATCCTGGGGATCACGCCGCTGCTCGATCGGCGGCCGAGGGCGCTATCGGGCGGGCAGCGGCAGCGGGTCGCGCTGGGACGTGCCATCGTTCGGGCGCCGAAGTGCTTTCTGTTCGACGAGCCGCTCTCCAACCTGGACGCCAAGCTGCGCCTCGAGATGCGCGCGGAGCTCAAGCGCCTGCACCTGGATCTCGGTAGCACCGTGGTCTACGTGACCCACGATCAGGAAGAGGCGATCACGCTCGGCGATCGGGTGGTGGTCATGAAGGATGGGATCGTCCAGCAGTCGGCGGCGGCGCTGGAGATCTACCGCCGGCCCGCCAACCGCTTCGTGGCCGGGTTCCTGGGCAGCCCGCCGATGAACTTTCTGGACGGCCGGTTGGTGGAGTCGGCGGGACGTCTCTGGTTCGAGGAGGGAAGGCCGGCCGACGGTGAAACGGGCGGTGCCCGGTTGCGGGTGCCGGCCTGGGCGACCGAGCTGCTCCGCGCGCGCGCCGGCGAATCGCTGGTGCTGGGGGTCCGGCCCGAGGCGTTGGCCGCTGGATCGCACGCGCGTTTCGAGAAGTTCGACAACGCGATCCCGATGAAGGTCTGGCTGGTGCAGCCACTCGGCGATCGGGCCGACGTCTATTTCTCGACCCCGCGCCACGAACGCATCGTCGCGCAGATGGACGCGACGGTCGGGGCCAACGTGGGTGTGGGCGAGACCATTCCGATCTACGTCGATCTCGACCGGGTCCACTTCTTCGAGAGCGGCGAGACCGGCCGGTGCCTCGCCAGCAAGCCGGCCTGAGCGCCGCGGCCGACGCTCACTTGCAGTCGAGAAACGCCAGGTCGTCGATCCAGACGTCGTAGGGGCGACCGGGGCCGATCTGCCAGTCGATCTCGACGAGCTTGCTGGGGGTGATCGCGAGCGGGCGGGGATTGCCCCAGTCGGGTTGCTGCCGGGCCTCGCTGAACATGACCCGGTACTCCTTCCATTCGGTGGTCAAGATCATGTCTTTGCCGAAAGCGTTCCAGCAGGTCTTGCAGATCTTCCCGTCGGGATGGGTGTTGACGTCTTCGATGTTGAATCGAATGCTGGTGCTCGATCCCGGACCGACCTTGGCGCGAAAGCTGACACCCGAATATTTGGAAGCGTCGTAAAGCGCGTTCTGGACCAGGTTGGCGCCGAAGCCCGCGCCCCAGGCGTCGTCGCCGCTGGCGGTCTGGCCGCTCGCGTGCAGGGCGGTGTCCGAGCCGTCGCCGGCGCCGTCGCTGGGCGCGAAAGGGGTCGGTTCGATCGTCGATCCGGCGGGATCTTTCTTGGGCCACCAATATCCGTCGCGGCCGCCCTCGGAGGCGACCTGGTTGTTGCCGTCTTCGAAGTCGTCGATGAGCCCGTCGTCGGCCATGCGGGCTCCCGCGTGACAGCTCTTGATATCCGTTCCCGTTCCACCGACGGTGCCCGAGACGCTGCGTTTCTGGGAAACGCCGATACACCCCAACGTGAATAGATCGAGCAGGATCGCAAGGACGATGAGCTTGGCCGGTGCCATGCGCGGCACTATATCCCGCCGAGCGTTCCCGCCATTTCTATTTGAGTAAACCGCCCGGGATCGGTTAGAAGATGCGGCGATGCTTGGCCGAATGCATCCGTTCGGCCCGCTTGCCTTCGCGCTGGCCCTCGCGCCCGTACTCGGTGGGGCGCGGGTCCTGGCGGCGGCGCCCGACGCCGCGGCCGGCGCGCCGTCCCCGGCGGGAACCACGCCAACCCCGGCGACGCCGCCGACGGGGGCCGGGGCGGCGATCCCTCCTGGCGCGCCGCCGAATCCACCGACGGGCGCGAGCGAGATTACGCCAGCCCCGGTGCCGCCGGCCGCGTCGCCACCGGTCGCTCCGCAGACGGTGGCGCCAGCACCGACGGCACCGACGGCTTCAGCGTCGCCGAGTGGCGCCGCGCCCCTGCAGGCGGACGAGCTGCCCAACGCTGGATACGTGCCCGGCTACCGCGCCTACCAGGGACTGTCGTTGGGGCCGAGCGCACCGCGGGTCGGCGCGCTGCCGGGCGGCCTCACGGCGGGGTTCGGCGCGCCCATGCCGCTCACCCAGTGGTCGTTCAAGTGGAGCGGGTTCCTCAACGATTCGTTTCAATCCAGCATCGGCCGCCGGATGACGACCGGGCCCGATCAGACCAGCACCGTCTTCCACATCCCACCCATGACCGTGGACGAGTACGCGTCGTTCCTGGGGACCGGCACGATGCCGGGGCAGTGGATCGCCCTCAACATGTCGTACGGCAATCCTATCGTCAGCGCGAACCTCGCCCTCAATACCTGGAATCCCACCGAGCCGACGACGTACTACCAGATCGGCAGCCAGAACTTCGTCAACGACGCCTACCTCCGGTTCGACATCCCGGCGATGGGCGAGCTCAAGACCCGCGCGATGGTCGGCTACTTCTACACGACCTACGGTGCGATCGGGCAGTACGGCCTCGGCATATACACCAACCCGCTGGTCGCCCTCGTGCGCGGGGTGGGTGAGAACGTTGCCGGCGAGTACCGGCTGACGCCGACCGTGCGGCTGCTCCTCGAAGAGGGGTTCATGGGGAACCGGAACGGGAAGATTCCCGACGGGACCATCGCCAGTGCGGGGAACGGGAGCACCAACCCAGGGCTTCCGGCGGCCTGGGTCGCGCATCTGCACGCCGGCCTCGTGCGCGAGGGCACGACGACGTTCAAGGCGCAGCTCCACCTGCTGACCAACTGGGCGCAGGACGATCGCGTGCAGTGCCAGAACGCCTCGACGCTGGCCCCCGCGGGCACGCCCTGCTTCGACAACCCGACCACCCACGAGATCAATGAGTCCTACGTGCCGAACGCGCACCTCACCGTGGTGGGCTTCGACGCCAGCGCCAACCACACGACCTACGGGTACCTGGGCCTGGCCGGATCGTACGTCACCGGCAAATCTGCCTATCCGCTGCGCGGCATGGCCACTTTTGGCGGTGAGGGGCAGCCGCTGACGGATCGCTGGTGGGGAACCCAGGCCGGCGGGACCGGGTCGCTCTACGCGGCGGGAATCAACTACACCGCCAGCCTGGGCCGCATCCTGAGCGCGCCGCTGCCGTTTCGCAGCGACGGGCCGGACCTGATTGTCAACGCGGGCGCGGTCCTCGGCTACACGACGGACGACGCGCAGACCGTGGGGGGCGCGACCACCCCGGGAGCGTTGCCCTCCAGCCTGGACCCGTTCAACCATCGGCTGCGGTACAAGCTCGGCGTCGACGCGCTTTACACTTATTGGTCCTGGATGGGCTTCGGCGTGCGGGTCGATCGGGTGACGCCGAGCTCCAAGGACGCGGCGCAGACGTTCTACGTGCTGGCGCCGCGGCTGGTGTTCAAGACCAACTGGATGACCCGAGAGACGATCACGCTTCTCTACGGCAAGTGGTTCTACGGGTCGAACACGCACCCCGACGCCAGCTCGATCGTGGCGCCCGATGGGCGGCTCGACGATCAGCTGATCGCGCTCAACGTGAACATGTGGTGGTGACGCGAGCCATGACGCCCCGAACAGCGGAGTCGACGATGAGGGACCGGATGAAAACTCGAGGTTGGACAAGCGCCCTGGCGGCTGTGCTGGTCGTATCGGCCCTGGCGGGCGGCCTGGGCGGGGTGCGCCGGGCGCGCGCCGACGAGGCCAAGGGGACGGTCGATGCGCCGGGCGAGCTGGCGATCGATCCCGCCGTCAGCCTGGATCCGTCGACGCCGCAGGTGGCGGCGCTCCCCGGCGGCGTCACGCCGGCCTATGGCCAGCGCTCGCTCAGCGAGGGCGAGTGGCGCTTCGATTTCCACGGATTCCTGACCGCGCCGCTCAACATGGGGATCAACACGCGCACCGCCCAGCACATGACGCCGGGACCGGGACAGACCAACCTGGTCCTGCACGCGCCTCCGGTGGTGCCCGACGACCTCGAGACCTTCTCGCACACGGGCGTGACCCCCACGACGTATGCGCAGCTCAATTTCTCCGAGGGGAACAGCGTCGTCACCGGCAACGTCAGCATCGTGGCCAAGCAGGCCAACGTCTCGGAGAGCTTCCTCGAGCCCGCCGATCAGCTCGGCGTCACCGACGTCTACCTGACCTTCCTGCCGCGCCCCGCCGGCAACAAGCTGCACCTGCAGCTGCTGGTCGGCGCGTTCACCACCCGCTACGGCGCAACCGGCGAGTACGACGAGGGACGCTACGGCACGCCGCTCATCGCGCGCATCAGCGGCGTGGGCGAGCTGGCCACCGCCAAGACCGGCTACAAAGACTGGACCTTCATCTTCGAGGAGGGGCTGCACGGCCAGACCAACAAGGCCTCGAGCAGCGTCACGCCCGACGTCTGGAACAACTTCGCCGATCCCGGGGCCGGCAGCACCTTCGTCGCGCACGCGCACGTCGGCGTCGGGTACGCCCGGCGTTTGACGGTGGGCGGCCACTTCATCCGCGCCTGGAGCCAGGACGACCGCGACGGCGAGAACGAGCCGGACGGACGCATCAACATCTTCGCGGGCGATGTGCGGCTCGGCCTCGGCCGCTTCGGGCATTTCTACGCGGCCTACTCGTATACGAGCGCGCTTCAGGCGCGATCCTTGAGCCGGGTCTTGAGCGTGCTCAACACGCAGGGTGGGCCGGGCCTCATGAACGAGTACCTCGGGCCGCAGAGCAACGGCACCGGGTCGCTCAGCACCTTCGGGGGACAGTACGATCTGAGCCTGGGCAAGCTGGTCAGCTACCCGGTCGCGTTCTCGGGTGACGGCCCCGATCTGGTGCTGAGCGCCTTCGCCTTGCAGACGCACGTCACGACCCCCGACACCGGATCGTTCGCTCCCGCCCTTGGCCTGGGGGCATTCAACGGGGCGACCAAACGGAAGTTCGGCGTCGAGGGGACGTACAGCATGCTCTCCTGGCTGGCGGCCTCGATGCGCTTCGACCGGGTCGATCCTTTCACCTCCGACAAGGACTTCGGCTTCTCGGTGCTGACCTCGCGAATCATCTTGCACTCGGACTGGCAGTCGACCGATCAGGTGGTGATCCAGTACGCCCACTGGTTCAATGGAACGCTGACCACCGTCCGCGACGGCGAGCCACCCATGTACGATCTGTCGGTGGTTCCCGATTCGGATGTGGTCTCGATCTCCGCCAGCATGTGGTGGTGACGGTGCTGGCGGGCCGGGTGGCAGTCGTGCTCGGGGGCACGGGGGGGATCGGGAAGGCGGTCAGCCTGGCGCTCGCCGACGCCGGGGCCGACGTGGTGGCCTCGTCCCGTCGTCCGCTCCAGGTCGACGCCACCGCCGCGGAGATCGAGCGCCGCGGGCGCCGCGCGCTCCGGATGCCCAGCGACGTGACGGACCGCGCCTCCCTGGAGCGCCTCTGTGCTGAAACGCTGCGCGTCTTCGGCCAGGTCGACATCCTGGTGAACTGCGCCGCCAAGACCAAACGGGAGCCGACCTTGGATCTGCCCGAGGCCGACTGGCACGACGTGCTCGACACCAACCTCACCGGCACGCTGCGGGCGTGTCAGGTGTTCGGCCGGCCGATGCTCGAACGCGGCTACGGGCGCATCGTGAACTTCGGCTCGCTGACGTCGTTCGTGGCCTTCCACGAGGTGGCGGCCTACGCGGCCAGCAAAGGGGCGGTTACGCTGCTCACCAAATCGCTGGCGGTCGAGTGGGGCTCCCGCGGCATCTGCGTCAACGCCGTCGCGCCGGGCGTGATTCGTACCGATCTGAACGCGGCCCTGCTCGACGGCACGGGCCGCGGGCAGGAGCTCTTGATGCGCACGCCGATGAAGCGCTTCGGGCGGCCCGAGGAGGTCGCCGCCGCCGCCGTGTTCCTGGCCTCGGAGGCCGCCAGCTTCGTCAACGGCGAGATTCTGGCGGTCGACGGCGGCTTTCTGGCGAGCGGCGTGAACCAATGACCAGGCGCGGACGCTGAACATGAAGATCGCGGACGCCAAGGTGATCGTCTGCAGCCCGGGGCGAAACTTCGTCACCTTGAAGCTCACCACGGAGGACGGGATCACCGGTCTGGGGGACGCCACGCTCAACGGCCGCGAGCTGGCGGTCGCGAGCTATCTGCAAGAGCACCTGGTTCCGCTGCTCATCGGCCGCGACGCGCGCCGGATCGAGGAGACCTGGCACTACCTCTACAAGGGCGCCTACTGGCGGCGTGGGCCGGTCACGATGACGGCCATCGCCGCCGTCGACACGGCGCTGTGGGACATCCAGGGCAAGGGGCTCGGCGTGCCGGTCTACCAGCTCCTGGGAGGACGCGCGCGCGACAGCGTGATGGTCTACGGCCACGCGAACGGGCAGGACGTTGCGGCGACGGTCGAGGCCGTCGCCCGCACCGTCGCCGCCGGATACCGGGCGGTGCGCGCGCAGTGCGGGGTGCCCGGGCTGCCGGATACCTACGGCGTCGGCCACGGAAAGCCGGGCGCGATCTACGAGCCGGCGGTCAAAGGGATGCCGTCCGAATCGGTCTGGAGCACCGAGAAGTACCTCGAAGTCGTGCCCAAGCTGTTCGCCAAGCTGCGCGCCGAGCTCGGCCCCGACCTGCACCTCCTGCACGACGTCCACCACCGGCTGACGCCGATCGAGGCGGCGCGCCTCGGCAAGGAGCTGGAGCCGCATCATCTGTTCTGGCTGGAGGATCCGGTCCCCGCCGAGCTGCAGGAAGGCTTTCGGTTGATCCGCCAGCACACGGTGACGCCGCTGGCGACGGGCGAGGTCTTCTCCTCGATCTACGACTGCCAGCAGCTGATCACCGAGCAGCTCATCGACTACATCCGGACGACGGTGGTGCACGCGGGCGGCCTCACCCACCTGCGGCGCATCGCGCACCTGGCGGAGCTACACCACGTGCGCACCGGTGCGCACGGCGCCACGGATCTTTCGCCCGTCTGCCTGGCGGCGGCGTTGCACTTCGATCTGTCGGTGCACAATTTCGGCATCCAGGAGTACATGCCGCATTCGGCGGAGACCGACCGGGTCTTCCCGCACGGGTACCGTTTCAGCGACGGCGCGCTTCACCCCGGCGAGGCGCCGGGTCTGGGCGTCGAGATCGACGAGGCGCTGGCCGCCACCTTTCCCTATGACCGGGCCTACCTGCCGACCAACCGCAAGCTGGACGGCACCGTGCACAGCTGGTGACGGGCCCGAAAGCTCAGATCCCCGGGACGTGGCTCGGGCGGATCTGCATGAGCTCGGCCAGCGAGCGCTGGGGGGGCGTGCAATCGGCGGGGAAGGGTCGCCGGGAGAAGGTCTGGAAGTAGAGCAGGCAGGCGTCGCGCCACCAGCGGGCCTCTTTTTCCTGGATCGCCAGCAGCTCCGCGACGTGCTCGAAGCGATCGAGATCGACGTAGGCCGCGAGATCGGACCAGGTCTCGCGCATGCCGCAGACGAAGTCGACGCCGGCGTCGTAGCGCTGGCAGAGCTCGTCCCAGAGGGTGCGCCCGCTCTGCATCGGGTGATCCCAGGGTAGGTGGTGAAACCAGAGCAGCAGCTCCTCCGGGCAGGCGGCCGGATCGCCGAAGCGCTCGCGGAGCGGTGAATGGTACTGCGCGACGGCGTCGCTGCCGGTGACGGTCCTATCGAACCCCAGGCCGGCCGCGTCGGCGCGGTGGTAGTAGACCGAGGTCCAATCCGCGCGGACGTTGTCGCGCTCGGGCGCCACCCAGGGACCGGGGCCGTAGTGGTGGTCCTTGGCCATCAGGTGATGCAGGCCCAGTGGCGTCATGTAATTCACCGGCGCCTCCCGCGATCCGAGCATCATCGCGGTGGCCGGCGCCAGGAAGCGCGCGTCGTTGCTGAACGTCATGCGCAGCCAGTCCCCGGCGATCGCGGCCGGATCGAGGCGGTGATCCCAGGCCAGGCGGCCGAACGCGAACCAGTTGGCTTGCGCAAACGGATGGCCGCACCAGTTGCGCTCGTCGCCCGTGTTGGCGACGGCGGCGATGCCGGTCGGCCGGTCTCCGTGCAGGCTGCCGTCGATGACCCGGGCGACCGTCGATCCCGCCCCGGCCGCGAAGGTGTCGGCGTCGAGCACCTCTTTGATGAGCGGCGCCTCGTAAACCAGATGCGTCGCGAAGCCCAGGTATTCCTGGGCGAGCATCACCTCCAGAAAGAGCGGCGTCTTCGACATCGCGCCGAACAGCGGATGAAACGGCTCGCGCGGCTGAAAATCGACAGGGCCGTTCTTGACCTGCAAGACTGCGTTGGGGCGGAATTGGCCGTCGAGCGGAGTCAGCTCGGTGTAGGCCTGCTTGGCGCGATCCTCGTCGACGTCCGCGCGGTAGACGAAGGCGCGCCAGATGACCAGCCCGCCACCGGCAGCCACCGCGTCGGCCAGCAGGTTCGCGCCGTCGGCGTGGGTGCGGCCGTAGTCCTGCGGGCCGGGCTGGCCCTCGGAGTTGGCCTTCACGACGAACCCGCCGAAGTCCGGGATGTGCCGGTAGATCTCCTCGGCCTTGGCGCGCCACCAGGCGGCGACGCCGCGGTCGAGTGGATCCGCGGTCGTCAGGCCGCCGATCTCGATCGGCGCCGAAAAGCGCGCGGTCAGAAACACCCGGATGCCCCAGCGCCGGAAAACACCGGCCAGGGCCGCCACCTTGGGGAGATATTCGGCGGTCAACACGAGCGGGTCGGCGTTGACGTTGGTGAGGCAGACCGCATTGATACCGATCGACGCCTCGGCGCGCGCGTAGTCCTCGTAGCGCGGCGATAGATAGTCGGGCAGCTTGTGCCAGTCCCACAGCGAATGCCCGGCGTAGCCGCGCTCGATCGTCCCGTCCAGATTGTCCCAGTGGTCGATCATCCGCAGCTTCACGCGTGGGGCGCTCGCGGTCTCCAGATCGGCGAGCGGCGTCTCGGTCTGCAGCCGCCGCAGCAGGTGAAAGACGCCGTAGAGGACGCCGACGTCCCGATTCGCCGCGACGATGGTGACGGACTCCGCGCCGACGCGCGCGCGGTGGATGACGAACCCTTCGTCACCGGTGGCGGCCAGCGGCCCGGCCAGCCCCGCGGCGGCGACCAGCGGCGAGCCGTCGGGTGTTCCGATCGCGATCGCGCTCTCGCCGGGGCTGGGGCCGGCTGCGCCCGTGCGGGGGCGGGCGCCCAGGAGTCCGGTCAGCCCGCGGGTCAGCTCATCGCGCGCGGCCCGCAGCGTGGGCGAGTTCCCCTCGCACACCAGGCGCGAAAACGTGGCCCGGTACGCCGCCAGAAGCTCGGGGCTCGCGACCGGCTCGTACCGCAGCCAGAGCCGGTAGCCGTCCTCCATCAGGGGGTCGCGGCGTCGCTGCTGCCACGTGCGGTCCGGTAGAACCGCACGTCGTCGATGTAGTAGTCGATGTAGCCGACGTCCCAGGTGAAGCGCACCACCGACACCGACGTCAGATCGAAGGTGGGCGCCTGCTTGGCCCACCCTTGCTGGAACATCTCGGTGAAGGCGATCTTGTAGAACTGCCACTCGGTGGAGAGGTTGATCGGGAAGGCGAAGTGGTCGCCGCATTGCTCGTCGGCTTCGGGCGGCAGCGGATCCTTGGCGGGGTCGTAGCAGACGTCGCTCTGGGTCCCGTTGCGGTAGGTGTAGGTCGTGCAAGGCTTGTTGACGAACTGCGCATCGGAGCCATTCACGGCGTACGCCGAGTAGGGCGCGTCGCACACCGATTCGCCGCAGAAGTTGCTCGCGCAGTTGCCCATGGGGTCGTCGCACTTCAATCCATTGTTCGAGAACAAGTTCTGCGACGCCGAGCCGGGATGCGACCCCGGAGCTCCGCAAAAAAGGGCGCCGGTCCTGGGGGGATCATCGGGATCGGGGAAGTTCATATCGGTCGTGATGACCGGTAGGTGGTACATGGGGTCCGTGGCAGGCGACGAGCTATAGAACGAGCAAACCGCGTCCTGGAAGTTGCAGCCGCAGTCGGCCTTTCGTTCGCAGTGCCGCGGCGCGCTGGCCGTGTCGACGTACATCAGGTAGCTGATGTCGTCGTCGGTGTATTTGTCCCCCACGAGAACGCGCATGAGTGGCTGTCCGTTCGGTCCCCGTCGGGCCCAGAGCGAAATTCCGTCCCACTGACTGACGTCCAATGCTGCTGCGTTGATCTGCCGACTGGAGGCGTCGCTGCCGTTCGGCGGGCAATAACACGGGGTGCTGGTGGTGAAACCGCCCGCTGCCGGGCAGACGACGGAAGGCGCCGGGCTCTTGCAGAAGCCCGAGTCTTGAGACAGATGCGCGAGGGCGACGCCGATGCCGCCGCCCCAGCCGGTGAAGGGCCCGCCGGAGGTGTGATAGACGTAGTTGCTTCCGGGCGGGGCCGCCGTGCAGCGATCGGCCAGGGTGGCGGGGGGCGAGTAGGCGCTCGGGGTCAGACCCGCGGTCCCGTCGACGTACTGGTAGAAGTACTCCGCGAGGCCGAGGTTGGGATTCTCGTTGTCGAGCACCGTGAATGGGGCGAACTCGACCCCGCGCTCGGCGGCGGCGCAGTCAACGGTGGCAGCCGGGGTCACCGGTGCGCCGCCGTTCAGGGGGACGCACGAAGGTCCGGTGCAGGGGAGGCTCTCCGCGCCGGGCGCCAGATTCGGCGCCGTGGGAATGCAGCCGGCGAGCGCGGCGAGGACGATCCATCCGGTGACCGTGCCGACCAGCGCGAGAGCCGGCGCCGCTCGCCAGCGCACCGTGAAAACGGGGGCTCTCATCGCGCCGCGAGACTCCCATTTCACCCGTGGACGGTCAAGGACGGCCGGGATAAAGAGGGGCATGAAACGCCCGTCGCTTTCGCGCTCCGCGCTGCTCGCCGTTCTGCTCGCGCTCGCGTGCACGGGCGGAGCTTGCATTCGCCACCCGCCCGCACCCGCGACGCCGGCGGCCGCGCCAGCCGTCGCAACCTTGGTGACGATCGCGCCGGGCGAGCGGCACCAGACGCTGGAAGGGTTCGGCGCCTCCGTCGCCTGGCACCTGGAGACGATCACGGGGAACGCACCCGCCGGAATCTACGATCTCCTGTTCCCCGAGCTGGGCCTCGATATCCTGCGCTTCCGCAACCGGTACGCGCGCAGCAAGCCGGAGGACGGCAACCTGAACGAAGAGGTCGAGATCCTCCGGCGCGGGACCGCCGCGCTCGGGCATGCCCCTAAGATCATGCTGTCGTCCTGGGCGCCGCCGGCCGCGCTCAAGGCCGACGGGCACGAGGACTGCCACGACAACCGCGACTGCACGCTGGCGAAAGAGAACGGTCGGTTCGTCTATGAGAAGTTCGCCCGCTACTGGGCCGATTCGCTCCGCCACTACGCCACCATCGGCATCGTCCCCGACTACATCACGATCGAGAACGAGCCGTCGTTCATTCCACCGACGTGGGAGGGCTGCAAGTTCGAGCCGACGGAGACGGCCGAGTATCCGGGGTTCGACCGGGCCCTGGTCGCGGTCCACGACGCGATCGCGGCGCTGGCGCTCCCGCGGCCGCCCAAGATGCTCGGCCCCGAAGTGCTGGGAATCCACTGGGGCCTCCTGCAGAAGTACCTCGCGCCGATGAACATGAATCTGGTCGACGGCGTCGCCCACCATCTATACGAAAAGGGCCCCGACCAGATCTGGGACTGGCGCAGTCCCGGGCCCGACAGCTTCGCCGACGAGATGCAGGCGGCGGCCGCCGCCACCCGCAAGCCTCTCTATCAGACCGAATTCCAGACCGACGAGGATCGCGGGATCGAAGGTGGATTCGAGACCGCCTGGCTCATCCACCTGTCGCTGGTCGATGAGGGGGTGGTCGCCTTCCTCTACTGGAACCTGGTCTGGAACAACCAGAGCGGTCTGGTCTCGATCAACAACGGCCAGGCCAAGATCCGGGACCAGTACTACGCGGTCAAGCACTATGCCCGCTTCACCGACCCGGGCGACGTTCGGGTCGGCGCGCGCGGTGACCGGCCCGCTATCCGCGCCTCGGCGTTCGTGTCGCCGGCCGGTGATCGTCTGACCATCGTGGTCCTGAACACCGGCGGCGTCGACGCCGGCCTGCGCCTCGACGCCGGAGGCTTCGCCTACGCGCGTGCCGCCGGGTATCTGACGATCTTCCGTCCGGGAGCCTCGGAGACCTGGAAAGATCTTGGCGCGCTCGACCTCAACCGGGCCGTCACGCTGCCGAGCCGATCGATGGCGACTTTTGTGCTGACGCGGTAGGCACTGGACGTTGCCCGATACGATCGGGTATCAAGGGAGCGCGTGAAAAAAACGCGGCTGCTCGTTCTCTTCGACACGGACGGCGAGCCGCCGGCGTCGCAGGACTATAAAAAGCAGATCGAGTCGACCGACGAGGCCGAGTTCGACATCGCGCGCGCCCTCATCGCGCAGGGGCACCAGGTCCGGATGTTCGGTTTTCGCGACAACCTGGATCAGCTGGTGGCCGGCCTGCGGGCCGAGCCGGCCGACGTCATCTTCAACCTGGCCGAGCGCTTTCGCAGCCAGTCGGCGCTGGACTACACGGTGACGGCGGTACTCGACATGCTGGGGCTTCCTTACACGGGCGCGTCGTCCGAGGGCCTCATGCTGGCGCGCGACAAGGCGCTGACCAAGAAGGTCTTCGCGTACCAGGGCATCCGGATTCCCCACTTCATGGTCTGCCACCGGGGCGATTCGGTTCAGCGCCCCAGCGATCTTCGTTTCCCGCTCATCGTCAAACCTCTCGATGAGGATGCCTCGGTCGGCATCGCGCAGGCCTCGGTGGTGCGAGACGACGACGCGCTCAAGGAACGGGTGAGCTTCATCCACGAGCGGATCAAGACCGACGCGATCGTCGAGGAGTTCATCGCCGGGCGCGAGCTCTACATCGGCGTCATGGGGAACGATCCGCCCGTCGCGCTGCCGCCCATCGAGATGGTGTTCGGGAACGATTCCAGCGTCGAGAGCCGGATCGCGACCTTCAAGGCGAAGTGGAGCGTGCGCTACCGCGAGGGTCGCGGCATCCAGAACATGATCGCCGAGAACCTTTCGGACGAGGTGCGGCAGCGACTGGCCGAGGTGGCGCTGCGCGCCTACGAGGCCGCCGGATTGCGCGACTACGGCCGCATCGACGTGCGTCTGGCCCACGACGACGCCATCTATGTCGTCGAGGCGAACCCCAATCCCTATCTGGCCGAGGGCGAGGACCTCGCCTGGGCGGCGGAGGAGGGTGGCCACCTCTATCCAGATTTCATCGAACAAATTGCGGAGATGGCCATAAAACGTGGGGCCCCGCGCGGCTGAATTGCGCCGCCCGTAGATTAGAGCTGTGTGTATGATCGGCCGATGCGGCCAATCGCCAAGAAGGCATCGGCATCGATTTGGAAGCGGGCTTTGCTGGTCGGCGTGCCGCTGGTGTTTTTTGCCTACGGCTGTGCCAACAGCGAAGACTTGACCGAAGACGATGGCGGTAGCGCCGGCAGCACCGGCAGCGCGGGTCACGCCGGCGGCGCGACCGGCACGGCGGGGACGACCGGCGGAGGCGCCGGCACGACCGGCAGCGCCGGAACCTTTGGTGGCACCGCCGGGACGACCGGCTTGGGCGGGAACTTCGGCGGCGGCGGTCGGGCCGGCACGTTCGGCGGCGGCGGCCGTGCCGGGAACTTTGGCGGCGGTGGCCGCGCGGGGACCTTCGGCGGCGGCGGCTTCACCGGCGGCGGTGGCTTCACTGGCGGCGGTGGCTTCACCGGCGCGGGTGGCAGAGCGGGTGCTGGCGGCGGCGTCGCGGGCGCAGGTGGTCACGCGGGTGGCGGCGCGGGTACGACGGGCGCCGGCGGTGGAGCGGCAGGAGCCGGCGGTCACGCCGGTGGCGCTGCCGGTACGACGGGCGCCGGAGGGACGACCGGCGCGGGCGGCACGACGGGCAGCGGTGGCACGGGCGCGGCCGGGACGACGGGCGGCGGTGGCGCAACCGGCGTCGGTGGCGCGACCGGTGCGGCCGGCGAGGGTGGAACCACCGGATCCGGTGGTGCGACCGGCAGCGGCGGCGCGGCCGGTAGAGGTGGGGCGGGCGGCTGAGCCGTGGGCCGCCGGACGGGATGTCGTCCATGCTAAGTTGAGGCGTCCTATTCAAGATGTAAAAGGCTCGATTCGGGAGGTTGGTGTTTTGCGGTTTGGATCGACTAGCTTGTTGCTTCTGGCCTGCGGCTTTTCGAGCGCCGCGTGTGGCCTCTTCCCCAGCAACGACACGCCGCCCGCGTCGACGACCGAGTGGACCCTGCACGCCGTCCGGGTCGATACGGTCGGATACCTGCCGGGTCGCGCCAAGGTCGCGACCGTCGTCCTCCCGGCGGGGATGACGGGTCTCTCCGACGCCACCGCGGAGATCTTCGACACCAACGACAACTTGCAGTGGGCTTGTTCGCTGACCGGGCCGATGACCGATGCGGCGCTCAACATCACCTACTACCTGGCCGACTTCACCGAGTTCGACATCGATGGGTCGCAGGACGGGAGCTACTATCTGAAGGTGCCGAGCCTCGAGCCGGGCTCGGGGACCAACCCGGCGGCACGCTCGGCGACCTTCAGCATCGGCAAGAACGTCTTCGCCGACGCGCTCGGCAGCGCGATGACCGGCATGTATGGCCAGCGCTGCGGCACGGCCGTGAAGATCGCGCTGGGGACGGACACCTGGCAGCACGGCGCCTGCCACCAGCAAGACGCCTACCTCGACTACCTCACGGGCGACACGGCCTCGTCGGCCAGCGTCGGCGGCTGGCACGACGCGGGCGACTTCGGCAAGTACGTCAACAACGGCGCGTTCAGCGTGGGCATGTTGCTGGCGGCCTGGGACCACTTCCAGCCGACGCTGACGGCGCTATCGCTTCCGATCCCCGAGCACGGCCAGATCCCGGACGGCGCCAGCGCCCCGATGCCCGACTTCCTGTGGGAGGTGAAGTGGGAGCTCGATTGGCTGCTCAGCGCCCAGCAGGCCAGCGGCGGTGGCGGCGTCCCCAGCAAGCTGACGGCGGTCAACTTCGAGAGCTACGGCACCATGCCCGACCGGGACAACCAGAAGCGCTACTTCGCCGGGATCGGCACCGCGATGACGGCGGACTTCGTGGCGGTCATGGCGGAGGCGGCGCGCATCTACCTGCCCCACGACTCGGGCTCGGCCGGAAAATATCTGGCGGCCGCCCAGCTCGGGTACGCCTACCTGGGCGCGAACGCCGGACCGGCTGTGCCCGCCAACGACAATCCCAGCGACACGGCCGATCTGGTCTTTCAGACCGGCCACTACACCGAGACCGATCCCGACAATCGACTGTGGGCGGCGGCCGAGATGTGGGAGACCACCGGGGATCCGGCGGCCCTGGCCGATTTCGAGACGCGCGCGGCCGGCACCGAGCTGCTGCCGGACTTCGACTGGGGCAACGTCCAGAACCTGGGCTTCTATACCTACCTGCTATCGCAGCGACCGACCGAGGACCTGACCGACGCGCGCAGTCCGACGCTGGTCGCTTCGCTGACGGCGGACCTCCTGACGGCGGCCGACGGGCTGGTCGCGGCCTCCAAGGCGCAGGCGTTCGGGCGCGCGCTGGGCGACAACTTCTACTGGGGCTCGAACGGTTCGGTCGCGCGTAGCGCGATGCTACTGTGGGTCGCCAACGTGCTCGGGCCCGACCCCAAGTATCTCGACACCATCCAGATGCAGCTCGACTTCCTGCTGGGCCGCAATTCCTACGATCGGTCGCAGGTCACGATGCTCGGGTATCATCCGCCGCTGCACCCGCACCACGGGCCATCCTCCGCCGACGGCGTGGCCGATCCCTGGCCCGGCCTGCTGGTCGGCGGCGCCAACGATCAGTCGAGAATGCTCACCCCCTCCGATTTCAACTGGATCGACGACGAGAATCAGTACGAAGTGAACGAGATCGCCATCAACTGGGTCACGCCGTTCGTCTACGCGACGGCGGCGCTGACCCCCCCGCCGATGTAACGGCGGTTCAACTGGAGGAACATGTCCGTCATGAAGTCACCCATATATCGAAGCCTCTTGGTCGCCGGCGTCCTGCTTGTCGGTTGCGGCAGTAGCAGCGGAGGGGGCAACGGCGCGCCCTTCGTCGGGATGTGGACCTACAGCACCGGCACGCTCACCCCGATGAGCTGCATGGTCCTGGGGTCGACCATCCCGGCGCTGGACCTGTCGGGCGATCCGGTCACGATCACGCTGGGCGCCGATTCGTCTCATCTCCAGTTTTCGGCCGGGACGACCTGCACGATCACCTTCGTGGTCAGCGGCACGACCGCAACGGCGGCGTCGGGACAGATGTGCACCATTCCCGTGATGGGGATTCCCGCGGTGATCGACGTCACCTCCTGGACGCTGACCCTCTCGGGGGACACGATCACCACTGGGTTCTCGGGGACCGCGGCCATCGGCGGCCCCTCCTGCACCGCTTCCGGCAGCGGCACGCTCAAGCGCAACGCCACCGACGGCTCGACTCCCGACGGCTCGGGTGGTTAGTAGATCTGAATCTCGGGCTTGAGCACCGAACCCAGGAGGGCCGCGCGGCTCTCCTGGGGCAGCGGCGTGATGTCGCGGATGAACTCGTCGAGGGTGCCGCTGTCGTCGTGATCGAAGAGGACCGCGAAGCCTTTGTAGGCAACGGTCCGGACCACGCGGCCCGAGGCCTGACAGCTCTTGCCGCCGGTGGCCGATAGCACCACCGAGATTCGGCGATCGAGCGAGACGTCCAGCTTCGACTTGAAGAAGCAGCCGCCGCGGGAGATGTCCTGCAGCTCCGCCTCCACCTGCCCGTGTCCCAGGAACAGCAGCGTGACCGGCAGCCCCAAGCCCAGACGCGGATACTGCCGCTGCTCCGTCCCCGCCATCGCCCGCCAGCATGCCACAAATGCTCCGGCGTGCTATCTCTCTTCGCGTCATGCTCGCCGCCGTTGAATCCGCCGGGCGGGCGGGGTTCGTTCCTGTCTCGCCGCACCTCGTGCCAGCGACGTTGTTCGCGCGTCGCAAGCACTGGGCCGAACGGTTCGGCATCGCCCCGGTGCTCCCCATGTCGCGCGCCGAGATGGACGCCCTCGGCTGGGACAGCTGCGACGTCATCCTGGTCACGGGCGATGCCTACGTCGATCACCCGAGCTTCGGGATGGCGCTCTGCGGCCGGCTGCTCGAGGCGCATGGATTCCGGGTCGGGATCATCTCCCAGCCCGACTGGCGTGGCGCGGAGCCGTTCCGCGCGCTCGGCCGGCCAACGGTCATGTGGGGCGTCACCGCCGGCAACATGGATTCGATGGTCAACCGCTACACCGCCGATCGGCGGCTGCGGCACGACGACGCTTACACGCCGGGCGGCGCGGGTGGGCTGCGGCCGGACCGCGCGGTCATCGTCTATGCCCAGCGCTGCCGCGAGGCCTTTCCCGACGTGCCGATCGTGCTGGGGGGAATCGAGGCCAGCCTGCGGCGGATCGCCCATTACGACTACTGGTCCGACAAGGTCAGGCGGTCGATCGTGCTCGACGCGAAGGCCGATCTGCTGGTCTACGGAAACGGCGAGCGCGCGATCGTCGAGATCGCGCACCGGCTGGCGGCGGGCCAGGCGCCCGGCGAGATCACCGACCTGCGCGGCACCGCGTTCTCCCGGGCTTCCGGGACGCTGCCGGCGGATTGGACGGAGATCGATTCGCGCGAGATCGACACACCGGGTCCGCCGGCGGTCCCGGTCGATCCCTATGCCGACACGACCGCGGGGTGCGCGCCGACACCGACGGCGTCCGCACCGGACGCCACGCTGGTCCCCCGGGCCAGCCTGCGCCCCCGCAAGGGCGATCGCGCGCGCACCGTGATCCGACTGCCCGACCTCGACGCCGTGGTCGCCGATCCGGTGCTCTACGCCCACGCCTCGCGCCTGCTGCACGTGGAGTCCAACCCCGGAAATGCGCGGGCGCTGGTCCAGCGCCACGGCGACCGCGACGTCTGGCTGAATCCGCCGCCGTTGCCGCTGTCGACGCCCGAGCTGGACCGCCTCTACGAGCTGCCCTACACGCGCCGCCCGCACCCGGTCTACGGCAACGCCCAGATCCCCGCCTACGACATGATCCGGTTTTCGATCACCATCATGCGCGGCTGCTTCGGCGGCTGCACCTTCTGCTCGATCACCGAGCACGAGGGGCGGGTGATCCAGAACCGCTCGGAGAGCTCGGTCCTGCGCGAAATCGCCGAGGTGCGCGACACCGTTCCCGGGTTCACCGGCGTCATCTCCGACATCGGGGGGCCGACCGCCAACATGTACCGCCTGGCCTGCAAGAGCCCGGCTATCGAAGCGGCCTGCCGGTTGCCGTCCTGCGTGTACCCGCAGATCTGCCCCAACCTCGGGACCGACCACGCGCCGCTCATCGATCTCTACCGGCGGGCGCGGGCGGTGCCGGGCGTGAAGAAGGTGCTGGTCGCTTCGGGCGTGCGCTACGACCTGGCCGCGACCTCGCCGGCCTACGTGCGGGAGCTGGCGACCCACCACGTGGGCGGCTACCTCAAGATCGCCCCCGAGCACACCGAATCGGGGCCGCTGTCGAAGATGCTCAAGCCCGGCATCGGCAGCTTCGAGAAGTTCAAGCGATTGTTTAATGAAGCGTCCGAAAAGGCCGGCAAGAAACAGTATCTGATCCCGTACTTCATCGCCTCACATCCGGGGACCACCGATCGGGACATGCTGGCGCTGGCCCAGTGGCTCAAGCGGAACCGTTACCGGGCCGACCAGGTCCAGACGTTCCTACCGTCGCCGATGGCGACCGCGACCGCGATGTACCACACCGGGCGGAACCCGCTGCGGAAGCTGCACCGGAACGGCGAGATCGTTCCCGTCGCCAAGGGGGCCAAGACGCGGCGGCTGCACAAGGCGTTCCTGCGCTACCACGATCCGGCCAACTGGCCGCTGCTGCGCCAGGCGTTGCGGCAGATGGGGCGCGCCGATCTGATCGGCAACGGACCGGACCAGCTGGTGCCGCTCCGCCAGCCGGCGCTGGGGACGGCGCCGGCGAGCGCCGCGGCGCCGAAGGGCGGGGCGTTTCGGACGCAGCACGTGCGCCCGACGCGGCCGGTTCAGCGGACCCGTCGACCACGCTAGACCGCTTTTAAATTGACCAGATCGACTGGCCATGATCAAACATTGGGAT
>CALAOV010000362.1 GCA_937889515.1 uncultured Myxococcales bacterium | reverse complement strand
GGGCCACGGCGGCGCCGGCGCCAGGCTCTCCCCCCGCCGAGCGACGGCCACGCGGAGTCGCTGCCCGAGCGGGCGCCCCTTGCGCGCGTCGAGCGAGCGCCGCACGACGCGCAGCTCCCCCACCTCGCCCCGACCCCAGCCGAGCGCGCGCTCGACCTGAGGCGCCAGCGGCTGGTCGATGTCGGCCAGCGCCACGAAGAGATCGATCGTCTCATCCATCGTTTCGACCGCGACCCGACCGGCGTCAGCGCGCGCCGGCGCTCAACCCGACGCGCCGGCGGGCCTCGACGCAGTGCCGCCCGCCCGCCGCGAAGTCGCGACAGGGCTTGGGGCGGCTGTCGTAGATGGAGCACGAGTATCCGGGCTGGGATTTTGCCGGCGGATCGACGATCAGGGCCGCGCAGCGCGTCCCCTCCCGGCGGATCTCGAAGCGGTGCCCCTGCCGAACGATCAGATCCGGCTCTTTCCAGACCACCGGATCGCGCACCGAGATGGTGACCGAGTGGTAGGCCTCGCGGCAGCAGGCCCCGCAGGTGCGGCAGTCGACCGGCGGCTCCCAGCGGACACAGGCGCCGAACGCAGCCGAGACGCGCCCGCCGTCGCCGATCGCGGGCGCGCTCTGCCGGCAGCGCTCGACCGGCGTGCCCCGTCCCCCCCGGTAGATCCACGCGCAGCTGCCGCAGGTTTCGTTCGCAGGACCGAGTGGGAACCCGAGGGGATGCCGCCGCAGCGCCAGCGCGGCCGTGCGCGCGAGCCCGTCTTCGATCGGGCCTCGCCAGGCGGACGCCTCGAACCGCACCACCGCGGCCGCCGCGATCGCGATCGCCGGATCGGGCTCGGCCGCCGGCGGAGCGGGCGCCAGCGGATCGCTCCCCAGACCGTCGTAGTAGGCGCGGTATTCGGTGGTCGGCGCCATCGCCGCGCGCAGCCCGAAGCGTCCCGCCAGGACCGCCCCGAGACGCAAGCAGGCGTGCTCGCGCACCCGATGCGAAGGCACGTTGTCGAGCCCCCAGTCCGGCGAAGCGACCGCTTGCTGGCCCTCCGTGATCGCGTGACAGATCTCGTGGAACAGCAGCTGGGCGAAGGCATCGTCCGCATCGAGCAGATCGTCCGTTCCGATCGCGATCAGACCGCGTCCGTCGCTGGTGGCGTACGCCTCCGCGGTGCGCGTGACCGCGAAACCGATCCGGGCGGCCGCCTCCCGCCAGATGGTTTCGATCGCGCCAGTCGCGAGCGGGCTCTCTGTCCGGCGTGGCTCGGATCGCACGGTCGGTATTGTGAACTGCGGCGCACGCGACCGCGAGCCGATCTCCGGCCGAGCATTTTGCGAGATACACAGTATCGGCGCAGTGCGACAGGACACCAGTTTTTTTGACATGGCGCTTGCCTTACGGAGGGGGCGGATCAAACCTTTCCCCGGCCAGACGCGATTAACGCGACGGCCCTTAGACCCCGGTAGCCGCCAGTAAACCTCGGCTTCCGTGAAATCGAACAGGGGAGGAATCGTGCTCGCCGATTTGCGAAAGCTACCTTTGTCTTTTGGTACCGCAGCCGCGCTCGCCAGCCTCTTTGTGGCGCCCTGCCACGCGCGCGCCGACGCCACGGCTTCGGACAGCGCGCCCCCGCCCCCTTCGGTGGGGAGCCAGCTCGACACTGGCCCCGACGCCCATACCGCCTCCTGCCTCAAACAGACGATCTGCGCCGTCAAAGAAAAGATCCGCTGGCAGACGCCGGCCTGGACGCCGTCTCAATGCAGCCGCGTCGCCGACGCCGTCGCGACCTCCGCCAAACGCCACGATCTGAGCCCGACGTTGTTGCTCGCGATCATGGTCAACGAGAGCGACATGAATGAAAAGGCCGCCCGCCTCTATACCCGCGATGGCAAGGTCTACGCCAAGGACGGCGGACTGATGGCCATCCGCTGCCTGCTCGACGATCACGATCGCTGCACGAACGGCAACGTGCGCGGCGTGGCCTGGAAAGATCTCATGGATCCCGTGACCAACATCGAGCTGGGCGCGCGGGAGCTCGCGCACTGGCGCGACGGCGGCGGCGTGATGAGCAAGACCATCGTCAAGCTCGACGCCGACGGACACCGCAGCCGCGTAACCAAGGACGTGCCTTGCGATCACAAGACCCACGGCTGGTGGGCGCACTACAACCACGGCCCGCGGTACATCGACAAGGGCTACCCGCGACACTATCCCCACCGGATCGCGGTGCTCGATCACGCCTTCGCGACCGTGATGAACACGCCCGCGCCCGAATTGACGGCGGGGCGGATCACCATCCGCGATCCGGGCAAGCGTGAGCGCACCGTCGATCGGCCGCTCGAGCCCCGCTACAAGAAGCTCTACGAGCAGATTCTTTCGGGCGGCACCTGTTCAGCGCTGGCGCTCAACTGAGCTGACCGGGTTCACGTAACGAGCCGGCTCCCGGCTTGCGGCCCGTCATCGCCGCCATCGCCGCCTCGCCGCCATCGCCGCCTCGCCGCCATCGCCGCCTCGCCGCCTCGCTCGAGCGAGCTTGGGCGCGTGGCGCTCGGCCAACGGTTGGGCGTGGCTACCCTATATCGGGGACGTATGCGACGGATCGCCACAAAATAAAAAGGCCGACCGGCCGCGGGATCCCTGCGGCTGGTCGGCCTTTCGAGTCTCTAACGAAGGAGCGAACGACCTCTAGGCGCCGCCCGCTCCACCCCCGCCACCGGTGGCGGTGCAAGCGGCGCACATGTAGCGGAGCGCGCCGCCGCCACCCGCCATGCAGGTGCAGGCGCGGGTGCCCGCAGCGCCACCGCCCGTGGTGCAGGCTTCGTCGCACATGCCGCCCGCGGTCGTGCAGGTCGCCCCGTTCGCGCAGGTGCCGCCAGCCGCGCCACCCGTCCCGGCGCCGCCGGCTCCGCCCGCTCCGCCGGGGCAGACCCAGCTACGTCCGCCGCCGCCCGCGAACATACAGGTGCAGGTCGCGCCCGCCGCATCCATACAGGTTCCGCCGCCCGTACAGGTTCCGCCCGCCACGCAGGCTGCGCCCGTACCGCCGCCGGCACCGCCGGCTCCGGTCACCATGCAGGCGCCAGCGCATGCGTATCGGAGAGCGCCACCGCCACCCGCCATGCAGGTGCAGGCGCGGGTACCCGTCGCCGCGCCCATCATGCAGGTCTCGTCACAGGTGTCGCCCGCCGCGGCGCACATCCCCATGTTCGCGCAGGCGGCGCCGGTGGTGCCAGCAGCACCGTTCGTTCCGGCTCGGCCGCCGGCTCCGGTCGTTCCCGCTCGGCCGCCGGCTCCGGTCGTTCCCGCTCGGCCGCCGGCTCCAGTGGTTCCGGCGCCTCCGAAGATACCCGCGCCTCCGAAGATACCCGCGCCTCCGAAGACTCCGGCGGCGCCGTTCGTTCCGGCGGCGCCGTTGGTTCCGGCCGTCCCGCCGTTGGTTCCGGCCGTCCCGCCGTTGGTTCCAGCATGCCCCGCAGCGCCGGTCGCGCCCGCGGAGCCGTTGGTTCCCGCCCCGCCGCCGTCGGTCGTACCGCCCGAGCTGCCGCAGCCTGCGGCAAACAGCGCGAACATCAGGGCGGCGCTACCGCCCGCCGCGTGCCAGAACTTTGACTTAACGAACTGTGTCATTTGAGGGATCCCCCGAGGGTTGAGTTAACTGGTGGGATTGGTGCGTCCTCCGCCCACCCATTATCAAAAAAACGTCAGCCTCCCGCCCGCTGCCGGACGATCCTTTACCGATTGCCAAGGCGGCCAACAGGGGCCAGGGCACTTCTCGAGGGCTCTAGGGCGCCTCTCGAACGCTCTCTCGCGGCCTACTGGCCTACCGACTTACGGACGCTCGGGTGCTTCGGTGGTCGGCGCGGCGGACGGGAGCGTCATCGGGTTGCGGGTCCACAGATCGCCGAACACGCCGATCATGAGCACGATCGAGAAGACCAGCGAGACCACGAAGACCAGCCGGTTGGCGCCGGGCGCCTCCGTCATGTGCATGAAGAAGAGGACCACCAGGGTCGCCTTCACGGTGGCGATGAAGAGCGCGATGAAGATGTTGGCGGCCCCCAGATCCATTCGACCGGTGATGACCGTCGTCGCCGTGAAGAGCAGGAGCAGGCCCCAGACCAGGAAGTAGCGCCCGACGCCGTGCCCGTGGTGCTCGTCTTTGGAAGCTGGAGTCTCGGTTGCTTCGTGGGCCACGTTGGTCTCCCGTTCGCTAGATCAGATAGAGCAGCGGGAAAAGAAAGATCCAGACCAGATCGACCAAGTGCCAGTACAGGCCACCCAGCTCGACCGGCACATAGTACGACTCCGAGAAGTGGCCGCGGAGCACGCGCGACAGGATCCAGATCAGGATCGACATACCGACGATGACGTGGAACGCATGCAGCCCGGTGGCCAGAAAGTACACGGTGTAATAAAGGTTCGCGCCCGGCGCCGTGACCTCGGCGTAGTGATACCACTTGCCCGGCAGCGCGCCCTCCTGGAACTTGTGGTGGTACTCGATCCCCTTGATCGCCAGGAAGGTGAAGGCGCAGACGATCGTGAAGATCAGCATCCCCGCGCAGAGCTTGGTCTTCCCCTGCTTGATGGCGTTGTAGGCCAGGGCGACGCTCAAGCTGCTGGTGATGAGCACGACCGTGTTGGTGATGCCGGCCCACAGATCCAGGTGGCGCGAGGCCTCGTGAAAAGCCTCGTGATAAAAATGCCGGTACACGGTGTAGCCGAGGAACAGGCCGGCGAAGAGCAGCACCTCGGTGCCGAGGAACAGCCACATCCCCAGGCGGACGGCGTAGTCCTGCTTCTCGATGGTCTCGTAGTGGTGCGCCAGGTGCGGGTTGGGGGCGTGCGCGTCAGATGACGACATGCTCCACCTCCTCTCCCGGCTCCTGATACGAGTGCGGATCCTGGGTGATGATCGGCGTCTGGTCGAAGTTGTGCTTGGGCGGCGGTGAGGTGGTCATCCATTCGAAGCCGCGCGAATCCCAGGGGTTGTCGCCCGCGACCTCGCCGCGCACCAGCGCGTAGATCAAGTAGATGAGGATGATGAGGAAGCCGAAGGCCAGCAGCGACGCGCCGGCGGTCGACGCCACGTTGAGCGCCTGGAACCGCTCCGGGTACATGTAATAGCGCCGCGGCATCCCGGCGTTCCCCAGCAGGAACTGCGGGATGAAGGTGGCGTTGAACCCCAGCACGATCAGCGACGCGGCCACCATGCCCCAGCCTTCGTGGTACTTGCGGCCGAACATCTTGGGGAACCAGTAATGCAGCGCGATCAGGAAGGCCATGATCACGGCGCCCACCATGATGAAGTGGAAGTGCGCGATCACGAAGTAGGTGTCGTGCCAGTGGACGTCGAGCGACACGGTGGCGACCGCGATGCCGGTCATCCCGCCGAAGACGATGAAGAACAGAAATCCGCAGATGTAGATGAGCGGCGTCTTGATCGAGATGGCGCCACGGTAGAGCGTCGCCACCCAGTTGAACACCTTGATGGCCGTGAAGACACCGACCAGCATCGAGATGACGGCGAAGGCGCCGTCGTTGAAGGCCGACTGCCCGGAGACGAACAGATGGTGCCCCCAGGCGAAGAAGCCGACGAAAGCGATCCCCAGCGACGAGTAGGCGATCATCTTGTAGCCAAAGATGTTCTTGCGCGCGAAGGTGGCGATGGCGTCGCTGACCACGCCCATGGCCGGAAGCACCATGATGTAGACGGCCGGATGGGAGTAAAACCAGAACATGTGCTCGAACAGCACCGGATCGCCGCCGCGGGTGGCGTCGAAGAGGCCGAAGCCGCCCACCTTTTCGATCCCGACCAGCAGGACCGTCAGGCCAATGACCGGCGTGGCCAGCACCTGGATGATGCTGGTCGCGTAGATCGCCCAGACGAAGAGCTGCATTCGCATAAAGCCCATGCCGGGCGCACGTAACGTATGGATCGTGACGATGAAGTTGAGACCTGTGACGATGGAAGAGAAGCCCAGGATGAAGATCCCCAACAAGACCGGAAACAGCGTGGTCGGCGTGGTGGTGCTGTACGGGGTGTAGAACGTCCAGCCGGTGTCGGTGCCCCCCATGATCATGCCGGCCAAGACCAGCGTCGCGCCCGTCCAGTAGAGGTAGAGCGACAGCAGGTTCAGCTTGGGGAAGGCGACGTCCTTCGCGCCCAGCATGAGCGGCAGCAAGAAGTTGCCAAAGACGCCCGGAATCGCCGGAATCATGAAGAGGAAGATCATGACCACGCCGTGCAGCGTGAACATCCGGTTGTAGGTGTTCGCGCCCATGATCGTCGGGCCGGGGGTGAGCAGCTCGACCCGCAGCGCCATCGCGAAGATGCCGCCCAGCAGGAACGCCAGCATCACCGAGATCAGGTACATGATCCCGATCCGCTTGTGATCGATGGTGGTGAGCCACGACCAGACGCCCCGATCGGCGTTCAGGTAATTCACCTCCGGATAAACCGGGGGCTTATTTTCGTGGAGCTGGCTTGGCTGGCTCATAAATCGCTTCCTTCGAGGGGACGGTCTCGAGATTCTGCGTCCGCAAGGACTTGATGAACTCGACCAGCGCCGCGGCTTCGGGCGCCGCGAGCCGGCCCTTGTAGGTCGGCATCACCGGCTTGAACCCCTTCACGATCTTTCCGCGCGGGTCGATCATCGAATCCGTCAGGTAGGCCTCGTCGACGGCGACGGTCTCGCCGCTCTCCAGCAGCTCGCGCTTGCCGTAGAGATCGAGCCAGGTCGGCCCGATGTGCGGCTCGCCGTCGAGCGAGTGGCATTTGACGCAGCCCTGGGCCATCGCGATCTTCTTGCCGTACTCGACGATCGAGCCGTGGAAGCTGGGACCGTCGTCGCCGCCGGTGTCGACCCGCTCCGAGAGGCCTCGCTTCTGCTCGATCATCCACTGGTCGTACTCGGGCCCCGGCATGACCACGATCTCGCCCCACATCTGCGAGTGCCAGGTGCCGCAGTACTGCGAGCAGAGGATCTGGTAGCGGCCCGGCTTGGTCGCCTCGAACCAGGTCTCGGTGTAGCGCCCCGGAAGCACGTCCTGCTTGATGCGGAAGTCCGGCACGAAGAACGAGTGGATGACGTCGCGGCTGGTCATGAGCAGACGCACCGGCCGGTTGGCCGGGACGTGCAGCGTGCCGATCGCGTTCGGGCCCTCGCCGCCGTAGGAGAACTTCCACATCCACTTCTTGGCCATGACGTAGACGTCCTGGGCGTTCTTGGGGGGCGTCGTGTACCAGACGTAATCCTGGAACCCCTGCACGAACCAGAGCAGGAAGAAGAACAGTGGCACGCCGATCACGACGAACTCGAACTTGACGCTGGGCACCACCACCGGGGTCGATTGCTTGGGGCGCCGCTCGCGGTACTTGAAGAAGAAGATGAACGCCAGCAGGCCGGTGATGGTCGAGGCGATCATCGTCACCGTGATGACGAAGAAGTGCAGCCGATCGACCGGCACCGCGAAGGTCGAACGGGCGTCGGGCAGGAAGAGCAGCCGGCGCATCAGATCGTCGAGGGCCGTCATGCCACGCTCCCGGTGGTGCGAGGGGGCCCGGGGACCACGCGCTTCCTCATCGCGATCTCCTTTCGCCAGAGCACGGTCATGAGACCGGCCAGGGCGAAGAACACGAGCAGCGCGCCGATGCGCATGAAGGCCATGACGAACGGCGCATACCGCCGAGCGGCGGGGTCGTACTTGTAGCAGGCCAGGATCAACTTATCGAGGGAGGTCCCGACGCGCCCGCCGCCGGCTTCCACGACGGCCATCCGGAAGTCGCGCGGCGGATAGTCGACGCCGTAGAGATAGCGCGAGATCATTCCCTCGGGCGTCAGGACGAAGGCGACAGCGTCGTGCGCGAACTGCTTCGAGTGGGGGTCGAACTTGTACCGGAAACCGACTGCATCGGCGAGGGTGCGGGCGGCGACGGCCCCGTCGGTGGTCGAGAGCCAGAACGGCCAGTCGGCGACCGTCGCGCCGCCGCCCACCAACTCCAGCACCCGGTGCTGGCTCTGCTCGAGCAGCTTCGAGTCCTCCGCGGGGTCGATGCTGACGTCGACCGCGGTGAAGTCCTTCCCCAGCTTGAGCCCCGCGGCCTGGGTCGCCTTGGCCAGACCGTCGAGCACCAGGCCGCACAGCATGGGGCAACGGTGGTAACCCAGCGTCACCACGACCGGCTTGCCGCGGTTGAGGAGCGCGTCGAGGGCGACCGGCTGCCCCGCCACGTTGGTGAAGGTCAGACCGCTCGGGATCCGCTCGCCGAGGTGCTCGATGACGTCGATGTCTTGCAGCGCCGCCAACGGCTGGTCGCTCCCCTGCGGGAACACCAGCTGCGGCTCGGCCCGCACGCCCACAGCGGCCAGCGTGACCACGGCGAATGCCAGCAGCTTGCCGTTGCCATTCCAGCGGCTCATCGCGGCGCCCCGTCCGGCAGGGTCCCGCCGACCGCCGCCTCCATCGCGCGCTCGATCGGAACGTGGGCCAAACCCTTGGCGCGGTCGATCCACCCGTAGCCGTTGAGGCGGGCCGCGCGCTCCTGCCGCCAGTCGGCGAGCCGGTGGTCGCCGCTGAACGGCACTTGATCGACGATGCCGATCTCCGCCTTGCCGAGCGCGGGGTAGCGGGTCGGGCCGGTCGATTCTTCCGCCCGCCTGGTCTCGCGGTGGAGAATCACGCCGGCCCACAAGATACCGGCCGCGAAAAGGACCAAGGAGACGACGCCGACCGTGATGACCTTGCCGAAGGCGATATGGTCCTCGGACTGATGTCCGTGGGGGTCGTTCTCCTGTGCGCCGTGGTCGCTCATGGTCGGTACCGGAACGAATCGGCAAGGTAGGGGTCCTTGACGGGGATCGCGAAGCGGCCGCGCAGGCGCGAAACCGCGAAGGCGATGGCCACCAGGCCGACGCCCAGGAACGCGGTGACATTGGTCCAGTGCAACGAAAACCCTTCCGGGTGCAGCGACGGCATCACCAACCAGAAGATGTCGACGTAATGAATGAGGAGGATCCAACCTGCCACCACCCCCAGGCGAAACGGATTGCGCTTGAGCGAGCGCGAGAGGAGCGCAGCGAAGGGCAGGAAGAAATGCCCGAAGATCAGCAGCGCACCGACCCAGGCCCAGCCTGCCCCGAAGCGGGTGATGTAAAAGGGCGTCTCTTCGGGCAGGCCCGCGATCCAGATCAGCAGGAGCTGCGAAAAGGCGATGTAGGTCCAAAAGCAGGTGAAGGCCAGCATGAGCTTGCCGACGCTGTGGGTGTGCTCGTCGGTCATGTGGCCGCCGAAGACGTTCCGCGCCCGGCCCATCCCGGTGACGATCGCCAGCAGCGACAGCGACGCCACGAGGCTTCCGGAGAAAAAGTAGACGCCGTAGACCGTGGAGAACCAGGTCGGATTGAGGCTCATGAGCCAATCGAAGGCGGCGAAGCTGATCGCGATCCCGATGAACGGCAGGCCGCCGGCGCCGAGGTTGCGTTGCCGCTGGGTCAGCGCGACCTCACCGGTCTTGTCCTGGCGCAGCGACCAGCCGTACAGACGCCACGACAGGAACGTCGCAACGAGCAGGTAGGCCACGGCGCGAACCACGAAGCCGGTGGGGTTCAGGTATGGACGCTTGTGGGCGAGCAGCCTCAAGGCCTCGCGGCCCAGATCCGCGGGGGGATCGACCCAGATGTAGATGTGCTTCATCCCGATCGCGAGCGGGATGAAGAGCAGCAGGAAGATCGCGACCGACGCTGCCATGACCTCGACGGGTCGGCGCAGAACCGTCATCCAGCGCGCGTGGGTGGCGTGGAAGATCATCAGCAGGATTACCGAGGCCATCGCGATGCCGCACCAGTAGGCAAAGGCGACCAGATATGAATAGAAGGCCTCGCGGGGGCTGACCGCCATGCCGATGAAGGTCAGGATCAGGAACACCAGGCCGGCCGCACCACCACCCACCACCCAGCGGCGACCGCCGCGGAAGGGCGCCAGCTCCACCACGGGCGCTTGCGGATTCGAGGTGGCGGCGCTCACCGTTTCTCCTCCAATGTGGGCGCCGGCGCGGGCGCCGGTATCGGCTCGTTGGTTCCCGGCGGAAGCCCGTCGAGCTGCTGGCGAACCTCGGCGGGCAGCACGCCGACCGGTGTCGCCTGACTGAGCTGCAACGCCCGCAGGTACGCCACCACGGCCCAGCGCTCTTCCACGGTCAGCTCCGCCGCGTAAGACGCCATCAAACCAAAGCCCTTGCTGATGACTTCATAGACGTAACCGGCCGGCTTGCTCACGTACTTGGCCTGGAGCAACGACGGCGGCGGCCGCAAGGCCATCTGGGTGGCCACGATGCTGTTGCCGTCGCCGAGCGGCCCATGGCAGGTCGCGCAGGTGATGTCGAACCGCTTGCGCCCGAGGTCGAGCAGCTTGCGGGACATGGGCAGCGGTACCGTCGCCACGTAGTTCGGCAGCGGCTCGGCGTTGGGTTGGATGGGCCCGTCGACCTCGCGCCCGGTCGTCAGGCGCGGGTTCAAGGTGATCCGTTCGTGGGGCACGGTCCCTTCGGGCGGCGCGCGCATCGACAGGCCGTCCTCGTAGAAATGGCTTTCCTTGTAGCGGTTGGCCTTGGGCTGCGAGTCGGCCATCTGGTCGAGGACGTTCTCGTCGCAGGCGGCGGTCGCCAGCAGCGCGGTCAATCCCAGCACGGTGAGGGTCCGGATCGTCATCGTTCGGACTCGTGAACCAGCTCGGCGCTCGCTGCCCCGGCGGCGCGCACGTCGGCCAGCGCTCGGTCGGCGTCGGCGCCCACCGGCAACTCCACCGACAGGAAGAACGCGTCGATCGCGGCGCGCCCGAACTGTTCCGACTCGAAGATCGGGTGGTACGGCTTCGGCAGGCCCGCCAGCGTGAAGAAGCCGAAGAACGAAGACCCGCCCGCCAGCAGGACCGCCAGCTCGAAGGTGATGGGGATGTTCGCCGGCGGCGAATGCATCGGTCGGTTGGCGACGTTGATGGGGAAGTCGATGACGTTGCAGAAGTAGATCATCGAATAGGCGATGCAGATGCCCGCGATGGCGCCGCACAGCACGATGGTCGGGATCTTCGGGCGCCCCAGCCCCAGCGCGGCCTCGAGCCCGTGGATCGGGATCGGGGTGTGCGTGTCGACGTCCTTGTAGCCGCCCTCGCGCACCTTGCGCGTTCCCGCCAGCAGGGCTTCGGGCGTGGCGAACTCCGCCACCACGAACCGGCGGGCGACGAACCCGGAGTCTTCGTGGCCGGCGCTCATGCGTGGGTCTCCCCGGCGACGACGTCGTGCTCGGCCAGCTCATGCCGCAGCTCCTTGACCTCGGTGAGCGCCACGGCCGGCACGAACTTGAGGAACAGGAGGAACAGCGTCGAGAACAGCCCGATCGTGCCGATGAAGAGGCTGAGGTCGACCCAGGTTGGCGCGTAGTCCTTCCAGCTCGAGGGCAGGAAGTCGCGGTGCAGCGAGGTGACGACGATGTTGAACCGCTCGCACCACATACCGACGTTGATCAGGATCGCCGCCACCCACATCACGGGGATGCTGGTGCGGAAACGCTTCAACCAGAATATCTGCGGCACCACGACGTTGCAGAACATCATGGTCCGGAAGATCCAGCGCATCGGCCCGTGCCAGCGGGTCAGGAAGAACTGCCCCATCTCGTAGGGATTCCCGCTGTACCAGGCGATGAAGTGCTCCATCAGGTAGCCGTAGCCGACCATCATCCCCGTCACGAGCATGATCTTGTTCATGTTCTCGAGGTGCTTCATGGTCACGACGTGCTTGAGCCCGAGGAAGTGCCGCGCCGGGATCATCCAGGTCATGACCATCGCGAACCCTGAGAAGACCGCCCCCGCCACGAAGTACGGCGGGAAGATCGTGGTGTGCCAGCCCGGGATGACCGAGGTGGCGAAGTCGAACGACACGATGGTGTGGACCGAGAGCACCAGCGGCGTCGACAACCCCGCCAGCAGCAGGTAGGCCCACTTGTACTCGGCCCAGTGCCGGCCCGACCCGCGCCAGCCCATCGCGAAGAGGCCGTAGATGAATCGCTTGGTCTTGCTCTTGGTCGTCTCGCGCAACGCCGCCAGATCCGGCACCAGACCCAGGAACCAGAACAGCAGCGAGATCGTGAAGTAGGTCGAGACCGCGAAGACGTCCCAGGTGAGCGGGCTCTTGAACTGCGGCCAGATCCGCTGGACGCTCGGATATGGCATGAGCCAGTAGGCGGCGAACCACGGCCGGCCGGTGTGGAGCAGCGGGAAGAGCAAGGCGCAGATGACCGCGAACAGGGTCATCGCCTCGGCGAATCGGTTGATCGACGTGCGCCACTTCTGCTGGAACAGCAGAAGGATGGCCGAGATCAGCGTCCCGGCGTGGCCGATGCCGATCCACCAGACGAAGTTGATGATGCCGAACGCCCACCCGACGGGGATGTTGTTCCCCCAGACCCCGATCCCCTTGTAGAGCGTCCAGGATATCGCGATGACCAGCAGGCCCAGCATCGACAGGGCGCAGCCGAACAGCATCCACCAGCCCTTGCCGGCCCCCCGCAGGACGTGGGTCAGCAGGCTGTCGTTGATGGTCTGATCGGTCTGCGTCCCTTCGATGAGCGGAAGCTCACCGAGCGGATCGTGCGATAGATTTGGAGCGGCCATCGCCTAGTCCCCCTTCGCCAGCTCGGGGTTGGGGTTGCGCACGCGCGCAAGATACGCGGTGCGCGGGCGGGTGCCGAGCTCGTGCAGCAGGTCGTAGCGACGCGTGTCGGTGTGCAGCTGCGAGACCTTGGAATTCGGATCGTTGAGCGAACCGAAGACAATCGCCTGCGTCGGACAGCCCTGCTGGCAGGCGGTCTGCAGCTCGCCGTCGGCGATGGTCCGTCCCTCGATGCGGGTGGCGATGCGAGCGCGCTCGATGCGCTGCACGCAGTAGGTGCACTTCTCCATGACGCCGCGCGAACGGACCGTAACCTCGGGATTCATCCCCAGCTCGCGCGCCGCGCTGATGTCGCCGGTGTAGTCGAGGAAGTTGAACCGCCGCACCTTGTAGGGGCAGTTGTTGCTGCAGTAGCGGGTGCCGATGCAGCGGTTGTAGATCATCTCGTTCAACCCCTCGTCGCTGTGGACGGTGGCGTTGACGGGACAGACGTACTCGCAGGGCGCCGTCTCGCAGTGCACGCAGCCGAGCGGCTGGTTGATCATCTCGGGATCCTCGGGCGACCCGGTGAAGTAGCGGTCGATCCGGATCCACTGCATCTCGCGCCCGCGCCCGACGCCATCTTTACCGACGCTGGCGATGTTGTTCTCCGACTGGCAGGCCACCACGCAGGCGTTGCAGCCGGTGCACTTGTTGAGGTCGATGGCCATGCCCCACTTGTAGGCCTGGCCGCTGTAGTCGACGGGCTGGTGGATGACGGCCTGAGGACCGCGGCGTTCCTCCAGCTCCTCGTGGAACATCGAGCCGGCGTTCAGCACCTCGGCCAGCGGCGCCGAGACGGCCGGCGGCGGGCTCTCGCGCCCGTCGGGGGACATGGTGAAGTGGTCCTGCGTGATCGCGAATTTGAAACGCTTGCCGGTCTTGTTGATCGTGGCGCCCCGATCGAACCAGGGGGCGTCGCTGGTGCGCAGCTCGTTGCCGTTGAAGCCCACGGCACGCCCGACGTGTCCAGTGGCGGTCCGTCCATACCCGAGCGGCAAGGTGATGGCGTCGTCGGCGTGGCCGGGGACGATCAGCGCCGGCGCTTCGACCTTGCGGTCGCGGTAGGTGATCTCGACGACGTCGCCGGTCTCGACCTCGAGGCCCTTGGCCGTGGTCTCGGACAGCAGGAGCCCGTTGTCCCAGGTGAGCTTGGTGATCGGGTGCGCCAGCTCCTGCAGCCAGGCGTTGTTGGCGAACCGTCCGTCGAACACCTTGGGATCGATCGCGAACGCGATCTCGAGGCCGGCGCCGCTGCGCGCCAGCAGGGGTGCGGCGGCCTGGGCCAGCGCCTGTCCGTTGATCGTCACGCCGGACTCGGCGCCGGCGCCCGTGTCGGGAACGATGCCGTCGGCCAGCCAGCGCTCCCACACGTTGTCGAAGGACCCGGCCAGATTCCCGGGAAGCTTGGCCATGCCCCGCCAGTACCGCCGCAGAAGCTCGTGGGTGCCGAGGTCTCCGTCGCCGACGAACGCCGAGAGGACCTCGGCCTCCGTGTGGCCGCCCCAAAGCGGCGCGATGAGCGGCTGCACGATCGATACGATCCCGTCGGTGGCGCGGCCGTCGCCCCAGGATTCGAGGGCGTGCGCGGCGGGAACGAACGTGTTGCAGGTCGCGGCGGTCTCGTCCTCGTACAGGCCGTGGTAGATGACGTTCGGGACGCGCTTGAAGAGCTGAGCCAGCTTGAAGTCGACCGGCGCCGAGTAGACCGGGTTCTCGCTGGTGACCACCAGCGTGTCCACGCTCCCGGCGGCGATGTCTTCGGCCAGGGCCCCGAGCGCCGCCGTTCCCGAGGTGGCATCGGTGGTGAGCGGGGCACCGTACTCGACGGTGCTGCCGAGGTTGCCGAGCGCGACGTTGAGCGCGGCACAGAAAGAATGGACCACCGGCGGATGCCGCCGCCCCGCGATGATCAGCGAGCGCCCGCGGTTCCGTTCCAGATCCCCACACAGCGCCACCAGCCACTTCGGATCCCAGGAGCCCTGCCCGTGCCCGAGCGATCCCACCGGGCCGAGAGTCGAGAGCCCACGGCCGGAAAGCAGCCCGCACAGCGTCGCGACCAGCGAGCCGACATCCGAACCGCGCAGCCGCAGGCGGTGGTCCGCCATCCCGCCGGTCACCGTCATGGCCGGTTCGACGACATAAAGCCGGTTCATGTCGCGCGACGGCTCGCGCCGGGCGCCGAATTCGCGCGAGAGCCGGGTCTGCTCCGGCCCGTCGGCCAGAAAATCGGAGTCGAGCGAGAGGATGACCGCGGCGGGGGCCAGATGGTGGCGCGGCACCAGCGGACGGCCGAACGCCATCTTCGACCCCTCGACGGCACCATCGTTCGCGACGGCGCCGTAGCTCACGAACTTGGCTTGCGGGAAGCGCTCGAGGATCCGGCGACGCAGGTCGGCCAGCAGCGGCGAAGTGGTGGGTCCGGTCAGAAACCGGAGACCCGCGCCCCCCTTCTCGGCGAGCTTCGCACCACGGGTTCTGACGTCCGCCAGGTACGTCTGCCAGGCGATGGCCTCGCCGCCCCGCCGCAGCTGCTTGGCCCGATCGTCGTCGTAGAGGCCCAGAATCAGCGCCTGCTCGATGACCGTGGTGGCCCCGATCGTCTCGGGGTGAGCGGGATTACCCTCGATCTTGGTGGGACGTCCCTCGTGGCTCTCGACCAGCAGGCCGCTCGTGTAGCCTTCGAGCGCGTAGGCCGTCGCGAAATGCAGGGCGTTGCCCGGGGTGGTCTCTTCCGGCCGGCGCACGAACGGGATGATCTTCTCGTTGGGCTTGCGGCAGGCGGCGCCGACGGTCGCGATCGCCGTCGAGACGCCCAGGAGCTGCATGAAGCTTCGGCGCGAAACGCCGTCCAACTCCGCGGCGCCGCCGGGGAATTCGTTGGCCGCGCCCGGGTGGGGGCCCAGCAGCGATCTCTCCTCGATCGAGCGCCAGAGGGGAAGCGGCCGGGCATTGTTTTCGGGACCCTGAGAGGGTCCCGTGCCCCCCGCGACGGGCTCGCGCGAGCCAAGCTCGCGCTCCCCCACGCGATCGCCTCCCACAACGGGCAACGACCGCCGGGCGCGGTCCTTCGCGCGGGCTTCGTGGTTGTCGTCGCAGCTCATGAATTGCGCCTCATCGGTGACACGTGGTGCAGCTGGTGCGCGTGTGGACGTTGTTCTGCACGGCCAGCAGGCGCCCCGCTTCCACCGGATCGCCCTCCGGCTTCCAATCCATGTTGACGACCTCGGAGACGGGGCGGAGGTTCTCCTCCGGGTGGCGATGGCAATCGAGACAGAAGCCCATGGTGAGCGGGGTGGCCTTCTCGACGGCCGCCATCTGATCGACGCGGCCGTGGCAGCTCACGCAGCCGACACCCTTGTTCACGTGGATCGAGTGGTTGAAATACACGAACTCGGGAACCTTGTAGACCCGGCGCCATTCGAGGGGCTTGTTCTGGAAGAAGCTCTCGCGCACCGGCTCCAGCAGCGGGCTCTTGTTCCAGATCTGCGAGTGGCAGTTGAGACAGAGCTGCGTCTGCGGAATGCTGGCGGCGGGCGATTTGTCGACGGTGTTGTGGCAATAGCGGCAGTCGATCCCCTCGTCCCGGGTGTGGTGACGGTGATCGAACTGAAGCGGCTGCTCGATGGGATCCTGCATGCCGCGTGCGAGCGGCGTGCGGGCATAGAGCATTAGACCGCCAGGAACGCCCAACGCCCCCGCCGCGATCACGAAAAGAGAGATCTGGGCGAGCGTGTTGTGCTTGGGCCGAAAGAGAGGACTCATCCTCGTCGCGGAGCATTTAGGCCGAGCGCGGCGGCCGCGTCAAGAGAAGTGTTCGAGAGAATTTGGATGCTCGGCGGGCGTCGACCCGATGACGAGCCGCTCGCCACCCGCGATCGGGTCTTCAGAACCCGATTTTCCGCATCACGAAGCGGGGCAGCAGCCGGATCACGAGCATGATGAGGCCCCAGATGCCCGGCGCGTAGACCACCGGGCTGCCGCGGTCGATGGCGCGGACCACGCGGACCGCGACGGCGTCGGGCTCGCAGGCAAACGGCGGGGTCGGCAGGCCAGCGGTCATGCCGGTGCGCACGAAACCCGGCTTCACGCAGATCGTTCGGAGGCCCTGGCCGCGAAACTTGTGGTCGAGCCCCTCGAGATAGCGGGAGAGACCGGCCTTGGCGGCGCCGTAGAGCACGACCGGCTTCCGGCCGCGCTCACCGGCCACCGAGCTGAACACGCAGAGCGTTCCCCCGCCCCGGGCCAACAGGCGCCGGCGCGCGTCCTCGCAGAAGACTATCGTGTTCGCGAAATCGACCGTGAGCAGCCGGCGCGCCAGCTCGGGATCCGCTTCCAGCTGATCCTGAGTGGCGAACAGGCCGGCGGTGACCACCACCGCGTTCAATCCGCCGAGGCCGGCCTCGGCCGCGGCCAGCGCGGCCGCGAACCCCTCCGGTCGCTCGAGATCGCAGGTCGCCGTACCGACCGATCCGCTGGCCCGGCCGGCGCGCGTCTCGAGGTCACGCGCGCTGCGGACCAGATCCTCCGGATCGCGTCCCAGCAAGAACAGCTCGTCGCCCCGCTCGACGAGGCGGCGCGCCACCGCGCGCCCCATTCCCTTGGTGGCACCGAGGATCGCGATCTTCACGCCCCGGACTCTATCCTACCGAGAGGGGCTCCGCGCTCAGGCCCTCTGGCGGATGCTGGCCATGTTTCGGCGGCGGAGCTTCTCGACCAGGGTGGTCCGGCCGAGACCAAGCAGCTTGGCGGCTTCCTTCTTGTTGCTGTGGGTCTGCGCCAGCGCCGCCCGGATATAGGCGTCTTCCAGCTCGCGCAGCAGCGTCGGCAGATCGACCGGCAGCGTGACGATGGGCGCCGGGGCCACCTCGCCCACATCATCAACCCGCGCCTCTGCGGCGGCCGGACCGCCCGACTCCGCCGACAGCGGCAGCCATGCGGTCCCTGCCCCTTCTCGAAAGGTCATGTGCTCCCCATCGACCAGTCCGGCCCCGTTCTTTAGCTTCCTCCCCGAAACGACGAACAGGGTCTGAGGGGGACCGTTCGCCATGTCCGACCGTCCAGCGGGCTCGGGCCGCAGATCACGCCTGTCTTCGTCGGCCCCGCGGCCCGCGGTGCGGGGCGTACGTGTGATGTCGAGCGGACGCTGGCGGCCGCCGATGGGTCAGCCCCCGCTGGCCGCGCGACGCGCGCCCCGCCTGATCGCGATCGGCGCCGCGTTGCCGGGGGTGGGCAAGAGCGTCATCGCTTCGAACCTGGCGGTGGCGATCGCCGGCCTCGGTCGGCAGGTGGTGGTCGTAGACTTGGACCTGCGCGGACCCCGGCAGCACGCGCTGTTTGGGGTCGCCGCGGCGGACGGTCCCACGGAGCGCGCCACGGGGATCCGGAACGTGCGTCTGTGGTCTGGCGCCGGCCGGGTGGCGCGCGCGCACGACGCGGCGGCCCGCCGCGAGATCCTGCTCGAGCTCGCCGCCCTGGACGCGGACGTCGTGATCGTCGACGTCGGCGCCGCCAACCGGGACGATCTGTGGGACTTCTTCGGGGGCGGCGCCGCGCGGCTGCTGGTTTCGACGGGCGATCGGCCGGCGCTGGAGGCAACCTACGCGTTTCTCAAGGGCGCGGCGCTGCGCGCCCAGCGTCGTTACGGCGGCGAGGCCCGTGCCGTGCTGGCGCAGTTCTCGGGCGGCCTCGTGGGGAACGTCATCGGATCGCCCGAGGAGGCCGACAAGTTCCACGCGTTCGCCCGCATCGTGCGGGAGCACCTCGGGATCCCGCTGACCGCCATCGGCTGCCTGCAGAAAAATCCGCGGATCCTTCAAGCGATCGCGGCCGGCAAGCCGCTCCTGGCCCGGCGCGGTCTCGACGACGAGGTGCGGGCCTTTCATCAGATGGCGGAGTCCATCCTCTCGGAGCCCATCAACTCCTCGAGCGACTGTGCGCTCGACGGCCCCACGGCGGACGTCGCGACCTTCCCGCTCCCGGTGGATCTCGCCAGCTACGAACGCAAGCATCCCCGCTTTCCGGTCGATTGGGCGGCGACGCTGGAGCTCCCCGGCGGCGTGACCGACGTGCGGGTGGTCGACGTCTCAGAGGCCGGCGCGGCGATCGAGACCACGCTCCACCTGCGCGCCGAAGACACCGCCGTCCTGCATCTCTATCAGCTCGACGGCCAGCCGGCGGTTCCCGTGGTCGTCAAGAACATCGTCCCGCGCCTCGGCCGGGTGGGCCTCGCCTTCCCGCAGGGGGGCGCGGCGGTGCTGGCGATCGTCCTGGCCGGACGGACCCGCCGCGTCGCACCTTGACCGACGGCGCCCGCCGCGGGAGGCTGGCCGAAACGTGGATCGGCGCCGCCAGCTGTCGTTTTGCGCCACGATCATCGGGATGACGATCGGGCCGCTGCTCGGTTGTCATCAGCGGGTCTTCGCCCCGCCCGGCACCGATGCCTCGGCGGCCGACGCGGCGGGCAACGACGGGCTCGCGCCGCTCACGCTCGACATCGCCGTCACGGGCTGCGCGGCGTTCGACACCACCACCGTCGCCTGTTCGGGAACCGCGCCGCTCGCGGTGTCGTTTTCACCCGTCGGGTCGCCCGAGCTGACCAGCTTCCTGTGGACCTTCGGCGACGGCACGCCAGCTTCTTCCGATCGCGCGCCGTCACACATCTATACGCTCCCCGGCAGCTACGACGTGAAGGTGACCGGGGGCGGCACCGTGGGGACGGTGTCGCAGCTGCGGCGCAGCCTGATCGTGGTCCAGCCGGTCGCGACCGGCGCGCCCTGCGACATCGACGGTCAGTGCAGCGACGGCCTCCACTGCCTCTGCCAGCCGGGGGCTGGATGTGGCGTGGCCTTCTTGCGCGGGATCTGCTCGACCAGCTGTCAGACCGGATTCTGCGGCGCGGGCGCGGCCTGCGCGGCCTATGGGCCCGGCGCGCCGCGCGATGCGGGCGTTTCGACCGACGCCGCCGCACCGCTGTGTCTGGCCAGCTGCTCGACCAGCGCCGATTGCTCCGCCGGGTTCGTCTGCGAGAATCTCCTGGCCGGCGCCTCCACCACGGCCACCTGGGTGCGGGGCTGCCTGCCGGTGGGCGCCGCGGGCGATCTGGGCGCCTCCTGTCGGAATGCCAACGGCCTGCTCGTGGGCGCCCTTTGCACCACGGGCCTGTGCACCAACTTCGGAACGCTCGGCATCTGCAGCGCCACCTGCGACGACAACCACCCCTGCCCCTCGGGCGCAGGCTGCGCCCACTTCGGCACCGGCCAGCAGATCTGTCTCGTCAGCTGTTCCGCCGCAAACCCCTGCTCTTCCGATCCCTCGATCGTCTGCCGGACCGCCACCGGCCCAGACGGCGGCACGCCCGCCGGGACCGTCTTTCAGATCACCGGCGGGGACGCCGGCGCGACCTACTGCGCGCCGATGAACTAGCTACCGTCACGCCTTGTCGGAGCCGTCGATCCGGCGAGCGGCGTCGTGGCGCGCCTGGCCGACCTTCTCCCGAGCGGCGCCCTGCACCCGATCGATGAGTCCCTCGGCTTGTCGCTGCTTGCTCCCCGTGAGCGCGCCAGCCGCCTCCTTGACGCGCCCCTTGATGTTCTCGGCCTTGCCCTTGATCTGGTCTTTGTTCATGGCGACCTCCTCACCTCGAATCTGTGCATCGACCGCAGCGGGTCAAGGGGCGCACCGTCTCAAGCCCGGCGGCGAATCCGACGCGCGCGAGACGCAAGGAGCAATCCGACGAGCGGTGGGAAGCCCCAGACGTTGGTCGACGAGCCGCCGGTCTCGCAGCCGCAGCCGCTCCCGTCGCCGAGCTTCTCGCCAGAGTCGGGACCGCCGCCATCGCGCGAGGCGCCGGCGTGACCGCCCACGCCACCGGTCAGGCCGGTGCCGCCCGGAGCTCCCGAGACACCACCGCCGCCGTCAGTGCCGACGCCCCCCGATGCGCCCGCGCCGCCCGCCACCCCCGCGCCGCCAGAAACGCCAGCGCCACCCGAAACCCCCGCGCCACCCGATGTCCCGCCACCACCCGGCGCGCCCGCGCCGCCCGCCACCCCCGCGCCGCCAGAAACGCCGGCGCCACCCGGAGCTCCCGCGGCGCCCCCGTGGCCGGCGGCTCCTGTGGTCCCTGCGTGCGCCCCGCCACCGCCAGCGCCGCCATCTCGCCCCGGCGGGATCGGGCCACCGTCGACGCCGAAGCTGATACCGGGAAGGTGGGACGCAATCTTGCTCGCGATCAACTGAAAGATTGCCGCGTAGCTATTGTCGCAAATCGATCCGGTGACGCCATTGTCCCCGAACGCCTGCACGAATTGGGCAATCCGTACCGGCGGATCGCCGAAGCTCCCGTCGCCGTTCGCGGCGACGCAAGAGTGTTCGACCGACGGCCAGATTTGACCGCTGGCCGGGCCGGCGCCCGGGAACCATTGAACGATGTAGGGCGTCGACGGTGCCATGACGGCACCCACGACGATGCTGGAATTGGGTTGGGTCTTGAGCGCCTTGATGCCCGCGATCAACGAGCCGACGGGGAGCAGGGCACTGGAGCTGGTCTCGTTCGACTGGCAGTTCGTCAGCGCGAGCGTGGGCGGATTGCCGATCGCGTCGGCCGGTGGATTGAGGGGCGGTTGCTCGAGCGCGGCGGGGAGCGGGCCGGTCGGGTCGTCGCAAAGATGCCCGCCCAGCGGACCGCCGTTGCAGCGGTAGTTGGCGATCGGCCCGTCTGGGGTGTTGATGTCGTTGGTGCTGTCGCCGTTCAACGAATAGACGGGCAACGGGGACGCGGAGGCCGGCGCGGAGCAGTCGTCCTCGTTGGTCAGCAGAACGATCGCCAGTTCCGCGTCGGGGCGCAGAAACCCGGCGTTTCCCACAGGCGCAGGGCTGCCGTCGGCCCCCAGCGCGCGGGCCACCGAGGCCAGCTGGTGCTCGAAGCCGCAACCACTATCTCCCAGCAGCGCGATGCACTGAAAGGTTTGGGCCAAGCCTGCCGGATCGGCAGCGGTGAAATTCTTCGTCGTTCCCGACGCGTTGTCCGTGATGAACGTTGCGCCTGCTTGGAGAGTGGTATCCGTGCAAGGCCCCTCCGGCACATAAAAAAAGTTACCGTTGTCCCCCGTGTTGGTGCACCCGATGCCGGCCGGGCCCTGATCGCTGGGCGCGCCCAGGTCCGATGAGATCACCGCCAGGTGGATGTCCGGTAGCCCCTGCGGAAGGGCCTGCAGGCTCTGGATGAAGCTGGGAATCTGCTCCAGCATCTTCGCCTGCATCGACGTCATCGACGACGAGTCGTCGACCATGAACAGGATATCGACGGCGGTCGACGTCGTGACCGCGGCGCTGACGGACTCGGTCGCGTCGCCGGGTTTCTGAGGCGCGCAAGCGCCCACATCCATGAGCGAGAGGCAGGCGACGAGCGCCAAGATGGCCCTCGACGACGGCTCGACGACTTTGCGGGAGAACGACATGGCAGGCCTCCTTGGGAAACTTCAGCTGGCTGAGCACACGCCGGGCCAAAGAAGAGAGCCGGAAAGCCGCGGGCCGCGAGGTCAGAGTGCCAACCAGATTGGCAGCTCCGCCAACCTGCCGCCACCCGATGCTAAGCTTGGCGCCGATGCTGCCGACCGAGCCGCTGCCGCCGTCGGGGCGGATCACGATCCCGGTGGCCCACGGCGGGCTCGAAGCCATCGTGCGTGAGCCGCCCGCCCCCGTCGCGGCGGCCGTGGTCTGCCACCCGCACCCGCTCGGCGGCGGCACCATGAACAACAACGTGGTCTATCGGGCGGCCAAGGCGCTCAACGAGGGGGGCCTGGCCACCTTGCGCTTCAACTTCCGCGGCGTCGGCGCGTCGACCGGCCGGTACGGCGAGGGCGTGGGCGAAGAGGACGACGCGCGCGACGCTCTCGCGTTCCTGCGGGCGCGCCACCCGGCGCTGCCGATCTGGATGGCGGGGTTTTCGTTCGGCGCCCGCGTCGGGCTCACCGTGGGCGCGCGCGAGCCGGCCGTCGTGAAGCTGCTCGGCATCGGCCTGGCGCTGAAGATGTTCGACTACACCTTTCTCGACAGTTGCTCGAAACCGAAGGCGATCGTGCAGGCCTCCGACGACGAGTACGGCGGACGCGACGCCATCGAGGCCGCCGTGCGCGAAATGGCCGAGCCCAAGCGCCTCTGGATCGTCGACGGCGCCACCCACCTGTTCCCGGGACACCTCGACCCCTTCGAAGCCGCCGCCAGTGAAGCGGTCACGTATTTGAAGGAGAACTGATCGCGTCGGGGGAGAGCGAGCTTCGCCCGCTCGAGCCCACCGCGGGAGGGTTTTGGGACCCTCCCAGGGTCCCCATGACAATCAATACCCTAGGTGCGATTGCCGCGGTTTGCCCGACTTGTCGGGCAAGAATTGCGGCGGGCGTTTGTCGCCGCCGATCTTCAACGAGACGCCGCGGACGCCGCCGGCCCCCACGGTCAGGCGCTGTACCGTCGGCTGGGAGGCGTTCTCGTGCCAGACCTCGATCTGGTAGTCGCCCGGTGGCACGCCCTTGATGTTGAACGATCCGGCCTCGTCGGCCTGGGCGTAATACGGCGAGTCGACGACGTAGACGAATCCCAACATCGACGCGTGGATGTTGCAGAGGAGCTGCACGACCCCGGGATGCTTGAAGGTCTCGGTGTACGTCGCCCCCTGCTTGTACAGACCGGTGTCGAACTCGTTGGGCTTCGAGAGCGAGAAGATATTGTGGAAGATCGCGTCTTCGTTGCGGAAGGAGACCTTGCTGCCGACCGGCACAACCAGCACGCGCGGCACGAAGGCCTTGTTGCGCTGGGTGACGACCTTGCCGTGCGCCGGAGTGGGACGCGGCGTCTCGCCGCCCGACCGCTTGAGCCAGACCACCGCGCCCCCGGGTCCCTGCGCCCCACCGCCCGAGACCGTGCCGCTCACACCGACGATCGGCGTGGGGGGCGAGGCCGGCGAGGTCGGCGCCGACGGGGCGACCGATGTTCCGGTCGGCGGCGTCGCAGCCGTGTCGGTCGACGGGACGGCGGCGGGCTGACCGCCGGCACGGCCGCGGGCGTCGCGCGCGAGGGGACGGATGGTCCGTTCGATCTCCGGATCTAGTTGATGCACGCGCAGGAGCGCCTCCCACTTGGTGGCGGCCGTCGCGAAATCGCCCGCGTCCCAGGCCAGCTTGCCGCCCGCGAGGAGATTGAAGATGAGGTACTGCTTCTCCGCGGCGGCCTTCACCGCCAGATCCTGCGGCGTGCGCACCGCCAGCGGGAGCGGCAGCTCCTCGCCCAGCCATCCGTGGGTGTCGGGCGGCGCCGCGACGGCCGGCGACGCGGCCGCCGCCAGCGCGACGACCAGCAATCCCGATGCGGCGCGGCCGACCTTCATCTTCACCAGCTATACACCAAAGAGCTGGTGAAGACGTTGTTGGCGACCGTCGGTGCGCCGGCCAGCTCGCGGTTGTCGAGATATTCCGCCTTCAGGATGATGACGTCCCACAGCTCGACGCGCAGACCGGCGGTCATTCGATCGACGGTGATCGGCGTGAACCCGTCGAACCAGGCGTGCCGCCGGTCGTAGCGCCCGTACACGGTGACCTTGTGCAGCGGTCCCATCGAAAACGGCAACGCGTACGCGAGCTGGACGTAACCGCCGCGTACGCTGAACGCCGACGACAGCGGGAAGGTTCCCAGCGAGGTGGTCTTCGGCCCCCCCTGCCCTTCGTCGACGTGAACGTACTCGGCGTTCAAGTAGACGCCGAAGGCGGCGACCCGCGCATCGAAACCGTACGCCTTCTGGCCGGCCGACTGGTCCGCCTGATCGTTGCGCGGTCCCGTCATTCCCGAGGCGCCCAACTTGGCCTGGACGATCGGCGTGTTGAGCTCGTAGCCGAGACGCCCGCTGCCGACCGGCTCGCCGCTCAGGCTGGCGTCGGGCGGCTGCAACGCCTCGACGAAGTTGCCGCTGTTGGTCCCGGCGACGTTGAGGCTCACCGCCGACCACAGGGGCGCGATCTGGATCCGGTAGAACAGCTTGGCGCCGACCGACTGCCCGGTCGTGTAGCGCGCCACCAGCGACGGCGTGACGCCGGTGCGGATGTTGGCCTGGTTGTCGAGGTATTCGATCCCGAACACCGAATCGAACTTCCCGGCGCTGATGGCCAGCTCCTGGCTGTCGAACGGCACCAGCCGGCCGAAGGCCTGCTCGACGTAGACCCGGGTGTCGTCGCCGGCGCCGGTGAACCGCGGCAAGAACTGCACGCGCGAAAACACCATGACCGGCGCCGCGGACGGCGCGTACTTGAGATCGACGTCCAGCGTGTTGAGCAAGAACGACGGCCGGCCGCCGATCCCGACCGAGCGCGGGAGAAATCCGTTGACGAACCGCCCGCCCGAATCGGTCGAGGCCACGTCGCCGCGCGAGTTGATCGCCGGCGCAAAGGGGTCGACGCCATAGTCGGCCGGGACGCTCTGGTCGCCGGGCGCAAAGCTGGTCCCGTCGCCCTGCGCCTTGGCGAACCCGACGTCGATGTAGCCATTGACCGACAAGGGAGAGGGCGCGCCCTGTCCGTCGGCCGGCGGCGTATAGCCGTCGCTGTCGTTGACCGGCTCGGGCTCCGGCTCGGGCTCCGGCTGCGCCGGCGGAACCTGCGCAAAGACGCGCGCGCCGAGACCAAGAAGTCCCAGCGTGAGACCGATCGTCGCCCACCGGCGCGTCCTCACAGAGGCACGACCGGGGTTGCGGCGGCCTCGATGACCGGACAGGTGACGGTAATGCCCGTGGCTTGGGTGGTCGAGGCGTCCAGATTCGCTTCGAGCTCGGCCTGTACCTCGATCCAATGGCATGTCCCCAGACCGGTGGGCGTGGCGAAGCAGGCGGGCAGTCCCGTGACCGAATCGGTCAGGTCGACGGTCAGGCGTCCGATATAAGGCGCGAGCTGGGTCGGATCTACAGCCATTATGGCGTCCGAATATTGATTGGACGTGGGGATCCCCTGGGCCACCATGTCGGTCGCGATTGGGCTTCCCGGCGGCGCGAAGATCGTTGCGAACGGCGGCACCGCGACCGTGTAGATCCGCCAGAAGGCGGAATAGCGCGGCTGCCCTCCGTTGGGGCCGATGTTCGGCGGCGGCCCTCCGCCCAATCCGGGCGGCGTCGTTCCGAGCACCTTCGGCATCTCCGAGAGCACGTGGGGCTGGCCGTCATCGCCGAACACCGTGAAGACGAAGAGCGGGAGCTCTTGAACGACGTTCTCCGCGTCCCAGCTGAAGGTGGCCGTCCCGAAATCGAGAAACGAAATGGGGGCACCATCCAACCATCCAGACCCGGGATTCCCGCCGCCCGTGATCCCGTCCGGCGTCAGCGGCATGGTGCGCCCTTCGCTGGGCGTCAGGGAGTAGCCGGCGTCCAGGATCTGGCGCGCCGAGGTGACGGAGCCCGGCGCCGTACCGCCGGGAACCAGGGCATACACGATCTGCCAAAACGGGCTGTAGAACCCGCTGTGCGGTCCGACGCTGAAGATCGGACGCAAGGTGGTTCCCGCGTCGAGTGGCTGCGGCGTCCCACCCGTCCAGCCGGTCACGGGAACGTAGGCCGGCTGCATCCAGACCCGGTCGAAGCTCGACCAGACCTCCGTCGTGACGTAGGTGGTCTGGTAGTCGTCCTCCCAGGCATTGCGTCCGACCAGCGCCGACTGGCCCATCGACAACGCCAGCAACTGCCCGAGCGGAATCCCGCCCGGCAACCCATCATTCGGCGCCAGCCCGTGCGTCGCTGGCGCGCCCTCCGCGTACAGCGCCTGGACGTCGAACAACGTCCACAGCTTCGGATCGGGCGGCGCGTCGCCCTGCGAACAGGCGCCCAGCGCAACCAGCGCCCCGGCAGCGAGCCCGCGCGACGGTGACCTCACCGCGCGAGAATAGACGCTCCCCATCCTCCGGCGCAAAAGAAAGCGGGGGCCTGTCTGGCCCCGCCGGACCTATCCCTTGCCCAGCGTCTTCGAGCCGGGCTTCCACTCGACCGGGCAGCGCTCGCCGGTCTGCAGCGCCTGGACCAACCGAAGCACCTCGGACACCGAGCGCCCGAGGAGATCGGCGTTGTACGACGCGTGCTGGACGACGCCGCTCGGGTCGATGATGATCGTGGTGCGCATCGCCATCCCGTTGTCGTCCATGAGCGCCCCGTAGTCGCGCGCGATGGTCTTGTTGAAGTCCGCCAGCAGCGGGTGGTTCAGCTTGCCGAGGCCGTTCTTGATCCAGGCCTTGTGCGAATGTTTCGAATCGGTCGAACAGCCGAGGATCTCGCAGTTGGCGGCCTTGAACTCTTCGTGGCGCCGCGAGAACTCCTGGATCTCCGTCGGACAGATGAAGGTGAAATCTGCCGGGTAGAAAAAGAGGACCACGTACTTCCCCTTGTAGTCCGAGAGCGAAATCTTCTTGAAGTCCCCATCGCCGACCACCGCGTCGATCGTGAACTCCGGGGCTTTCTTGGTGACGAGACTCATCTTGGCTCCTCCGCGTTGTTCGGCTGTTTGTGAGCACGAACACTAGCACATGATTTCGAGCCGTCCGGCCGCCAGCAATCGATTGCCTTCGGCCGATGTTGGGCCGAAGATCGTCGCATGAAGCTTCGCTTAAGCAGCAGTGCGGGTCTGCTCGGGATCCTGGTCGCGTCGTGCGGTGGTGGGGGTGGGGGTGGAACCGGCGCCGGGGGCGCCCCGATGTACGGCACCACCGGCATGCTCGGCAACCCTTCGTCGGCGGTGGTCGGCGCCAACCTGGTGTTCGCCAACGCATCCCTGAACGGCACGCCCGAGCTTCAGCCCGGGTTAGCCTTCGGGATGCTCATCGACACCGGCTCGCCGGTCGTCCTCATCGACCCGACCTTCTACAACATGGCGCCGCCCGCGACCTCCGCTGAGATCATGGCGAACATCGATCTGGGCCTCCTCGACGCGAGCGGGAACACCATCGTCACCATCCAGGCCATCCCGGCGCTCAAGCTGTCGAACGCCATGATGGACACGTTGGGCTTCGGCGGAATCCTGGGCGGCGACGTGATGCGCCAGTTCTCGGTCCAGCTCAACTACGCCAACCCCATGGACGCCTTCCGCCTGGGCGATAGTGGGACCGAGCCGACCGGCGTCGAGACGCCCGGCGGGGTGGTCGGGTTCACCCTCGCGGGCGGCGGCCAGGGCCAGGTCACGCTCAGCGCCAGCGCGGCGCCGATCGTGACCCTCCCCGCGACGCGCATTCCGCTCACCGTGACCATCGAGGGCCAGACATACCGCTTCATCCTCGACACCGGCGCCAGCGAGGTCTCCGTCCGGACGTCGGTCTTCGACGCGCTCACGGCCGACAGCCGGCCCAAGCTCTCCGGTTTCCAGATCACGACCGTGATGGGCGGCGCGAATGCCTCGGTCACGCGGGCCAAATCGATCACCATCGCCGGCGAGACCATCACCAACGTGCCGGTGATGACCATCCCTGGCGACTCGCTCCTCGACAGCATCGGCTCTGACGAGCTCCACTACCAGCTCGATGGTCTGCTGGGCGGGAGCTTCCTGCGAAACTTCCTGGTCACCATCGACTACCCGAACGGGCAGCTCCACCTGCAGCGCTACACGACCGAGACCTGGGTCGACGAATTCCAGCGCGTCGGCATCGGTCTCGGGGCCACGCCGCTGTCGAGCGCCCACTGGTACAACGCCGGCGTCGTATACGCGGGGACCGACGCGGCCGCCAAGGGGATCGCGGTGGGCGACGAGATCATCAGCGTCGACGGCGCGCCACTGGACGGGCTCGACCCCATCACGGCCGACAATTTCCTGAACGGCACGCCCGGCAGCACCAAGGTGCTCGGCCTCGGCGCGACCCTTTCGCCGTCGCTCGCCAACACCAACGTGACCGTGATGGTCGACGATCTGATCCCCAACCCGCAGTAGCCTGCGGTCGCTGGAATTTCGGGCTCGATCGGACGGCTACCGCGGCGCGGAGTTTGAGCTAGACTCAGCCTCGCCATGAAAACAGCGTTCCGAAGCTCCAATCCGGCCCTCTCCTCCAAATCGTTCGGCGGTTTCGTGGGCGCCCGTGCCGCGGGCGTCGGCGCGGGCGTCGGATCGCCCGCGGCCCTTAGCGCGGGCGCCAAGCCCATGACGATCCAGGGGACCGTCGACAAGACCGCGATCCTGCTGGCGGTCGTGATCCTCACCGCGATCTGGCCCTGGAAGCTCTTCTTCGATTCCCGCAACCCGGAGCTGCTGCTCCCCTGGCTGGGGATCGGCGCCATCGGCGGCTTCGTGATCGCGCTGGCGACGATCTTCAAGAAGACCTGGGCGCCCGTCACGGCGCCGATCTACGCGGCCTGCGAGGGGCTCGTGCTGGGCAGCACTTCGGCGCTCTTCGAGATGCGCTATCCGGGCATCGTCCTGCAATCGGTCGCGTTGACCTTCGGCGTCCTCGGGACCCTGCTGGTCGCTTACAAGACGGGCGCCCTGCGGGCGACGCCGGGCTTCAAGCGTGGCGTCATCGCGGCGACCGGCGCGATCGTGCTGGTCTACCTGGGATCGTTCCTGCTGGGGCTGTTCGGCGTCAACGTCGGCTTCATGCACTCGTCGACGCCGCTCGGGATCGGCATCAGCCTGGTGGTGGTGGTGATCGCGGCGCTGAACCTGGTCCTCGACTTCGATCTGATCGAGCAGGGCGCCAAGCTGGGCGCGCCCAAGTACATGGAGTGGTACGGCGCCTTCGGGCTGCTGGTCACCTTGGTCTGGCTCTACCTCGAGATCCTGCGCCTCCTCGCCCGGCTCAACGACCGGCGCTGACCTCGACGTTCCCCGGCGTACCCGACGTGGCCCGCACCCTGGTGGTTTCGGCTTTCGAGCCGGAGATCGCGCCGCTCCGTCGCGCCCTGGGGAAAACGGACGCCGTCGAGCTGGCGACCGTGGGCGTGGGGGCCATCGATGCCGCCGTCGGCGCCGCGAGAGCCATCGCCGGCAGCCGCGCCGGTCGGGTGATCTTCGTCGGCACGGCCGGGATCTATCTGCGCGGGGCCTCGGCGGCCGCCCGCGCGACCGGCGCGATCGGGACGGCGGCGATCGCGGGCGAGCTTCACTGCGTGTCGACGGCGGCGTTGCGCGGCGACGGCTATATCCCCGACCTGGTCGTCGTCCGATGCGAGACCTCGGGCGCGCTCCGCGCGGCGCTCTCCGCCTCGGTCCGGGGACCGGCGCGCGAACCACAGCCCGTGGCCTGTCCGCTGGCGATCACCCGTTCGGCGACGCTCGGGCGGCGGATCGCCGCCGCCACCGGCGCGACCCTGGAGAACCTCGAGGCC
>CALAOV010000361.1 GCA_937889515.1 uncultured Myxococcales bacterium | reverse complement strand
GAGACGCCGGCTTTTTCCGCGGAAAGACGGTCGCGCCGAGCGCGGCCGAAATCCCCCGCTTCGAAATGCTCCCCTCCAACAAGCGGCTCCCGATGATGTTCGACTCCGAGGACTGCGCGCAATACGTGCCCGTCGCCTCGGGGTTCACGAAGTACCTCCGCTCGCTCGAGCTGGGCGGGCGCGAACGAGATCTTCCTGGATCTTCTCCAGCTCACGCCGTTCGTGTACTCGGGCGAGCTGACGGCGGTCGTATCCGACCCCGTACTTTCAGACTGGACGGGCATCGCTCAACGCCACGTCCAGACCATCGTCACCTCGAAGGCATTTCAGACGGTGGTAGACGTGGAGCGCGGGTCGAAGTGGACGCCCGGTCAGCAGACCAATACGAGCCGCTACGACCTCACTCGGTTGATGCAGCGATTCGGCGAGTGGCACCACGAGGGACCGACCCAATGAAACTGCCCCAGGACCTTGAGAACGACTGGATCAGATTCGTGGAGACCAAGCCGTCGGTCGCGGCCCTAGCCGATTGGTGCTCGATCAAGGCGGCCGAGTACGGCCTGGACTTCTTCGACCTCTCGGGGACGCTCATCGCGCGCGTGCTCAAGCCCGAGTTGCCCGAACCGACTCCGGCACCGACCCCGAAGGAGAACTAGCCGGACGCTCCTGGTGCGCCGCGTACATCGGTGACCACTGCATCTTGGGCGGGTCGAGACCTCCGCGCATTGCCTCTCCGCGATTGTCCGCGATCCCATGTTCGCTTTCTTACCGAGATCGCGAACGGCGCCGAAGACGGTGGGACAACGGACCGGGGGCCGACACCCGTAACACTGCCGAGCTCGCCCGGTGGGCGGCCCCAGCACTAGAAACAGAACCTTGCGGCGACAGGCGATCGGCGTAGAACGGATCCTCGGGCCACCGGGAGGATTGATTTACCCGCCCGGGGCGATGATCGCAGCTACCGCCAAGCCCGCGACACCGTGATGGACGATTCTGACCAACTTGAGCAGGGGCGGGCGGCGTTCAACCGCGGCGAGTACTTCCGTGCGCATGAACTCTGGGAGGAGGTGTGGCACGAGCTCGTCGGCGCCGAACGTATCCTCGTGCAGGGCATCATCCAGATCGCTGCCGGGCTCCATCACCTGCAGCAGCATCGGTCGCGCCCGGCGGCCGGTCTACTTCGCAAGGGGTTGGAGAAGCTGTCACGTGGTTCGCCGGGTCCGCTGGTCCACCTACGCGTTGAAGCGTTGGTCCACGATTTGGCGCAAATGCTGGCCGAAGTCGACTCGCCGGGAGCGACAGTGCCAGACCCAAAGACCCTCAAGTTGTAGTATCCGTCGGACCATAGCCCCGCAGATGCCCGACGCGAACAGCCTCCTCCCCTCGAACGTCCTCCATTCCGAAAGCCTGTGCTTGGCCTGCGCCGCTCATCGGATCGTGCGCACGAAGAGTTCAGCGTTCGTCCTGTGCGCGGCACTGCCGGTGAAATATTCCCGCCAGCCGGTGAGCGCCTGCCCGGCCTTTCGCCCCCGCCGAGATACGTAGCCGAACCTTCGCGGCGACCGCACGGAGCCGTTACGAAATCCCACCCCGCTTCAAGATCCAACCCCATGCCCGCCACGCGGCGAGCGCCGCCGTCCCGCCCGCGAGCCCGAACGGCCGCAGCAAGGTCACGGAGCTGATCGTTCGGAACTTCTAGCGCTCACGGAATCTGGAGCACCCGCACCCATCCGTCCCCCATGTCCGAGACGAACGCCGTCTTGCCGTCGACCGAGATGGCCACGCTCGTCCCGCCGGTTGCGGGGTAGCTGCTGAGGACGGTGTTATTGGCGAGAGAGATGACCTGGATGGAGGCGGACCCGACGACGACGGCCTCGGTTCCGTCGGGCGTGATGGCCACGTTGTGAAAGTCTCCGCCGGGGCTGTCGTTCGTCAGCGAGATCGAGGTGACCGAGTCGGTCGACAAGGTGATCACCTCCACGTTGTTCGCCGCGACCACAGCCTTCGTTCCGTCGGGCGTGATGGCGACACCGGCCGAGGTGGACGAGATGGAGATGGGCGTGACCGTGCTGGGGAACGTCACCTTGTACACCTTGCTGTCGAGCAGCATCGTGACGACCGCCGTGGACCCGGTTGGGCTGATCGCGACGCCGGTAGGGTCATTGGTGTCGTTGAAATTTATGAACGTGAAGGCTGGAGTGCCGCTGGGGGAAAACGTACTGAGCCCCATCGCTGTGCAGCCGCCGCTCAAGTCGGGTATCGCTGCTTCTGTCCCGCTCGGAAAATAGACGATGTCGCCCAGAGTGGTGCCGACGCAGGGGTCGGAGATGTTTCCGGTCAAGGTGTTGGTGGTCAGGTTGATGACGGCGACGCCGTTTACGCCGCCGTTTCCATTCGTGAGCAGGGTCGCGAGAGCCTGGGTGCCATCGGGCGAGACCGCGACGCCCATCGGCTGACTCGCTACGCCGGTGCTGATCGACGCCGTGACGGCGTGCGATGCGAGCGTGATGATATCGATTGGCCCATTGTTGATGTCGCTCGCGACGACGACCTTGGTCCCGTCTGGCGTAACCGCGATTCCGTGTGCGCCCGCAACTACATACGGCGATGAGAACCGCTGAGGCGCGCCCGTAGAGACGATCATGCCCCCGGCATTCACTGCGGTGACCTGCCAGTAGTAGATGACCCCCGCGGTGAGAGGCGTGGCGACCATGAGCTCGGTCATCGGAGCGCTGACCGACTGATTGACGACGTCGGTCGTCCCGAAGCTGGTATTCGTAGCAACCTCGACGGTGTAGGAGCTCGCGCTGTCCGAGGCATTCCACTGGAGCGTCGGCGTCAGCGGCTGGGCCGAGGAGCCCTGGAGCGGAGAGACGAGCGTAAATGCACCCGGCGCGTTCGGAGAGCTGGTTCCGCCACCGCCGGCCGTGCCGCCGCCGATTCCACCGGTCGCGCCGCCACTGCCACCCTGGTGGCCCGCGGCCCCACCACTACCCCCCGCTCCCGACCCTCCGCTACCCCCAGGTGCACCGCCGCCGCCGCACCCGCCCAACATGACTGCAACCGCCAGGGGCACGAAGAAAGTAGATCGGCTCATTTCTTGGTCTCCAAACCGGCAGGGACGTCACCTCAGTTTCGAGAACGCCGGTGCGGCGCTACCGAGATGGCAGCCGGACCAATCGGCCCTTGTTCGACGGCACTTGAGGCGTGCCAAGCCACGCAAGGTGGTTACGTTGCCAGCTAGCTGCAGGCCATGGGCTCTTGGCGCACGGTCGTGGTGTCGCCGCGCAAGTCCGGTCCGACAGCAAGGGGATCCCTCGAATGGCGAAACGATCAACCCGGCGGCGCCTCAACTCGCCTCGCGGAACAAGTCGTAGCGCTCCCCCAATAACTCTGGATCCGGTTGCAGACTCGCCGATCTCGGCGTGAAGATCCGCGAGCCTTCGAATCCCTGGAGGCCGTGCCGAAGCTTGGGCCGTCGACCTCTTCCAGCACATCGAGTCGAATCTCGATCTCCATGTCTGGTCGGATACCGAGGATGTTGGCGTCGAAGGCAGAGTGATGGAGCTTGCAAAGGGAGAGTCCGTTTCTGACGACTGGCTCTCCCTTGCCGTCGCCAAAGGCGAACCAGCCACCAACTACGCCCGACGCGGGGCTAGCGACGAGCTGCTGGGGACGAGAAGGATGCCGCTGGGCGCTCCACCGGTGCCGCCGCCGGATGTCTGCCCGCCCGCGCCCGTAGCGCCGCCACCTTGGCCGGCGGCGCTGCCG
>CALAOV010000360.1 GCA_937889515.1 uncultured Myxococcales bacterium | reverse complement strand
GCCACGTCGCGAGCTTCTCCATCAGGGGGCCGCTCTCCTCCTGGTGGAAGCGCAGCCGCTCTTCGGGAGACATGGCCCGCTGTCGGGCGAGGGCGTCGTTCTTGTACACCTCGCCCAGCGTTTCGAGGAGATAGCGGCACTCCTCGGGGAAGTCGTTCACCACGTCGACGAAGCGCCTTCTCGCGTGGGCCATGCAGTGGGCGAGAAGCGTCTGGAGCTCGGCGGGCAGGTTGCGCGACAGGGCGTCGCACATCTGGATCGGTGCCCGCAGCCCGACCGCGCGCCGGGCCAGGACGTCGGTGAGATTCTCGCCGGCGTGCTGGCGGCCCGTGAAAAACAGGGCGATGCGGTGGCCCCCGCAGGTGGAGACGATGCCTGTGGTGAACACCCCCGTCCGCTCGTCTGGATCCTCGCCGGCCGCCTCCTCCTGCTGCGATTCCGCCATCAGCTCGAGGATCTTGGCGGTCGTGTCGTCGTTGTAGAGCACCTCGCCCTGCGCCGCTTCTTGGATGAGTCCCTCGTGCGCGGGCCCGAGCAGCCCGGCCGCGCGCGCCACCACCTCCCACTGCGTCGCCGCCGGCAGCGGGATCCCCAAGCCGCGCTCCAGCTTCTCGATGCGGTTGAACGGAAGCCCGGCGCCGTACTTGAGCAGGCCGATCATGCTCGCCGCCGTCTCGTCGTACTTCTGGTTGCCGACACCGACGGGCGCATCGGCCGTGAACACCTCGCCGCACAGGTTGCAGCGCATCCGCTCGCACTCGTACACCGTGGCCCCGAGCGGGGCCATGCCCGTGACACGCACGAGCACCGCCGGCTCGCTGAGCGGGTAGATCTTGCCCTTCTGGCACTCGGGGCAGCCGTCGCCGCACCGAATCGTCGTGTGCGGCACCTTGACCTTCGTGGCCCCGCGATAGGCGCCTGCGCCGTTGCGGCCGTGACCGGGGGCCTTCGGCCGCGCGCCCGCATTTGCGGCGGGAGCACCACCACCATCTGCTGCGCCGCCGTCGCCGCCCGCACCGTCGCCACCGCTGGCGGGTTTATCGTCCAACACCTGGCTGGTCTTTTCCGTGCTGGCTCCGAACACGAGCTTGCGCAACCGATCGATGCTCGCCCCCTTCGCCTGCAACTCCAGCGTCAAGAAGGCCAGGGTCTCCACCGCCGCCGTCAGCGCGCTGTAGTCCGCTTCGTTCAGCGGCGCGGCCTTCGCACGCGTTACGATCTCCATGAGATCGTCGAGCTTGAGATCCCGGCGCTCGAACCGCGCCTTCGCCCGTCGCGCCTTGCGCTTCATCCCAACCGCACCTCCCTCGTCGCCGGCAGATCCGGCGACGACGCAGCGAACGAGCTGTGTGCGACGGGGAGGATAACTACACCAGCGCGCATCTCGATCCCACGTCAACTTTCCTGCTGCCACCAGCGTCGACCGTGGGACCGAGCAAGATCCCGTTGCGCCCCGGGCGTCAGCCCGTGATCGCGATCGGACGCCACACCGGCGCCGCATTCGTGTAGCTCGGATCTCCGCCGGACAGCAACACCTGCAACTCGTGCGCGCGCAGCGACGCCCCCGCGGCGTCGGCGCGCGACGGCCACCAGCCGAAACGCCCCTGCGACAATCGCTTGTGGCAGAGCCAGAATCCCTGCCCGTCGTACACCAGAAGTTTGATCGCGGTGCCCCGCTTGCTGCGGAAGACAAAGACCGCGCCGCTGAATGGATCTGCGCCGAGCGACTCGCGGCACACGCGGGCCAGACCATCGATGCCGCGCCGGAAGTCGATCGCCTCCACCGCCACCAGCACCCGCATCTGCGGGGTAATCTGGATCATGCGTGCCGGCGAAAGGCGCCGACCAGCGCCGTCGCGTCGAGTTGGCTGCTCGCGGGCAGCCGGATCGTCAGCCGCGCACCGTCGACGTCCGACACCTCGATCACCGTCGCGCCGCCGACCAGATCCGCTCCGCGCAGCTCGACGAACGCGGTGCTCGTCGGCCGGCCCGTTTGCTCACCGACAGCTTCAGCGACCCGCCGGGCTAGCGACGCGTAGTCCACCCGCACCGCGCGCGCGATCGGGTAGGTCCCCGAGGCTCGTGCCAGCGCGACCGCCTTGGCCCACAGCTCCGCGGGCATCGGCGTCCGCCGCTCCCGAGTCCGCCGCCACAACGCGATTTGGTCTCCGACTTCCTTCACCCCCGGATCGGAGATCCGGTGGCGTGCCTTCCGTCCCATGGCTTGTCCCCCGCGGCATCGTCGCCGCCGTCGTCATGATGGCCCGGTGGGGTCGGCGATTTCACGCACGCCTGCCGAAGGGACACAAACGGCCTCATGCGGCGTGTGCGGCGCGGGTCGATAGAGGATCCGGAACGGCGATGAAACCGTACCGGTAGTGGAGCCCGCCGAGAGTTGGCGTCGCCACGATCTGCGTGCCCAGTAGCGGGCGCGGCGGCGCGAGATGGCGGGCACCGTCGGGTGGCTGCATTCGAAAGCTCCGGTGCGGTCGGCCATGGTAGTAGGCGACGTACTGGCCGACTACGCGTTCGGCATGGCGACGGTCACGGACGATCACGTGATCGAAGCAGCCGCGTCGAATGGTTCCGATCACCCGCTCAGCGAAGGAATTCGCTTGGGGCGATCGGGGCGGCGTGGCGAGCGGGCGAACACCGAGGCCACGAACTCGGGCGCGAAACGTAGATCCAAAAATAGAGTCGCGGTCATGGACGAGGAATCGAGGGACATGCCCGGCATCGACGGTGGCCTCGACGAAACGTTGGGCGGTCCAGGCGGCAGTCGGGTGCTCGGTAACGCCGACGTGAACCAGACGACGGCGGTCGAGGGAGAGCACAACGAACACGTAGAGCACCTGAAATCTGGCGGTGATGACGGTGAAGAAATCACAGGCCCAGGTCTCGTGAAGGTGGTTGCGTATGAACGTCATCCACCGCTGCCCGCGAGCGCGCGCCAACCCCGACGGCCTGTACTTGGCCACCGTTCGGGGGGAGACAGCGTAGCCGAGCTTGGCCAACTCGCCGCTGATCATGTCCTCGCCCCAGGTTGCGTTGTCACGCCACATCCGGCGGATGAGGTGGCGAAGATCCACGTCGATGGGTGGGCGGCCACGGGGCCGACGTGATCGCCAGCGCCAAAGTAGGCGCCAGCCGGCGCGATGCCACCGGATGACGGTTTCGGGTTTCACGACGAGGATGATGGCGAGAAGGTCGCGAAACCTGCCGGCGATGGACGCGAGCACCCATCGGTCGAAGGGCCGTAGGCGCGGACGCTTGACCTGCCTGCTCAGGACGATGACCTGCTGGCGCAGGAGGAGGTTCTCCGCAACCAGCACGGCACGGGGAGCCACGAAGGCGAGTACGAGGTCCCGAAGAACTTGCAGGAGGGTGGTCACGGTAGCTCTGGGCTTACCACGCGCCAGGTAGGGTAGGGCGGCCGGCTCGGAGAAGGTCTGGATCTGCTCGGCGGACGGATTTATTGCGGCGGACAGGCAGTCGGAGGGGGCGCGAGTTAACATTTATGTGGCCGATCGAGGTGTCGATGGCCCCTTGAAGCGCGCCGTGTGCTTGGGGGAGGGCCTCCGAGATCGACCTAGTGCTTCGGCCCGCGCTTGACGATCAGGTTACTGCTGGCCCGGCGCTTCCGGCCCACCTCCGTCGACGGTCTCGAATAGCGCGGCATCCTTTGCGCTGAAGAAGGGCCCGCACGCCCGCGCACATGGCCCGCCCGAAGCCGCAACGGGCCCGAAGGTAACGCTGGTTTTCAATTGCTCGCCGTTGGCCAAGGTGACCAAGATCTCGCAGGATGTGCCCGAGGCCGTGTCGACGACGATGTCGCCCGTGGGGTCTTGGGATTCAGCTACGCACGTGTCTGTCCCGACGGCGACCACGTGCGCAGGCAAGTTGGTGGGCAGGGGAATCACGGCTCGACCTCCGCCAGCCGGGCAGTTGCAAACGTATCCTCCGCACCCTGCTGCCACCCAGGCCGCCAGGAAACAAGAAAGGGA
>CALAOV010000359.1 GCA_937889515.1 uncultured Myxococcales bacterium | reverse complement strand
AGCGCCGTGGGCCAGCCCGGGTTGTAGTCGCGGTTGCCGCCGGCCGCCGCGTGCCCGGCGCGCTGCTTGAGGCCGGCGATGCCCTCCAGCGCCTTCTTGATGTCGGCGTCGTTGCGCACGATCCCGACGTTCTCCTGCATCAGGTCCTGCAGCGCGTACTGGATCTTGTACGGCCCCTCGGCGTCGCCGCCGGCCGCGCCGCGATCGAACGGCGCCAGGGCCGCGCGCGCCGCCGCGTCGATCCGCCCCGCGTCGATCGCGACCGCCTCGCGCTCGCGCGCGAACTTGGCCGCGTGCTCGCCGGCCCGCTTGCCGAACACCAACAGGTCCGACAGCGAGTTGCCGCCCAGGCGGTTCGCGCCGTGCAGCCCCGCCGCGCACTCACCCGCCGCGAACAGCCCCGGCACCGTCGACATCTGTGAGTCGCCGTCGACGCGCACCCCGCCCATCGTGTAGTGGGTGGTCGGTCCCACCTCCATCGGCACCTCGGTGATGTCGATGTCGGCCAGCTGCTTGAACTGGTGGTACATGCTGGGGAGCTTCTTCTTGATGTGCTCCGCGCCGTTCGGCAGCCGCGACTTGATCCAGGCGATGTCCAGGAACACGCCGCCGTGCGGGCTACCCCGGCCGTCGCGCACCTCGCCCATGATCTTGCGCGCCACGTGATCGCGCGTGAGCAGCTCGGGCGGGCGCCGCGCGTTCTTGTCCCCCTGCACGTATTTCCAGCCCTCTTCCTCGGTGTCGGCCGTCTGCGCTTTGTAGTTCGCCGGGATGTCGTCGAACATGAAACGCTTGCCGTCCTTGTTGCGCAGCACGCCGCCTTCGCCCCGCACCCCCTCGGTGACCAGGATGCCGCGCACCGACGGTGGCCAGACCATGCCGGTGGGGTGGAACTGGATGAACTCCATGTCCATCAGATCGGCGCCCGCGTCGTAGGCCAGCGCATAGCCGTCGCCGGTGTACTCCCAGCTGTTGCTGGTGATCTTGTAGGCGCGGCCGACCCCGCCGGTCGCCACGACGACCGACTTGGCCTTGAACACGCGCAGGTAGCCGCGCTCGCGGTCGTAGCCGAAGGCGCCGGCGATGCGGCCGCCTTCGACGAAGAGCTTGGTCACCGTGTGCTCCATGTAGACCTTGATCCCCTGGTGGATCCCGTGGTCCTGGAGCGTCCGGATCATCTCGAGCCCGGTGCGATCGCCGACGTGCGCGAGGCGCGGGTAGCGGTGGCCGCCGAAGTTGCGCTGCAGGATGCGGCCGTCCTTGGTGCGGTCGAAGACGGCGCCCCAGGCCTCGAGCTCGCGCACCCGGTCGGGCGCCTCTTTGGCGTGCAGCTCCGCCATCCGCCAGTTGTTGAGGTACTGGCCGCCGCGCAGGGTGTCCGAGAAGTGGACCTTCCAGTTGTCGCGATCGTCGACGTGCGCCATCGCCGCCGCCACGCCCCCTTCGGCCATGACGGTGTGGGCCTTGCCGAGCAGCGACTTGCAGATGAGGCCCACCGACACGCCGGCCGCCGAAGCTTCGATGGCGGCGCGCAGGCCGGCGCCACCGGCGCCGATGACCAGGACGTCGTGCTCGTGCGTCTCGTGCTCGGCCATCAGAAGATCCTCAGGTCGTGAATGACGCCCGTCGCGCACAGGCGCACGTAGACGTCGGTGAACCCCACGAACACCAGGCTGCACCAGGCCCACTTTGGGTGGTGCCGGTTGAGGCAGCTCGCGCAGTCGTAGACCTTCTTGCGCGCCGGCGCGCGCGACATCTGATCCATCACCCCACCCACCAGGTGGCGGAACGAGTGACAACCGAGCGTATAGCCGGCGATCAAGACGACATTGATCAGCAGCACCAGCGAGCCGACGCCGACCCCAAACGTCGCGTGGCCGGTCTTGGGGTCATTGAAGATGAAGCCCTTGACGACGTCGATCGACAAAAGGACGATGAAGACGAGCGCGAAGTAGAGCGCGTACCGGTGCAGGTTCTGGATGAGCAGCGGCCACTTGGCCTCGCCGCGGTAGTCGTGGCGCGGCTCGCCGACTGCGCAGGCGGGCGGGTCGGCCCAAAAGGCCTTGTAGTAGGCGCCGCGGTAGTAGTAGCAGGTCATCCGGAAGGCCAGCGGGAAGACCAGGATCAGCATCGCCGGCGAGTACTTGACGAACGGCAGCCAGGGCCATCGCCAGGGGCCGAACACCGCGTGGGGCGAGCCGCCAAAAAGCTCCGGCGAGTAGAGCGGCGAGAGGTAGTTTCCGTACCAGTAGTTGTCGCCCTGGAACAGCGCCCACGTCACGTAGACGATGAAAGAGCTGAACACCACGAAGGTGGTGAGCGGCATGACCCACCAGCCGTCCTTGCGGGCGGTGCGGCCGAAGCGGACTCTCTCGATCGGAACGTCGACGGTGGCCATGATTATCCGTGGCGCAGCATAGTCGCCCCGCCAGAACTTTCAACGCTTCTCCGGCGCCGGAGCGGGCGGGCTCTACGCGGTCTTGCGGGAGGCACCGCCGGCGAGGACTTCGTTCGCCAGCTTGAGGATCTCCTCGTCGAGGATCCCCTTCTTGGTGTCGGTAAAAGCGGAGAAGCGCGCGTAGACCTGGTCGAGCTGGTCTTTGTCCAGGTGGAGGCCCAGCTCCGTGCAGCGCGAGTTGAGCGCGTGGCGACCGCTGTGCTTGCCCAGCACCAGGCGGCTCTCGGGCACGCCCACGCTGTGCGGCTCGATGATCTCGTACGTGGTGCGCTCCTTGAGGAAGCCGTCCTGGTGGATGCCGGCCTCGTGCGCGAAGGCATTCCGCCCGACGATCGCCTTGTTCGGCTGCACGCCGACCCCGATGATCTCGGTCAGCAGCTGGCTGGCGGGAAACAGCTCCTCGGTCCTGATGCCGGTCACGAAGGGCAGCTTGTCGGCCCGGGTCTTGAGCACCATGACGATCTCTTCCAGCGAACAGTTGCCGGCCCGCTCGCCGATCCCGTTCACCGTGCACTCGATCTGGCGGGCGCCGTTCTGCACGGCGGCCAGAGAGTTCGCGACCGCCAGCCCCAGATCGTTGTGGCAGTGGACGCTCACGACGGCCGACGAGCCGAGGGCGCGCGCGACCTGGCCGATGAGCGCGCCGTACTCCTCCGGAATTCCATACCCGACCGTGTCGGGGATGTTGACGGTGCCGGCGCCCGCGCCGACGACCGCCCGGGCGACCTCGATCAGATATTCGACCGGCGTGCGCCCGCCGTCCTCGGCGGAGAACTCGACGTCCTCGACGTACCGGCGCGCCAGCGTCACCGCCTTGGCCGCCTCCTCCAGCACCTGCGCCCGGGTCTTCTTGAGCTTGTACTTGAGGTGGACGTCGCTGGTGGCCAGGAAGACGTGAATCCGCGGCGCGACCTTCGATCCCTCCAGCGCCTTGGCCGCGCGCTCGACGTCGAGCGCGGTGCAGCGCGCCAGCGCGGCGACCTTGACGGCGACCTCGCGACCGACTTTCTGGACCGCTTCGAAGTCGCCCGCCGAAGCGATGGGGAACCCGGCCTCCATGATGTCGACGCCGAGATCGCTGAGCTTGTGCGCCAGGCGCACCTTTTCGGCCACGGTCATGCTGCAGCCGGGCGACTGCTCGCCGTCGCGCAGGGTGGTGTCGAAGATGTGAACCTTGGAGGGGGTCGGGGTCGCCATGGGTCAACCTTGCCGGGGACCACCAGATATCGCAAATTTATAATTATTCTGCGTTCGATATGGAAAACTTATACACCCGGTCCCGGACCCGCTACCATCGGGGGCCATGGATCTCCACTCTCTCCAGGTCTTTGCGACCGTCGTGGGCGAACGCAGCTTCTCGCGCGCCGCCGAGAAGCTCTACCGCACCCAGCCCGCCATCTCCCTGGCCGTGCAGCGTCTGGAGAACGAGATCGGCGAGAAGCTGATCGACCGCGGCGCCAAGGAGCTGGTCCCCACCGACACCGGCCGGACGGTGCTCGACTACGCGCGGCGCTTCCACAACCTCGAGGAGGAGCTGCAGGACGCGCTGGCCGAGCTGCGGGACAAATCGGCGGGCCGTCTGGTCATCGGCGCCAACGAATCGTCGACGATCTATCTGCTGCCCCACATCGAGCGCTATCGCGGCCGCTTCCCCAAGATCAAGGTCCAGGTCCGCCGCAGCCAATCCAGCAAGATCCCGGTCGAGCTCCTGGAAGGCGACCTCGAGCTGGGGGTCGCCAGCTACGATCCCGGCGACGACCGGCTGGTCGCCAAGGTCATCTACACCGACGCGCTGGCGTTCATCGTCTCGACCAAGCACCGCTTCGCCCGCCGCCGCTCGGTCTCGATCACCGAGCTCGGTGAGGAGACCTTCATTGCCCACAACGTCATCTCCCCTTATCGTGAGGTGGTCTTGCGCGAGTTCCGACGCCACAAGGTCCCCCTGCAGATGGACGTCGAGATGCCGACGCTGGAGACGATCCGGCGCCTGGTTCAAAACGATCAGGGCGTCGCCTTTCTGCCCCGCATGTGCGTCCAGCAGGACGTCGCCAGCGGCGCCCTGCGCGAGGTGACTGTCAAGGAGCTGCACGTCGAGCGCAAGGTCCGGCTCCTCTACGCCAAGGCCCGGACGCTGAGCCATGCCGCCCGGGCCTTCCTCGACCTCATTCAGACGCCGGCTTGAGGCGCCAAAAAGGCTCAGCTGTAGGGATAGGTGGGCGGACGATTTCGCGGTTCCCGCGCTCCGGGGTGCCTATACTGAAGGGGTTCGGTGAGCGCCACGCCTCTGTCTCTCGCGATCCCTCCGACGGTCGATGAAGCCGCCGCCTGGGCGGCGCGTATGGCGGCCCGGCACGCGCACGCGAGCTCGCGGCCCTCGCGCGGCGCGCGGCGCTACGGGATCCGCCTGCGGCGTTTCGCGGGACCGGCGAGCTATCGCGACCAGATCAGCCACCTACGGATCGCGCACCTGACCGACCAGCACGTCGGGCGGATCACGCCGTTCGAGGTGCAGATGGCGGCGGTCGAGATGACCAACGCCGAAAACCCCGACGTGGTGTTCTTGACCGGCGACTTCGTCTGCCACAGCCAGCTCTACCTCGATCAGCTCACGGAGGTCATGCGCGGGTTCAAGGGTCCGGTGCTCGCCGTGCTCGGCAACCACGACCACTGGTCCGGCGCCGACGAGGTTCGGTGCGCCCTCGAGCGCGGCGGCGTCGAGGTGCTCCAGAACCGCAACACCCTGCTCACGCTGCGCGACCAGAAACTGCAGGTGGTCGGCCTGGACGACGCCTACACGGGACACGCCGACCGAAACGAGGCGGTCAAGGGGCTGCGCAAGGATCTTCCGGCGATCGCGCTGTCGCACATCGCCGAGGAGGCGGATGGGCTCTGGCGCCACGGCATCCCGCTGGTCTTGTCGGGGCACACCCACGGCGGGCAGGTCACGGTGGCGCGGCTGCACGAGCTGGCGCTGGGGATGATCGGCGGCCACAAGTACGTGCACGGTCTGTACGGTTCGCGCGATCACGCGAACCGCCGCGACCACCACCAGCCCGAAGGCGCCGTCTACGTCGGCGCCGGCATCGGCGCGGCGGTGCTCCCCTTCCGCATCGGCGAGCGCGGCAAGCGCGAGGTGACGATGTTCGAGCTGGGCTGCGAGCCGGGCGACTTCGTCGAGCACCACGCCGAGCAGGAGCCACTCAAGGGGCGCAAGCCAACCCAGGCCACGATCGAGCGGCGAGCCGCCGCCGTCGTGCGCAAGCGCCTCCGTCGCGAAAAACGCACCCCCTGAACCGGCTCGACCGTCGGGTCGGCCCTGCGCCGACGGGGCTTGCGCCACGCCGCGCCGTGGTCATATTGGGCGCATGCCGAAATACACCCTCCCGGAGCTGCAGTACGACTACGGCGCGCTCGAGCCGCACGTGTCGGGCAAGATCATGCAGCTCCACCACGACAAGCACCACGCCGCGTACGTGACCGGCGCCAACACCGCCACCGAAGGGCTGGCCGAGGCCCGCGCCAAGAACGACTTCGCCAAGATCGCGACGCTCGAAAGGAACCTGGCGTTTCACACCTCGGGCCACGTCCTGCACTCGCTGTTCTGGCAGAACCTGGCTCCCAAGGCCGGCGGCGAACCGACCGGCCCGCTCGCTCAACAGATCCAGCTCGATTTCGGCAGCTTCGCCGGCTTCCGCAGTCAGCTCATCAACAGCGCCATGACGATCATGGGGTCCGGCTGGGCGGCGCTGGCCTGGGAGCCTGTCGCCAAGCGTCTGATGACCACCCAGATCCACGATCACCAGAGCGAGATCACCCAGGCCGGCGTTCCCATCCTGGTGCTGGACGCCTGGGAGCACGCCTACTATCTCCAATACGGTCCCGAGAAGAAGAGCTTCTTCGAAGCCGTCTGGAACGTCTGGAACTGGGCCGACGTCGCCCAGCGCTTCGAGAAGATCCGGGGCCTCGACCTCGGCTTGCGCGGTGCGGCCGACGCCAAATAATCGCCGCAAATAGACGATCCCGGGCGGGTCGGTTACACTGCGCCCAAATTGCGGCCGCCCATGCGGCGGCGTTCAACTAAACGTTCCAAGGAGATGAGATGTTAAAGAAGCTTGCAGTTCCCTTTCTGACCCTCACGATGGCGGCCTTCGGTTGTTCGAGCAGCACCACCCCAACGACCGGCGGCGGCGGCAGCGGCGGCGGCGCAGCCGGCGCGGCGGGCGGTGCCAGCGGCGGCGCGGCAGG
>CALAOV010000358.1 GCA_937889515.1 uncultured Myxococcales bacterium | reverse complement strand
ACGGTGGGTGGCCACGGCCGCCACGCAGGCCCGCGCCTCGGCGTCGAGCCGCGCCCAATACCTCAGCCGGTCCTGGGCGTCGGCGACCACCTCCGCCAGGGGCGTCCCGGCCCCGGCCCGGGCCGCATGGCGGGCCGCCTGGGCCTCGGCGACGCGTAATTCCAGGCGCCCGGTCTCCTCGTCGGCGCGGCGGCGGGCGACCGTCGCCTCGGCCAGGGTCCGTTCGGCCTGACGCTCGCCGTCGAGCCGCAGATCGCGCAGGGTGTACAGCACGTAAGTCGACATTGAATCTTCGGTATCGAAATCCTACCCTCGACCGGAATGACCGCCACCCCCCAGCAGATGTCCGCCCGCCGCTACCGCATCGAGCGGTACCTCACCGAAGGCGGCATGGGCGCGATCTACGTAGGCAAGAAGCTCGGCCCCGGGGGGTTCGAGAAGGAGGTGGTGCTCAAGCAGCTCCTCCCCGAGTACACGGCCCGGCCCGAATTCCGGGATCTATTTTTCCGCGAAGCCAAGATCTCGGCCACGCTCGATCACGCGAACATCGTCCACACCTTCGACCTGGTCGAGTCGGACGAATCGCTGTTCATCGTGATGGAGTACGTGCGCGGCGTCGATCTGCGCACGATCATCCGGCGGGCCAAGCTCCGGCGGCGGGAGCTGTCGACCGCGGCGGCGCTGCACATCACCCTCGAGGTCCTGGCCGGCCTGGCCTACGCGCACAACCGGCGCGCGCCCAACGGCTCCTCGATGGCGATCATCCACCGCGACGTTTCGCCCTCGAACATCCTCTGCTCCGCGCAGGGCGAGGTGAAGCTCTCCGACTTCGGCATCGCCAAGGCGGCCACGCACTCGTCCGCGTTTTACCGGGTGCGCGGCAAGGTCGGTTACATGTCGCCCGAGCAGGCGCGCAGCGAGCCGATCGATCACCGCACCGATCTCTATTCGGTGGCGGTCTGCCTCTACGAGGCGCTCACCGCGGAGCGGCTGTTCGTCGGTGATCTCAGCACCCCCGCCGACGTCATCTACGCCCAGCCGATCGTGCCGCCGTCTCAGAAGCGCAAGGGCCTGCCGCCGGCACTGGACGTGGTGCTGGTGACCGCGCTGGCGCCCAAGCCGGAAAATCGCTATCAGGATTCCGTGGCGTTCGCGGATGCGCTCCGCCAAGTGGCGCACCGCCACGGGCTGCTCTCGTCCGCGCCCCAGCTGGCCGAGCACCTGCGCTACATCCTGGGCGGCGACTCGGACAAGTGGCTCACCGACGAGAGACCCGCCGTGTCGGGGGACCCGTCGACCCAAAAGATTCCCGCCAAGGAGCTGGAGGGCAAGGAGGCGGCGTCGATCGGGGTGGTGGAGGCCGCCAACCTGTACGTCGTGAGCGGAACCGACGTGGTGAGCCCGGATTCGGCGCCGAAGAAGCTCAAATTCGATCCGCGCGGTAGACTACCGGCGGTGGCCAGTGCGCCACCGGTCGATGTCTTGATCCCGATCGACGAAGAAAACGAAAACGAGATACCGACGCGCGTGCGAAACGTGGGGCCGGATGTGACGCCGCCGCCACCGCCACCGCCACCCCCGCCGCCGATTCCGCCGGGCTTCTCAGCGCCCCGTCCCGCGCGTCGTCCGACGACGATCCCCCCACCGCCACCGCCCATCGCCTTCACGCCCCCGCCGCCGCTGCCCGAGTCGCCGTTCGACATCCCGCCCACGCCGGGCCCGGTGTTCGACGAATTTCCGCCGACGCCCCCGCCGCTGCAGGCGCCGGTCGCGTTTGGTGGTCCCCCCGGGCTTCCACGCCCCGGCGGCTATCTGCCGGGTGGGTTGAACCCCAGCCTGCGGATGCCGCCGGCGCCTCTACCGGCCGCGCCGCGACCGGTGCCGGCGCTCTTCGACCCCAGCGGCGGGTTCGAGTCGACGGGCGGATTCAACCTGGCGCCCCCCGAGACCATCGACTTCGGCGCCAGCGCGGCTCCCCCGGTCACCGCGCGTGGCGGGCCTCCGGGTCTATTGGTCCTCATCGTGCTGGTGGGGGCCGCGCTCGGGGGCGCCAAGCTCGGCCAGGTGGCCACCCGCGCGGATCTCGCGACGCTGGACGCGGCGACCGAGGCGGCGAGCCAGGCCGAGAGCAAGGCCGCCGCGGCGAGCGTCGCGCCGCTCGTGCCCGAGCACAAATGATCGAGAAGACCGCGACACGCGTCCTCGACGCGGGCGCACCCATCATCCGGCAGTCCGGCGGCGGACGCCTGCTGGTGGTCAAGGGGCCCGACCGGGGGGAATCCATCCCGATCGGAAGCCGGCCCCTCACCCTCGGTTCGGGGAACGTCTGCGACGTGCCGCTCTCCGATCCGACCATCTCGCGCCGCCACCTGGGCGTCGAACCGGGGCCCGACGGCGTGCTTCTGCGCGACCTCGGATCGACCAACGGGTCCTTCGTCCAGGGGGCGCGGTTCAACGAGCTGACGCTGGGCTTCGGCACCGAGGTCACCATCGGCAAGACGGTGCTCAAGTACGTCCCCAACGAGGAAGCGATCGAGCTCGCGCCTTCGGAGGCCGAGAGCTACGGCGCGCTGGTGGGCCGCGATCCCAAGCTGCGGCGGCTGTTCAGCCTGCTGGACGACGTGGCGGCCACCGACGCGACCGTCCTCATCGAGGGCGAGACGGGGACCGGCAAGGAGCTGTTCGCGGAAGAGATCCACCGCCACAGCCCCCGCAAGGCCGGCCCCTTCGTCGTCTTCGACTGCGGCGCCGTCCCCGACGAGCTGATCGAATCGGCGCTCTTCGGCCACGTGCGCGGCGCCTTCACCGGCGCCGTGAGCGACCGGCGCGGCGCCTTCGAAGAGGCCGACGGGGGGACACTGTTCCTCGACGAGATTGGCGAGCTGTCGCCCTCCGTGCAACCCGCGCTCCTGCGCGCGCTCGACAAACAGAGCGTGCGCCCGGTCGGGGGCACCAACTACACGCGGGCGTCGGTGCGGGTGGTCGCCGCCACCAACCGCAACCTGCGGGCTGAAGTGGCGGCCAAGAACTTCCGCGAAGATCTCTACTACCGGGTGGCGGTGGTGCGCATGCTGGTGCCCCCGTTGCGGGACCGCCCCGACGACATCCCGCTCCTCATCGAACACTTCATTCGCCAGTTCCGGTCCGACCGATCGCTGACCGTGGCGCCCGACGATCTGGAGCGCCTCCGGCGCCACCAGTGGCTCGGCAACGCGCGCGAGCTGCGCAACGTGATCGAGCGGGCCTGCGCGCTCAGCCACGGTTCGCGCCTCGAGATCGACGAGGCGCTCGAGGAGCGGCCCGCCCGGGCCAGCGAGGGCGGCGCCGCCGATCTGGAGCTGCCGTTCAAGGACGCCAAGTCGCGCATCATCGATGCCTTCGAGCGCGAATACATCGCGGCGCTGCTCAAACGCCACGGCGGGAACTTGTCGGCCGCCGCGCGGGCCGCCGAGATCGACCGCAAGCACCTGCGCGAGCTGCTGCGCAAGCATGGGCTGCGCGAGTCTTCGGCCTAGCCGTGGGATTCCTCGACCGGTTGCGGGCGCGGGTTCTGCACCTCGGCCGCGAGGTCGCGGACAACGTGGCCGACTCGGGACATGCGGCCGTCTATCTGCGACAGCTCCTGCGCGGTAACCGCGCGCCGCGGGCGCAGCGCCCGCAGCGCGAGATCGTCCCCACCGGCGCCGGACAGCCGCCCGTCCTCCTCATTCACGGCTACCTCGCGACGCGCGGGTCGCTGCACCTGCTGGAACGCCAGCTGGTCGACCGCGGTCATATCGTCATCAGCTACCCCCTCGGCACCGTGAACTGGGGAGACATCCGGGACTCGGCCGGTCTCATCGCCCGCAAGGTGGAGTCGATCGTGGCCCAGACCGGGGTCACGCGCATCGACGTGGTGGGCCACTCGCTGGGGGGGCTGGTCGGGCTCTACTATCTCAAGCGTCTGGGCGGACGCCACCGGGTGCGGCGCCTCATCATGCTGGGAACACCCACCCAGGGGACCTGGTCGGCGATTTTCGGCCTGGTCACGGTGCCGCTGGGCCTGGCCAGCCTGCAGCTGCTCCCCGGTAGCCCCTTCCTGCGCGAGCTGGCCGATATGCCCCTGCCGAAGGGCGCCGAGGTGGTCTCGATCGGCGCGAATCGGGACTGGCTGGCCCCGCTGTCGACCACCATCCTCGACGGCGTCCGGCACATCACCCTGCCGACCGACCACTCCGGCCTGCTGGTCGACGCCGAGGTGGCGGAGGTGGTGGCGGGGCTCCTGACCGGAAACCCGCTCGACGAGTCGGCAAGCCATGGCGCACACGAAGCGGGTACAGACGACACGAGCGGCCCACGTTGACGGAAAGCTCGCTCCCATCTAAAATTGTTGGGTTTTGAGCACCTTTCGGCCGCGTGACATGGTCTCCGACGGCAACGAGGAGGGACGCGAGAGCGCTCTGTGGGCGCTCCGCTTCATCTCGGGCAAATACCAGGGCGGGGAGTTCCCGCTGCGCCCGCACCGCGAGATCATCATCGGCCGGTCGTCCGACCTGGACATGGTGCTGGTCGAGGACATGGTCTCGCGCAAGCACGCCAAGATCACCACCGACGATCAGATCGTCACCATCCAGGACCTCGGGTCGACCAATGGAACCTTCGTCAACGGGGAGAAGGTCCGTAAAGCCGAGCTCAAGGACGGCGACCGGATCCTGATCGGGACGTCGATCATCAAGATGGTCTACGTCGAGGGCGACGCCACCAACAACGCGCTCAGCGAGACCGAAGCCCGCTCCAAGATGGCGGTGGCGGCCAACAAGCGCGCGGCGCCCAAGTCGATGTCGGGCAGCATCGAAGAGATCCCCCTGCCGGATCTGATCCAGCTGCTGTCGACCAGCCGCAAAGGCGGCGTGCTCATGGTGCGCTCCGACGCAGCCGTGGGGCGGCTTTTCCTGCGCAAGGGGCAGATCTATTTCGCCAACCTCGAGAGCAGCCCAACTGTGGGCTCGCGCAAGGCGATCGTCCGGATGCTCAGCTGGACGCAGGGATCGTTCGAGCTCGAGCCGCCCGACGAGTCGCCCGTGCTCGAGGAGCTGGAGGATTCGACCGAGGCGCTGCTCATGGACGGCATGCGCCAGCTCGACGAGTACCGCGTCCAGCTGGAGAAGCTTCCCTCGCTCGCCGCCGCGCTCACGGTCCCGAAGCCGCTCGAGGCCAAGCTCCGCGATCTCGCGCCCGAGGAGCTGGACGTCTTCCAGGCCGCGCTCGAGGTCAACACCGTCGGCGCGGTCTTCGATCAATCGCCGCTCTCCGATCTGTTGATCGCGGAGAGGCTGCGGACGCTGCTGGAAAAAGGTTACCTGACCGCCGCCTGAGGGGCGATCTAGAACGCATCTCATAACCGCCTCAAGAGGATGACGGCGCAGGAGAGCTGGACGAAGCCC
>CALAOV010000357.1 GCA_937889515.1 uncultured Myxococcales bacterium | reverse complement strand
GCTCGCCCGCCGGGGCGACCCCGATCACGACGCTGCCGCCGGCGCCCGCCCCGGTGACCGCATCGTCGCCGGCTCCGCCGCCGTCACCGCCGCCCGCGCCCGCGACCGTCACCGTCCGGGATCAGCCGCGGCTGACCGCCTTTCGGCTGAGCCTCAACTACACACGCATCCTGAGCGAGGACGGCGATCTGACCGATTCCTCGCTCTCGACCAACGCCATTGGCATCGATCTGGATTTTCCGTCGACCTCGTATGTCCGCAACCACCTGGGGCTGGCCAACCAGTGGGAGAGCACGGGGACCTATTCGGCGCGCGGCTTTCGGATCGACCTCATCTCGTTCGGCTACCCGATCACGCTGGTGGATTCGACGGTCCGCCTCGATCTCGAGCCGATCCTGACGCTGGTTCGCGGCGAGATCATGTTCGTCAAGGACGGCCCGGACTTCCTGCGGGTCGAGAGCGGGTTCGGCCTCGACCTGTCCGTCACCTATCGGCACTGGTTCGTCTCCGTCGAGCCGGCCGTCGACTTTCGCTATTGGGTCTATTCGAAGGCCGCCTCGCAGACCGGCTTCGGCCGGATCTTTCCTTTTCGGACCGCGCTCGGCCACGAGTTCTGAGGCTGACGCGCCTCAGTCGATCCGGACCTCCACCCGCGGGTGGGTGCGGACCCAGGCAGCGATCCGGCCGATCTCCGGATCGCTGCCGACCGCGATGCAGCCGGCGGTCCAGTCGGTGGCCGTGTTGAAGGACCCCGCGAAGACGAAGGCGCGGGCCGGGCCGTGGATACCGACGGCGCCGCCGGAAAAACCGGCGCGCGCCTGAGTGGCGGTCGGATAGCCGACCGGGATGAACGTCCCGAATAGCTGCGAGTGGCGCGGGGACCCGAGCGGGTAGGCGCCGAGCGGCGTCCGATTGTCGCCGGTCCGTCGTTTGCCGATTCCGCCCGCGCCGAGCGCCACCCGGAAGGTCTCGGCGGCGGCGCCGTCCGCGCAGAGGGACAACCGGCGACTGTGGGTGTCGACCGCGACGAAGGCGCCCGGACGCCCGCAAGGGTCGGCCGCGGCGCCGCGCGCGCGGGCGGAGAAGATCCCCAGCACCAGGAAGGCGGCGGTGAAGAGGACCGGGAAGCGGACCACCAGGCTTCGAACGGTGCGGTTGCGCATGCACCGGGCTTTCGCAAGCGCGGTGCCGCGACGGGTGCAGAGAGAAACCGCGGAGACGCGCGGTTGCCGGTGGCGGGTACACCGCTGTGGCGCCGGTAAACCGGCAGACCGTCAAGCGTCTTTACAGCCGTCGGGGGCGCATCACTTCGTCTCGAACGACGACTTCGTGACGTCGCGGAGGGGATCGTGCTTTGCCCCGGACGCCTCGGGGGCGACCTTCTTGCGCGGCTTTTGCTCTTTGAAGACCAGCTTGGCCTTCCCGCCCTTGCTGATCGTCGCCTTGGCGACAATTCCCAGCGAGCCGGTCTCTTTCGGAGTCGGCGCCCGCGGCGGTTTCGGAGGTTCGCCCTTGGCGACCGTCGGCACCGTGGGGGGCGGCGGCGGCGACAGCGGCGTCAGGGGCGCCAACGGCGCGGTGGCCGCGGGGACCGAACCGAGGAGCTTGGTCGTTGCATTTCGAGGACCGCCCGCATGCAGGAGCAACGGAACCGCGACCGCGATCGCCGCGACCGCGGCGCCCAGAGCCGCGCCCACCCGCCGGCGCGCGCTCCAGAATGGCCGCAGCGCTGCCACCAGCGCGCGGGCGGCTTCCTCGGCGGTCGCGTACCGGTCGGCGGGCTCGGGTTGCAGGAGACGGGCGACCACCCGATCGAACGCCGCCGAAAAGGCCGGGGCGAGCCGCGAAGCGGGCGGGAACGATCCGACGGGCAGGCGCCCGGTCGCCGCCTCGTACAGGACGACGCCGATCGAGAACAGATCGGAGCGCCCATCGATTGCACGTCCCGCCCTTCCCGCGCGTTGCTCGGGCGACATGTACGGCAGCGTGCCGATGATGGCCGCCGTCTCGGTGAGCCGCGTCGCCGCGGCGGCGCCGTCGGCGGCCGGGCACGCGATTCCGAAGTCGGCCAGCTTGGCGCCGCCCTCTCCCAGGAGCACGTTGGCGGGCTTGATGTCGCGATGAACGATGCCCTGGGCGTGCGCGTGCCCCAGCGCCGCCAGGAGCCGCGGGAAGATCTCCACCACCTCGGCGGGCGTCAGGCGACCCTTGGCCAGGCGGGCCCGCAGATCGGCCCCGGTGCTCAGCTCCATCGCGAACCAAGGGACGCCCTCGATCGTTCCATGGTCGAGCACGCGCACGATGCCCGGGTGCTCGAGCGCGCGCAGGAGGCCGACCTCACGCTCGAAGCGCGCCACGATGTCGGGATCGCCGGCCAACGCCGGCGAGAGGAACTTCACCGCCACCGCGGCGACCGCCGCGCCGTCGGCGGCCTCGGGAAGAGCGCGGTAGACGGTTCCCATTCCGCCCGCGCCGAGCCGCTCGGCCAGCTGGAAACGCCCCGCCCGCTCCCCCGACCGATCGAGCTCGGGGACGAAGCGGGGCCGGCCCGCGCCGGTTCCCGCGCGCGACAGGTCGACCTCCGCCGCACAACCCGCGCAGGTGAGCACCGCCGGCGCGCCTTCGGTCAGGGCGGGTAGCGGCGCGCGACAGGCCGGGCAGATGAGTCGCATCGTCAGCGGCGCCCGCCGCGCCACACGTCGATCTCGAGGTCGGCGATCTTCTTGTCGAGCGTCGGGCGAGACAGGCCGAGCGCCTCCGCCGCTCGGCTCTTCACTCCGCGGGCGCGACGCAGGGCCGCTTCGATCTCCGCGCGCTCGAGCGCCGCTACCTTGTCGCCGAGGGGCGCATCTGGCTTGGCGGACGTGGCGGCGCTGGCGGTCCGTCCGTCGGAGCGGTCCGGGGATGGCGGCGCCACCTCGCCGAGCGGCAGCGCCGCCTCGCCGAGCGCCATCGCCACCTCGGCCGCGGTGAGCCCCCCTTCACTCTCCGGCGCGCGCAGAACCAGCGCACGCTCGAGGACGTTGCCGAGCTCGCGCACGTTGCCGGGCCAGCGCCAGCGACGGAGCGCCGCCAGCGCGTCGGGGTGCATGCCGGGATCCCGGCGCCCGAGGGAGAGGCAAAGGCGCGCCAGGAGCGCGCCCGCCAAGAGATCGACATCTTCCGGTCGGTCGCGCAGCGGGGGCGCATGGATACGAATGACGGCCAGGCGGTAGAAGAGATCTTCGCGGAAGCGACCGGCCCGCACGTCGGCCTCGAGATCGCGGTGGGTGGCCGCCACCACGCGCAGGTCCACCCGGCGCGGGATCACCGAGCCGACCCGACAGAGCACCCGTTCCTGCAGCACGCGCAGCAACTTCACCTGCAGCGGGGCGGGCAGCTCGCCCACCTCGTCGAGGAACAGCGTCCCGCCGTCGGCGGCCTCGATGCTGCCGACCCGGGTGGCCGCGGCGCCCGTGAACGCCCCCTTCTCGTGACCGTAAAGCTCGCTCTCGGCCAGCGATTCGGGAATCGCGCCGCAGTTGACCGCCACGAACGGTCCGCCGGAACGTCGGCTGCGACGGTGGACATACCGCGCGATCTCTTCCTTGCCGGAGCCGCTCTCGCCGGTGATGAGAATCGTCGACAGCGTCGGCGCGCTGGCCTCGGCCATGCGAAGCGCCGTCTTCCAGGCGGCGCTGGCGCCGATCGGCGCGTCGTCGGTCGGCGGCGCGACCTTCCCAGCCTTTCCGACCTTCCGGGTCGCCGGCCCCGGAAGGTGACCCCCCAGCGCGAACAGCGAGGCCAGGCACTCGAGCAGCGCGGCGTCTTTGGGCGTGTACCCCGGCCGCTCCCGATCGGCGTGCAGGAATCCGACCACCTCCCCGGCGACGATCACCGGCGCCACCACCACCGACCGGACCTGATGTCGCACGATGCTGCGCGCGGCGCGAAGCTCGCGATCGGCGACCGCGTCCTCGACGGCGATCCCACGTCGGCGGCGCGCGCAGAGGTCGAGCACCGTGCGAGAGACCGACACGCTCTTGTCGTCCGACCGGCCCACCAAAGGCCGCACCAGCCCGCTGGCGGCGTCCCACAGCAGGACGAAGGCTCGTTTCGGCGCCAGCGTCCCTTCGATCGCTTCCAGCACGGCGCGCGCGGCCACCTCGAGACCGTCACAGCCCCGCAGCTCGGCGGCCAGCGCCGTGACCGCAGCGAGAGAATCGTTCCCGCCGTCGCCGGCCGCATCTGCGCCCGGCGGCGCCGCCTTCAGACCAGCTCTGTCGCCAGCGGCGACGATCAGCGTGGCGTCCCCAAATCGCGCGGCCGCCGCATCGGCGTCGCCGTCGACGACGAACAGCGAATCGCCGACCGCGATCTCGTCGCCGGGCGTGAGCCGGCGCGGCGCCTTCAGTCGCTCGCCGTTGACGAAGGTCCCGTTGTGGCTGCCGAGATCCTCGACCTCGAGCCCCTTGCCGCGCACGGTGAACCGACAGTGCTCCCGCGAGACCTTGGCGTCGACCAGCTGCAGCTCGGCCTCCGACGATCGCCCGAGCATCGCCCGCTCTTCGATCTCCAGCCGAACCCCGCGCTTGGGACCGAACAGGGCCAGGAGGATCGGCACCCCATCATCTTACCGTGGGTCGGCAAGGTCGACGATGGATGCGGCCGATCTGGACGTCGAAGGCGCGCAAGGCCGCGCTGCGCATTGCGCGCGGGTCTCCGCTGGTCAGGAAAAGATCGGCGGCGTTGCCGCGCGCGACGGCGCCCCGCGCCGCGCCCGGTGGCGCGGGCGAGAGCCAATGCGCCGCGACCCAGTCGGCCAGCGCGGGCGCCGGATCGAGCAGGCGCGCACTGGGCAGATGGGCCGCGAAGCGGGCGGCCAGCGCGGCGTAGTGAGTACAGGCCAGCAACAGGGCATCCACCTTCGCGAGTGGTCGGAGGATCTCCGCCAGCTCGCGCTCTAGGCGGGGCGACGTCAGCTCGCCGGCCTCGATGCGCGCGGAGAGCGGCTGGGCGATCCGCTGGATGACGACTCTCCGGCCGCGATTCAGCGCGCGCCGGTAGATTCCCGAGCGGATCGTGCGGCGGCCGCCGATGACGCCAACGGTTCGGACGGCACCGGGGTCCGTGCCGCGCATCAGGCGCACCGCGTGATCGACGATGCCGGTGACCTCGATCGTTCCCGCAGTCGTCGACAGGACGCCCTCCGTGCCCGGAACACCCAGCCGCGGAAGCGCCGAGCTGGCCGCGTTGCAGGCGATGACCAGTCGGCGCGCGCCCAGATCGCGCAACACCCCCGCCACCTTGCGCACCCGCGCCGCCAGCGCCGCGGCGGGCAGCTTGCCGTAGGGCGTGGCGCCGGTGTCCGAAAAGTAGATCACCGGCACGTCGGGCCGGCGCGCGCGCAGGAGCTTGAAAAAGCCCATGCCCCCGATGCCCCAGTCGAGGATCGCGATCATGGATAGCTCTGGGGCGGGACCCAGCCGGGTTCGAGCGGTCCCGAGTCGAACGCCACCACCCGGGTGTTCCAGCCCACGGTCAGGAGCTCGACCCGGCGGCCGGGGAAGCGGCTCTCCAGGTACCAGCGCAGCTCGTGGTCGGAGCGGATCGGGTTGTGTTTCAGCATGACCCGCCAGCGTGGATCGCCGACCAGCTTTCGCAGCGCCTGCCGAAACGACGGCAGGCGCAGGTGCTCGACGAGCTGGCGGGCCTTCGACCGGGCGAATCGCGGCAGCTCACGCGCGCGCAGCGGGACCGTCACCATGTCGACGACCAGCAGACGACCGCGGGGCGCCAGCACACGGCGGATCTCGTTCATGATCGGATCCCAGTCGAGGTAGCGGAACGAGAGCAGCGAGACGACGATGTCAAACGACCCGTCCGCGAACGGCAGACCCGGGCCGTCGACCGTCTGGTAGCGCAGATGCGCGTCGCCCGCGACTTGGGCGCGGGCGCGCGCGAGATCGATCATCCGCGGCGAGCGGTCGACGCCCACGCCGTGCGCGAGACGCGGGGCCAGCTTGCCCAGCAGCGCGCCGTTGCCGCACCCCAGATCGAGCACCCGCGGCGCCGGCGTGCGCGACAGGTGTTTTTCCAACCAGCGCCATTCGTCGCGCCGCACCCCGATGTCCTCGAATACGTCGGCGTACAGCTCGGCGACTCCGTCGTAGCTGGTGTCGCCGTCGGGATCGCTTGGCTCGAACCGCTTCATCGCCTCGGCGCGCGCCAGGCCGCTGTACTTGAGCGCGCTGCCGGCGATCCCGTGCGACTTCTTGCCCGGGATGGCGATCACGTAGAGCGGCCCGTCGCCTGCGCCATTTCTGCCGCCTGGGCCGCGACCGACGCCCTCCCAGGCGAACCGGTCCGGCCTCGTCGAGATGGTGGTGTACCAGTGGTACCCGTACGCGGTCACGCCGAAGGTCCGCGCGAAGAAGGGCGCGAACCAGCGCGCGGTGCGACAGGCGTGGAAGCGAGCCGAGGCACCCGGCGCAAACGGCAGCTTCAGGTTCCGCCACTCGTGGGGGCTGAACTGCTCGGGCATCGAGGTGGTGCGAAACATCGGGCCGTACATCCCGCTGTGGCCGATGAAGTGAAGCTCGCCGAGCGCGTGCCCCTCGTCGCGAACGCGCTCCATCGCCCGCACGAAGTCGAGCTTGCTCTCGAGCCGCTCGCTTCGGACCAAACGATCGGGATGCGCGGCCCGCCGGTCGGCCTCCATCGTGGCCGCCACGCGCGCGAACTTCGGCCCCCCTTCCCGGTAGAGCGTCGTGTAGCCGATCCAGGTCAAGGTGCTCATGGCCACCCCGCGCGAGAAATCACGAGCGAGTCGTCCTGCGGGATCCAGGCGCCGCAATCCTCGGAGACGACCAGAGTCTCGCGCCGGACGCGATCGAACACCTGCATCCCCTGGATCGCCGGAAAATAGAAGTGGATGCCGACCGCCGCGTCCGACGCCTTCATGTCGTGGATGGCGCCCGGCCCGACCGCGATGACCTCGGACGCCGCGTGCGCGCGCTCGGCCACCGCGCAGAGCTCGCCCGCCCGCCAGCGCCAGTGTCGCTCGACCAGGCGGCCCCGCAGCAGGCAAACGAACCCGCCCGCGTCGCCGTGATCGTGCGGCGCGCAGAAGGTCTCCTCGCGCCAGCGGACCAGCAGGACCTCCCCGACGGCGTCGCGGAAGATCGGCAGGCGACCGTAAGGTTCACCCGCACCCGGCGGCGGCGCCGCCGCCAGCAGCGCCCCCATCGGCAACGGCGACGCCCGCAGGTGCGCCCCCAGAGCACCGGCGCGGCAGGCCACCAGCAGATCGGACCACGCATGTTCGATCGCCGACATCGGATGCGCGGGAGCTTATGCCAGAAGCGTGCCCAGACTTCCGAGCTGGGGCATCCTCTAGACTGCGCCTACGCGGCTTGGAGACGCCGATTTTCTATAGATTCGATATCTATTTTCGATCGGGCGACGGTTTGATTGGGCTTCTCCGCGCCGCTGCGGCGGCGCGCCTTGATTCGCGCCGCGAGAGCTGATTCCATAGAGGGATGGGCCGCCGGAAGCATCTCGTCCTGGCGCGCGCGGGCCTGGGATTCGCGGCCTTCGCCCTGCTGGCGGCGGCGGCACCCGCGCGAACGCGCGCCCAAGGTCCGCAGCACGAGGCGCCCAGCGACGCCCGCGCGGATCGGCAGCGCCGGCGCGAGGCCGCCGTCGAGCTGCTGCGCCAGGGC
>CALAOV010000356.1 GCA_937889515.1 uncultured Myxococcales bacterium | reverse complement strand
CCGTCGGCGACGAAGCCGCCAACGCAGGGGTGAACCGCTCCGGAGCGGTTCGTCGACGGCCGTTCGGGGTGCAGGAATCGCGTCGAAGCGAAGCGCTCAGGTCGGGGGGCGCTCCGTCTTGGCCGCCGGCGCGGCGGTCAGGTCGCGCAAGGCCACGTCGCGAAACCGGCTCCCGCCCCCTTTGCCCGTCCAGAGCCGCTGCGCCGGGTAGATGCTGCGGTGGCCGGTCAGCACGTACGCCACGACACAGACGATGGCGACGTGGGGGAAGACCGGGGCGCCCAGGAGCTCGATCGCCATGATGGACAGCGCGAGCGGGGTGTTCGCCGACGCCGCGAAGACGGCGGCCAGACCGACGCCCGCGCCGAGCGCGAGTGGAATCCCGAGCAGCCTCGCGAGCACGCTGCCCAGCGTGGCGCCGACGAAGAACAGCGGCGTGACCTCGCCACCGAGGAAGCCGGCGCCCAGCGTGATGGCCGTGAAGGCCAGCTTCAACGCGAAAGCGTAGGGTGGCAGGGCAGGGTCCTCGAAGGCTCGAACGATCGTCGGCATGCCGAGGCCCAGATAGTCGCTGGTCCCCACGAGCTTCCAGAGGCCGACGACCACCAGACCGCCCAGGAACATGCGCAGCGGAAGCCTCGGGATGTGGATCTCGCCGCGCTTCCTGATGAAGTGGGTGAGCTCGATGAAGACCGTCGTGACCACCGCGACGGCGGCCGCGAAGATCAGCCATTTCAAGAGCAGGAGTGGGGTCAGCGGAACGTTCGTCGCGGCCGGATAGTGCGTGTGGACGATGCCCAGCGCGCGCGTGGTCAAGTCCCCGACGACCGAGGCGACGAGGGCGGGGACGAGCGCGTCGTATTCGATGCGCCCGAGGACGACGAACTCGAGGCCGAAGACGGCTCCCGCGACCGGCGTGCCGAAGACCGATCCGAAACCACCCGCGACCCCCGCCGCGAGGAGCTGTCGACGGACGTTCTTGCCGACGCGCAAACGATGCGACACCCAGTCCGTGAGGCTGGCGCCCATCTGAACGGCGGTGCCCTCCCGACCCGCGCTGCCTCCGAAGACATGGGTGAGCACCGTCCCGATCATGACCATCGGCGCCATCCGCAGGGGCAGCTCGGGGCCGTCGTCGTGGATCGTATCGACGATGAGGTTGCTGCCGGACCGGACGGATCCGCCGTAGCGCTCGTAGAGCCACCCGATCGCGAGGCCGGCGATCGGGAGCGCATAGACGATCGCCTCGTGCCCTTCGCGAAACGCGGTTGCCCGCTCGAGAAGCCACAGGAAGAGGGCGGATGCGGCCCCGCAGATCACGCCGACGAGCGAGCCGAGGCCGATCCATTGGCCCAGCGCGACCAGGCGGTCGCGGCCCGTCACGCCGGCGCTCCGGGCGGCGCTACCTTCGTCCCGTCGATGGTGCCGGGAGGGACGCCGGCAGACGGCTCGGAATCGCTCTTGTGTGGCACGGGGCTCTTCTCCTGGCTGGGCGCCGGAGGGGCTCACGTGGACCCTACGGCGCCCGAGTTTGGGCTGCATCGTAGGAGTCATTGGCGGTCTCTATTGGCCGCGGGTATCGGCGGACTCCACCGCCATCGTGATTTGGTTGACTAGAGAATGCGGCACGCTGGGGCGGGATGTCAAACACCTGCTGCCCACGGAGGACCCTCACCGGTGGTAACCGCGGCTCCACGCCCTGCCACCTGGTTGAAACGTTTTGGAGCCTGAAGGCCTACATGACGTACCCGGCGCCGATCGCGGATCACCACGCAGCAATCATGAGAACCGGTGAGGTTTGAGCGCATGGCACGGCTCGTGAAAGAGCCGGCAACATGCGACGCGCGTTCGGCCTGGTGTTGGCCCTCTTCATGGCCATTCCTCTGACGGTCATTCCTCGTGCCGCACAGGCCGCATCGATCGACAAGGCCTTCCGGCGCGCGCCGGCCGAAGTCTTCCGCTGTAGACGACACGTCGTCGAGGTGGCGCAGGGGGCCGTACGCTTGGACGGGGAGCCCGTAGAGTCGAGCGGCGGGGAGGTCGAGATGGTCATTGCGCCCACGTGGCGACGCGACTGTGGCTCGGTCGCCTGGGTCGAGCAGCAGGGGACGGAACGCCGGTTGATCGTCGTTCCGACGATCGGCGAAGGAGCCCAATCGCTGTCGTGGGCGCTTCCGCCCAGGGCAGGTGACGAGCGCATTTTCTGGGTTGGTCGCAGCCGAATCGCGGTCGGTGTCGCGATGCTACAACCGCGCGCGATGGCGAGCTGGTCGTAGCCGGCCTAGCCGGTCTTGCCCCGTCCTCAATACGGGCGGATGCCCCGCCTGAAGGCCGCGATGTTCATCGGACACTCGTTCGCGGGTAGAGTTCAGGCGTGGCCGAGCCCCGGGACACCCTCAAAGTGATCGCGATCCCGCGGCTGATGTTCGCGGCCCTGGTCATTTTTGGGGTCTGGTATGCCGCCAGACAGCGCAACCGGCCTGGGTTCGGCACGGTCATCGTCGACGGAACCCCGTTCGTCATCGACGGGTGCAAGAAGGTGCCGGTGGCCGGCCCGGATTCCATCGGCGCCGATGTGCGGGCCTCGGGTCGCAACGTCCTCCGCCTGGTCCGGGACGAGCAGGGCGTCCAGCTGTGGATTTATTCAAAAGGCTCCGGCGTCGCGATCCCGGTCGACAAGCGCGACTGCTCGCAGTGGGACGTCAATTTCTTCTCGGAGACCGCCGATCTCAATCCCGTCGGTGGCGACGCCACCTTCACGTGCGCGACCGGCGGCGGGAAGATCGACGGCACCGTCTTCTTCGAGCACTGCCGTCCGTGAACGCGCCTTGTCGCGTGGAGACGAGGTCGGCTGCCCGTCGGCACGCGTTGTAACCATCCGGACCATCGGACAGGCGTGTCATGCAACCGCCGCCTTCGCAGCCGGGCGCTGATTTCTGCCGGCCTGGACCGCAATTTCGCGCTGATTGTCACACCGAAACGCGTGCCGGCGACGTCCGCTGCGGTGACGCCGCTGGTGCGGCCAGTGATACCATCGCCAACCGAAATATGCCTTGGGAGACGGAAAGTCCTGTGGGTGGCGAGCCGCCCGATGGGTTGGTCGGCAGCACAGTCGGAAACTATCGGGTGCTGCAACGGATCGGGCAGGGGGGGACGGGGGTCGTGTACCTCGCGCACCATGCGGTGCTGGGACGTCGGGCGGCGTTCAAGGTCTTGCTGCCCGAGTTCTCGAACAATCAGGAGCTGGTCGGTCGGTTCTTCAACCAACGGCCGGGGAGTAGAATCGTCTGATGCGGTTCCTGGCGTTCCTGGTGTTTCTGGCTGGAGTCGTCGCTGGTTGCGGGACGAAGGCTTGCTCGCCCTGCCCACCT
>CALAOV010000355.1 GCA_937889515.1 uncultured Myxococcales bacterium | reverse complement strand
GCGGTGGTCCGCGGCTCGACCAAGGAGCCGATCGCGATCTTCTCCAATCTGGGCAGCGCCTACGTCATCCGCATCAACGACGTCCCGGCTTCGACCGGCTACGGCGAGCCGGTGCAGAAGCTGTTCAACTTCCGCGACGGCGAGCGGGTGGTGGGGGGCATGGCGGTCGGCGAGAAGGGGGCGCCCAAGGGGACGCTGGCCGTCGCCGTTGGCAAAGGCGGTTTCGGGCTGCGTTTCAATCTCGACGCACACCGCGAGCTGTCGACGCGGGCCGGGCGCCGCTTCGCCAAGCCGGCCGAAGGGGACGAGATCGTCGGCGTGTTGCCGGCGGGTGACAAAGACGTTCTCTGTGTCGTGACCAGCGACGCCCGCGCGCTGCTCTGCAAGGCCAGCGAGCTCCCCGAGCTGGCCGGCGCCGGACGGGGCGTCACGGTCATCAAGGTCGGCGAGGCGGCGGTGGTCGGCTTCGGCGTCGGCGCCCCGCGCGAAAAGGACGTGATCATCGCCGAGACCGACGACGGCAAGGAATTTCCGGTCGGTCCCGGACGCTTCAGCGTCACCGCGCGCGGCGGCAAAGGACACGCCTTGAAACGCAAGACGAAGATCGTGCGCACCACCATCCCGTTGCCGGTGCCGCCGCCGGCGCTGCTGAACTGACATGGCTTCGACCGGATACACCTCGGACGACATCACGGTCCTCGAAGGGCTGGAGCCGGTGCGCCGTCGCCCCGGCATGTACATCGGCGGCACCGACACCAAGGGGTACCACCACCTGCTCTGGGAGATCGTCGACAACTCCGTCGACGAGGTGATCAACGGCTTCGGCTCGCGCATCGAGGTGACGCTGCACGCCGACAACAAGTCGGCCACCGTGCGCGACGACGGCCGCGGCATCCCGGTCGACGTCAAGAAGGAGTTCAAGAAGTCGGCGCTGGAGCTGGTGCTCACGACGCTGCACGCGGGCGGCAAGTTTTCCTCGGCGCAGTATCAATTTTCGGGCGGCCTGCACGGCGTGGGCTCGTCGGTGGTCAACGCGCTCTCCGAATCGATGACCGCCGAGATTCGCCGCGACGGCGCCCTGTGGGAGCAGAAGTACGAGCGTGGCAAGCCGGTCAGCAAGCTGCGCAAGGTGGGCCCGGCACGTGGCACCGGGACGTCAATCAGCTTTCACCCCGACCCGCAGATCTTCGGCAAGCAGGAGTTCTCGGCCGAGACGATCCGCTTCCGGCTCGACACCAAGGCGTTCCTGCACAAGGGCCTCGAGATCGTCTTCGTCGATCAAAAGGCGAAGACCAAGGAGACCTTCCAGCACGCGGGGGGGATCGCCGACTTCTTGTCGCAGCTCATCACGGAGCGCGGCAAGCCGCCGACCGCGCCGCTGGCGTTCTATTTCGAACGGCCGGGCGAGGCCGGCTTCCGGATCGAGGCGGCCCTGCAGTGGACCGAGTCGCACGAAGAGACCATCCGCTCGTACGTGAACGCCATCCCCACCACGCAGGGGGGGACGCACGAGCAGGGATTCAAGGCCGCGATCGTCAAGGCGGTCCGCGCCTTCATCGAGACCTCGAACCTGGCGCCCAAAGGGGTCACGCTCACCGCCGAGGATGTCCGCGAGGGTCTCGTCGGCGTGCTGTCGGTCTACATGCAGGAGCCGCAGTTCCAGGGGCAGACCAAGGAGCGGCTCGGCAGCCCCGAGGCGCAGGCGCTGGTCGACGGCGCGGTCCGTCCGGCGCTGGAGCGCTTCCTGCTGGAAAACAAGACTGCCGGCGCGCAGATCGTCGAGCGGATCGCGCTGGCGGCCAAGGCGCGCGAGGCCTCGCGCGCGGCGGCGCAGGCGGTGTCGCGCAAGACGGCGGTCTCGCACCGGCTCAACCTCCCCGGCAAGCTGGCCGACTGCGCTTCGACCGATCCGAGCAAGAGCGAGCTGTTCATCGTCGAGGGCGACTCGGCCGGCGGCTCCGCCAAGCAGGGGCGCGAGCGCAAGACCCAGGCGATCCTCCCGCTGCGCGGCAAGGTGCTCAACACCGAGCAGGCCTCCCTGCAAAAGGTGCTGGAGAACAAGGAGCTGCAGGATGTCGTCTCGGCGCTCGGCTGCGGCGTGGGCGCCGACTTCAAGATCGAGCGCCTGCGCTACCACAAGATCATCCTGCTCATGGACGCCGACTCCGACGGCCACCACATCGCGACCTTGCTGCTCACCTTCTTCTACCGCCACCTGCAGCCGCTCATCGCGGGCGGCTTCGTCTACCTGGCGCAGCCGCCGCTCTTCCGGATCGACTACGGGAAGGAAACCTTCTGGGCTCTCGACGAGGAGGACCGGACCCGCATCGTGGCCGGGTTCCCCAAGAACGCGCACCCCGACATCATGCGGTTCAAGGGTCTCGGCGAGATGCAGCCGGAGGAGCTGCGCCGCACCACGCTCGACACCGCCACCCGCCGCCTCCTGCGCGTCACCATCGACGACATCCCCGAGACCGACCGCGTGCTCGCCGAGCTGATGGGCAAGGACGTCGAAGCCCGCTTCAAGTTCATCATGGAACGGGCCGCCCAGGCCGACCTGGATCTGTAGCGACGGTTTTGCTCTCGCCATCCATCTCCATCGCCAATCCTCTCAGGTCACGTGTCTCATCACGACGACGTGAGTTGCTGTACGCGCTGTGGTGAGACGCCGAGGATCTCGCTGGCGTCGCGGACGCTCATTCGCGCGGTGAGCTTCTTCACGGCGGTCCTCGAAAGGCGACTGACGTTCCTTTGGTGCTGTTCCAGCACGCGTCGGGCCTGCGCCGCCTTTTTGATGATCGACCGGGTGTCGGCGTCGATGCGAATGTGATCGATCAACTCTGCCTGCTCCGCGTCCTCGACAAACAGACCGAGTGCTTCGCGGATGCGCCGTCGAGTCTGCGCAATACTTCGACCCTGCGTGTGGGCCCCTCGAACCTCCCGGACAGACGCGGTCCACCAACCGTCGTCGCCGAGCGCATAGTCAACCGTGTACTTCTTCACCGAATCACTTCCTTTCGCTCCTGAGCCAGCCCTTCCCCAGACAATCTTCGAGATCGCGTTCTATCTGCGCCAGTAGACCCTTCCCGAGATCCTCTCCCGCATGAACGGGGATGGTTCGTGGCACAGGCGCCTCGTCCGCATTCGACCCTGATATGTGAGCCTTTTTGCCTCACCTCGAGACAGGCGTGCTGCTTCAGAATCCGACGCAGCTCTCGCGCCTTCACTGTCGAATCGTACCACCGGGGCTCCAAGTGTCAAGTGGCACTAGACACTTCGCGAACGTCGATTGAGCGGACGCTCCGAGTCACGGCCATGTTCGAACGTTGGGCTGGCCAGGGACGTCTCGAATGAGCCGAAGTGGGATACCAGCCGAACCGGTTCTGCCCGAAATTGAGCGATTTTCGGATTGTGGCCTCGGGGACTGTGCGGCCGAGCGTGGTACAAATGAGCTCGCTCGCCCCTGGATGGCTCGCCAGGTCGATCCACGAGCCACTTAAACGGAGGATTTGCTTATGAACAACGTGCGTTCTTCGATCGGCGTCGTGTGCCTGGGGCTGGCCGTGACACTGGCGGCGTGCGGTTCCAAAGGGGGTGCCGCCTCTGGCAGCGCCGGCACGGACGGAACCGGCGCTTCGGGCGGATCTACCGCCAGCGGCGGGTCGACGGGGACCGCCGGTAACACCGGCGCGGCCGGCAACACGGGCGCGGCCGGCAACGGCGCCGGCGGAACGGCCGGATCCCCGCCCGACGCCGCTCCGACCGAAGGCGGCAACGCGCTGCCCCCCGGCATGACGCCGGTGCAAGTGTATGGGCAGCTCAAGGTGGTGGGGACGCAGCTCCAGGATCAATCGGGCCACCCGGTGCAGCTCAAAGGGGTGAGCAGCCACTGGCTCAACTACGAGAGCAAGACCTTCCCAGAGAGCAAGCCCGCCATTCAATACGCGCGCGACAACTGGAAGCTGTCGGTGATCCGCGCCGCCATGGGGGTCGACGTCGCTGGCGGCTACCTCGGGACCGGGACCGGCACCAACGCCGCCCAGGCCACCATGCTCTCCAAGGTCAACACCATCATCCAGAACGCCATCGACCTCGGCATCTACGTCATCGTCGACTGGCACACGAGCGACGCGGTGACCGCCACCACCACCCAGGCCACCGCCGCGTCGGCCTTCTTCACCAGCATCGCGACGCAGTACGGCGCCTCGCCCAACGTGATCTACGAGCCCTACAACGAGCCCAACAAGGTGACCTGGGCGCAGATCAAGCCGTACCACGAGGCGGTGGTGGCGGCGATCCGCGCGGTCGATCCCGACAACCTCATCATCCTCGGGACGCCCACCTACTCGCAGGACGTCGACCTGGCGGCGGCCGATCCCCTGACCGACGCGACCAACCTGCTCTACACGCTGCACTTTTACGCCTGCACCCACAAGCAGCCGCTGCGCGACAAGGCCAACAAGGCGATCTCGCTCGGCCTGCCGCTCTTCATCACGGAGTTCGGGATCACGCCCGCCGATGGCGGGGTGGTCAAGAGTGGCGACAACGACGTGTGCGAGGGCGAGGGCAACACCTGGTTCGCCTGGATGGCGCAGAACAACATCAGCGGCGCCTCCTGGAAGCTCGACCAGTGCACCGACTCGAGCTGCATCTTGACCGCCGACGCGCCGGTCGACGGCCCCTGGACCGACAAGTTTCTGACCACCGACGCCGGTGGCACCCCGGTGGACGGGGGCGAAAAGGGCGGCGGCCATGGGCTGTTCGTCGTCGACTGGATGCGGGAATAAACGCGCTTCGCGCCGTCGCCGTTTCGTCCGTGTTTCGGAACCGTCAATTCCCAAATATCGGCTCAGGAATTTCCGAACCGCGCCGATGTCTTCCCCCACACTCGCGCGGCAATCCCCCGATTGCGCTGGAATTCCCTATGTTGATGCACGCCAGGCCGGAAGTCGTGACGCCGCTTTACCAGCTGGTGGAAGCCCGTCGGGTCACCACCCACTTTCAACCCATCTTCTCGGTGCGACGGCGCAGCGTGGTGGGGATGGAGGCGCTGTCGCGCGGGGTCGAGCTCAGCGGCGCCCTCATCGCGCCGACCTCGATGTTCGAGATGGCCGCCGCCGAGGGCCTGGCCGCCGTCGTCGAAGACCTGTGCCGGGAGAGCGCGGTCCGCAGCTTCTCGCGCCTGCCGGACCGCTCGGACGATCTCCTGCTGTTTCTGAACCTGGATCTCGCTTCCACCGCGAGCCCCGAGGTGTCGGCCGCGCAGCTGCAGACGCTGGTCTACGGGGCGGGCCTGGAGCCGCGCAACGTCGCGGTCGAGTTCCTGGAGGCGCGCTTCGACGACGCGGGCCGATTCGGCGCGCTGGCGGCGGCGTTGCGGTCGCGCGGCTTCCTGATGGCGCTCGACGACGTGGGCGCCGGACACTCGAACCTGGACCGCATCCCGCTCCTGCGGCCCGACGTCATCAAGATCGACCGCAGCCTCATCACGGGCGTGGAGAGCGACTTCTACAAGCAGGAGACGCTCAAGAGCCTGGTCAGCTTGAGCCGCCGGATCGGGGCCCTGGTGGTCGCCGAAGGCATCGAGACCGAGGCCGAAGCGATCACCGCGCTCGAGCTGGGCGCCGACCTGCTGCAGGGATACTTCCTGAGCCGACCGCAGGCTGCCCGGACCTTCGACGCCGACGGCATGGCGCGCGCCGCCACCTGCGTCGAATCGCTGGCCGTGGCCTTCAAGACCCACATGGTCGGTGAGATCAACGAGCGAAAGCGGGCGTACCGCGGTTTCAACGACATCCTGGCCCGCGTCCTGGGCGAGCTGGCCCGCGCCGACGCCGGGCAGTTCGACGCGATCCTGAGCCGGATCGTCGACGAAGACGTCAAGGTCGAATGTCTCTACGTGCTGGACGAATCCGGCATCCAGATCACCGACACGATCTGCAACGCCGCGATGCCCCGGCGCCCGGGCGGCGCCATGTTTCGCCCGGCGGCGAAGGGGACCGATCACTCCTTCAAGGAGTACTTCTACCTCCTGGTCGACGTCGAGTTGCAGAAGTACACCACCGACCCGTACGTCTCGCTGGCCAGCGGACACCTGTGCCGCACGATCAGCACCGGACTTCGCGACGCGGCGGCCGATCGCCGCTACGTCCTCTGCGTCGACGTGCGTCCGGGCTGACCCGCCGGCGTCACCTCAGCGTCGCGCCGACGAACACGAAGGCAGCCGCCAGCACCAGCGCCAGTCCGATCAACGCCAGCGGCGACAAGCGGATCTCGATGCAAAACGGGTGGCGCAGCCACTGCCACAGCGAGGGCAGGCGGGGCTCGGAAAGCCGGGTCATCACCCGCGCCACCAGGTTCGGTGGCGGATCCACGTCGCGCAGATGCGCCAGCTCCGAGATCGGCTGTTCGAGGATTTCGATCATGGCCGGTGGTCGCTCGGTGGCGGGGCTCACGACGTGACCCCCACCCGTTCGACCAGGTCGCGCATCATGGCCCGCGCGCGAATCACCCGGATCTTGAGGGTCGTGATGGGAAGCTGCAGGATGAGGCGGATCTCCTCGTAGGAGAGGTCCTCGGCATCCCGCAAGATCAGCACCTCGCGATATTTCGTGGGCAGCTCGAGGAGAGCGGCCTCCAGGCGTTCGCGCCGCTCGCCGCTCGACGCGTGGGCCTCGGGCGTCAGCGGATCGTAGGCGAAGGCCGCCTCGCCGCCGGAGACGTCGTGATCGAGCGGCTCCTCGGTGCGGCGTCTCGCCTTGAGCACGTCCTTCGAGCGGTTGACCGCGATGCGCAGGAGCCAGGTCGAAAAGGCGTGGGTGCGCCCCTCGCCCCGAAACCGCTCCAGCGCGTTGAACGCGTCGACGAAGGCTTGCTGCGCGATGTCCTCGGCATCGGCGCGGCTGCCGAGCATCCGGAACGCCACCGAGAACGCCAGCCGCTGGTAGCGCTGGACCAGCGGACGGAAGGCCTCGACCTCGCCCGCCAGGCAGCGCGCGATGAGCCGGCTCTCCTCCGCGTCGCGGCGGGTCGGGGTCGCGGCCATCGCGGTCCGAATCGACGCGGCGATGGCGGGGCCAATCGCGCCGCTGTCGTCCGGATCGAGCGCGATCGCTCCCGATGCGGACGCCGAACGGCCGGACTGATTGCCGGATCCCACGCCCGGACATTACCGCGAAATCACCGCGAAATCCGAAAAAATGGGCGAGCTATACTGAGGGCATGGACCGCGGTTTAAGGTCGCTGCGTCGCCTGGCGCACCCGGTCGGTCGAGCGCGCAGCTCCCGGTCCGTGATGCCGGCGGTCGCCGCCTCCGCCCTGGCGCTGGCCCTTTTCTGCGCTGCGGCGGTCGCTCGCGCCGCGCCCGAGGCGCCGTTTTGGCTTCGCGCGTCGCGCCCCGCCGAACCATCGACGGGGGAGTCCCCGGCTTCGGACCAGCCCGAGAGGCGGGCCCACTGGCTGAAGCTCGGCCTCGACCAGAGCAAACAGGGGCACTTCGACGCGGCCGCGAAGGCGTACGTGGCTGCGATCGCAGCGGGCGCCGACGGCCCCGCGGTCTACTCGAACCTGGCCGAGGTGTTGATGAGATCGGAAGAGCGTCGTGTAGGGAAAGAGTGTAGATCTCGGTGG
>CALAOV010000354.1 GCA_937889515.1 uncultured Myxococcales bacterium | reverse complement strand
CGCCGCCCCCCGCCACGCCTCCCTCGCCAGTCCAACCCAATCCGCCGCTGGGTCCGTCACCTCGAGCCACCCCTTCATCACCCGCCCGGGCGCGGGGCTGAACGGCTTGCCGACGCCTTCGGCGACGAGCGCCGCCGCCCGCTCGGCGGTGAGCTTCAGGATGAAGCGACCGTGGGACGACATGCCGAACGATTTTCCGTTGAGCATCATCCCCCGCATGGCGCCGGACTTGCTCTCCATCAGCGAGAAGCCGGGCGTTCTCGCGAAAGCCTTGGCCACCGGGATGAACCGGGGGTCGGCCCCGTCGCCCCTCGCCGCGCCCGCCTTGGCAGACCTCCGCCCGCCCTTCACCATTCGCCGCTCCCGATACACGTCTAGGTCCGATGGACCCGTCCGAAAACCGGACGTTGTGCCGGGTTGCGGTCGATCCAGGCGGCAGAGACCAGCAAAATCAGCGAGGTTGGAGTTGGCCCGAGAATCGCAGTCGACCTCTGCTATCCTGAGAGGAGATGTCGATGGCCGGTTCCGATATCACAGTCGAGATTGTGAAGGAGATTCGGGAGGCGGCCCGGTCGACCAACGCCCGCCTCGACACGACGAACGCCCGCCTCGACTCCATGGAGGTGGCTTTCAACCGCCGCCTGGATACGACCAACGAGCGTCTGGAGATCGTCACCGATCGTCTAGACGTCATGTCCGATCGCCTCGACCTCGTCGAAACGACCCTCCTCGATGTCGCCCGCCAGAATCGCCTGATGGTCCGCCACACTCGGATTCTCGCGAGGCAACACGCCGAAATCGAGCCGCGTGTCAGCGCGCTCGAAAACCGCGTGGACAAGCTCGAATCCGAGTAGGCCTCTCGCCGCCGTTCACCGGCGCGCCCGCGCGGCTGTTGCGTGTGTAATATTTTTGGTACATAGTGTTCGTGGCGATTGCGCTCGCGCCGAAGCGAACGAGAGAGGGAACATGAGGAAGAGAGCGAGAGACGAGCTGGAGGAGCTCCTCGAGGAGCTCGGCGAGCTGGACCAGGTTCGAGCCCTCACCCGGAAGAAGGTCGTTGCCGACACACTCCGGAGGGTGATGAAGGCCAAGAGGGTCACGCCGGCGGAGATGGCGCGCCGGATGAAGACCAGCCGCCCCACCGTCTATCGCCTCCTGGATCCCTCCGAGCCTGGCGCGACGCTCGACACCTTGGAGCGCGCCTCGAGAGCGCTCGGCCTCGAGTTGGAGATCCGCTTCGTTTCCCAAGGGCGGCAGGGCGGACCACGGAATCCGACGAAACGAGCGGCATAGCCCGGATCGTCGCGGCCCTCGCCGACTACGCCGAGCAGGTACGCCTCACCGTTCACTACACGAAGGTGCTCGCCAAGCAGCGGGGCATCGAGATCGAGCCCTCGTAGCAACACGCCGAGATCGAGCCGCGTGTCATCCCCCCGCCAGACTCATCCTACGGCCCTCTATCTATTCGGACCGCCAGGATTCGGAAGCGGGTACACCCCGAACGGTCCGTTGACCGAGCTGAAGGTGCCGTCGTTCAGCTTGACCACCAAGAAGAGATATCCCTTTCCAACCTCGCAGCATTCCGGATCGAACTCCGCGACCATGCCCCTGAACAATACATCCGCGTAATCTCGAGCAGCTCCCTTCAACATCGTGTCGATGCGAACGTGCGCGAACTGCTCCCCGGCGCCGTTGGGTTTCTCCGACCGAATTGACACCACGTGACCGAGGAACACGAGATCCGAAAACCGAACCTTTTTTTCGAGAGAGTATCTTGGGACGTCATTGGCACCCACGTTGCGGGCAGTTGCCAGCAGGCACGCGGCCAACGCACCCGCTCGCACAATAGGCGGCAACCTCTTGCTTCCCACCGGCCTCATGGGTTGACGTTCTCCATCACCTTCTGGAGGCCGCGCACCGTTCCTTCCGTTTCGTGGGCGGCTGCCGCAGCCGCACGCCCATCTCCCCTTCGGAGTGCCGCAACCATTTGGGTCCAGCCAGTCTCTCGCACCTTGTCGACCTGCACGAGCAGCGCGATCAGGTGCTCTTGGGCGTAGGTGGCATGGTTCTTCCGCCGCCAGGCCTGGGCTTGACTCTCCAGCTTGGACCGCGCGTCGCGCCACGGCGGTAGTACGGTCTGTTCGATCTGATCGGCCGCCTGCGCCATGTCGATCTTGTGCGCGCCAAGGCTCCCCGTGGTCGCGTTGTACCTGTCTATGATTGTCGATTCGCTGGCGCCGAAGTCCCTGACGATCGCCTGGAAGTCCAGCGGCCGCGGCATCACCAGCACGACGACGCCCGCCAGGACGATGGCCGCCGCCGCGGTCAGCGCGGGACGCCTCGGTTCGTTCGGCCGGTCGAGAACCAGCGGGCGGATCAGGAACGCCCCCGCCGCGAAGCCGCCGAGCAGGCCCCCGATGTGGGCGGCGTTGTCGATACCGGCGTGGGCGGCGCCGAAGAAGAGGTTGTAGGCGATGAAGCTGCCGGCCACCCCGCCCAGGCGCGAGATCACCACCTTGGGGATGGTCCCGCGTTTGAGCAGCACGAACGCGGCCAGCGCGCCGTAGACGCCGAACACGGCGCCCGACGCCCCCGCCGAGACGACCGTCGGGTGGACGGCCAGGCTGAGCAGGCTGGCGGTGAGCCCCGCCGCGAGGTAGAGCGCCGCGAAGGCCAGCGGTCCGAACAGGCGCTCGACGATGGCGCCGGCGTTCCACAGCACGAACATGTTGGCGGCCAGATGGATGACCCCGAAGTGAACGAAGAAGTTGGTCACCAGGCGCCACGGCTGGCCGCTCAACGTCAGGGGGCCATAGTTGGCGCCCCAGGCCACGGCGACGTCGGGGGTCGGACCCAGGGCACTCACCCCGGTCGCGACCATCGCCACGAAGACCAGCACGTTGAGCGCGAAGACCGTGGGCATGACGCGCACCCGCGGCGTGATCTCGCGCAGGTGCATCTGAAACTCGGCGAACGCGATCTTGGGATCGGCGCTGCCAGGTGCCCACGGTTCCACCGCCCCACCGTCCGCCATCGCGGGGGAGCTTATCAAAGCAGCCGCGGTTTCGGGCGGGCGTCGGGGTTAACGACGTTGATCGGCGCGCCGGCGGCGTACGCGACGATCTGATCGAAGATGTCCGCGAACTGGATCTCGTACTCGTCGCGGGTCACGTAGCCGATGTGTGGCGTGCAGACCACGTTGTCCATCGCCAGCAACGGATCGCGGGGATCGAGCAGAGGCTCCTGCTCGAAGACGTCGAGCGCGGCCATCCCCGGTCTTCCCGCCTCGAGCGCGCGCACGAGCGCCCCCGCCTCGATGAGGCCGGCGCGGCTGGTGTTGACGAGGAGCGCGGTGGCCTGCATCCGCGCAAGGTCGGCGCCGGTGACGATGCCGCGGGTCGCGTCGACCAGCCGCATGTGGAGCGACAGCACGTCGGACGCCTCGAAGAGCGCCTCTTTGCTGGTGGACACGGCGTACCCGTCGCCGCGGGCGCGGGCCCGCGAGGCCTCGCGTGCCCAGACTTGCACGTTCATCCCGAAGGCCCTGCCGTACCCCGCCACGACGGCGCCGATGCGGCCATAACCGTAGATGCCCAGCGTCTTGCCGCGCAGCGAGCGCCCGACGCCGATCTGCCACTTGCCAGCCCGGAGCGCGGCGACCTGCCGCGGCAGATCGCGCATCGCCGCGAGCACCAGCGCCCAGGTCAGCTCCGCCGCCGCGTACGACGGGGTCCCCTCGTGCTGGCTCGACGAGACGATGACCCCGAGCCTGGTACACGCTTCGACGTCGATGTGCGGGTAGACGCTTCGCTGGCTGATGAGGCGGAGGCGCGGCAGGCGAGACAGCAACGTCGCTCCGATCTTCGTGCGCTCGCGGATGAGGACCAGCGCCTCGGCGTCCTTCAGGCGCTCCGCCAGGAGGTCGACGTCGTCGAGGTGGTCGTTAAAGACGGTGACCTCGAACGGCGCCAGCTTGGCGAAGCACCGGAGCGTCCGCAGGGTATCGAAGTAGTCGTCGAGGATCGCAACCTTCATGCGCCGTGACCCTGGAGAAAGTTCCGGCCTTCGGGCGTCAGGCACACGGTCTGCTCGCGAAAGCCGGCGTCGCCCGGCACGATCGCGACGAGCCCATTCATCGTGGCGTCCTCCCACACCGGCAGGCGGGGGCACGACGTCCGCCACGCTTCGATCGTCTCCCCATACGTGCGCGGTCGCGCCGCCACCCAGGCGAGCAACTGCAGCACGAGGGCCAGAGGCGCCGTCAGAGAAGCGGCGATCGAGGGTGACGAGCTCATCTCCCTCACGAGGCTACCGCAGGTCGCCCCGTTCTGGCTTAGATTGCGCGCATGTCGACGCCTCGCGGACCGCTGGCCGAACCCCTGGCTTGGAACCTCGTCTCGCGGGACTACGCGCACGAAGTGGTTCCGCAATTCGAGAAGTACGCGCTGGACGCCCTGCGCGTGGCGGACCTTCGCCCAGACGCGCGCGTGCTCGATGTGGCTGCTGGGCCGGGCACCTTGACGCTGCTCGCGGCGAATCACGCCCGCCGCGTCGAGGCGATCGACTTCGCGGGCGATATGATTGCGCTGCTCGAACAGCGCGCGCGGGCGGCCGGGCTCGGCAATGTGAAGGCGCAGGTCGGGGACGGCCAAGAGCTGCCCTACGCGGATGGCTCGTTCGACGCCGTGTTCTCGATGTTCGGGCTGATCTTCTTTCCAGACCGCGCACGAGGCCTGAGCGAGATGAAGCGGGTGCTCACCCCCGGGGGGGTCGCGGTGGTTTCATCCTGGCGGCCATTTAGCGAGGCTCCGCTGCTCGAGGCGCTGATGGGCGCGCTCGCCGAGCAGCTGCCCGATCTACCGTTTGGAAAGAGCAAGGCGCCGATGGGCGAAGTGGGCGAGGTCCTTGCCGAGATGACCGCGGCTGGGTTCCGCGACGTTCGCGTGGAGCCCGTCGTGCATGCGATGGAAGCGCCGGACATGGCGACCTTCTGGGGCTCGATGGAGCGCACGATGGCGCCGGTCGTGCTGCTGCGCCAGAAGATGGGCGACGCCTGGACCCCGGTAGGCACGCGCATCCTCGCGTCCCTCTCATCGCGCTTTGGCGCCGGCCCCCAGTCGGGACTGATGCCGGCCCTCCTCGGTATCGGGCGGGCGTGAGGGTCGACGGGTCAACGGCGCCCTCGAGTCTCGATGTCCACCAGAACCTCGAACGCCCGCGTCCGCCGCCAGCGATAGACCTGAAAATCGCTGTCCAGCGTCAGGATGCGACCGGTCCCAAAGGTGTCGGCGAGCGAAACCAGGCACGCGTCGGCGAAGTCCATCGGAACGCGCGCGTAGCGTTTCATGAGGGCACGCACGCCGGGTGCCGATTCGTCCAAACGGAAGGGGATGAGGAAGGCACCGCGCTCGACGTTCTCGAGGATTGCGTCGCTCGCGCCGGCCTGTTCGCGCAAGAGGTAGCAAGCCTCGGCGATCACCGCTTCGCAGGTGAGGAGAGATCCGGAGAGGGATCGGAGCGCCGCCTTGCACCGCTCGTGATACCGCTCGGAGCGGTCGAGGAGCGCGACGATGAACCCGGTGTCCAGGAGGACCGGGGTCACTTGCGGCCGAAGGCCGCGAGGTGGGCCTCGTTCGACCCGAGATCGCGGACGTGCGAGGAGAACCGACCGATCCCGACGAATCGGATGCTCGAGGCGGGCTGGGAGAGTGCCGCGAGGGAACGAACGCCGCGGCGAACCAGCTCCGAATCCGAAAGGCCGGTCCGACGCCGGAGATCCTTCAGAATCCTGTCGGTCTCATCATCGAGCCGAGCCTGCACCACCCTTGCCATCTTGGATCCCCCGTGTATGACAGTATCTATTTTGTACTACAGTCGGATCGCTTGCAAGGACGGCCCGTCCGTTTCAGCATCGACCACGCCGCGTCTAGCCTCCGCCGTCTCCGGCACTATCTTCCAGCCGGAGGTTCCCCCCATGCCACGAGCCATGTGGAACGGCGCGATGTCGTTCGGTCTGGTCAGCGTTCCGGTCAGCCTGCACAGCGCGGTGCGCAGCGAGCGGCCCCACTTTCACCTGCTCCACGCCAAGGACGAGTCGCCGGTGCACTACCAGCGGATCTGTGAGAGCGAGGGCAAGGTCGTGCCGTGGTCCGAGGTGGTCAAGGGCCACGAGGTCGGCAAGGGCGAGTACGCCGTGCTGACGCCGGAGGATTTCAAGCGGGCCGCGCTCGATCGATCGGAGACCATCGACATCCTCACCTTCGTTCCCACGGGCACCATCGACGCGCGCTACTTCGAGACGCCGTATTACCTGGCGCCCGGCAAGGGGGGCGAGCGCGCCTATGCCCTTCTGCGCGAGACGATGGCCAAGGCGACGAAGACGGCGGTGGCGCAGATCGTCCTTCGGCAGGCGCAGCACCTGGGCGCGATCACGGCGGTCGGCGAGGTGCTGGTCTTCACGACGCTTCGCTTCGCGCAGGAGATCGTGAATCCCAGCACGCTCGGCCTGACGCACAAGACGCCGCTGCGGCAAAACGAGCTCGACCTGGCGGCCAAGCTGGTCGACGGAATTGCGGGCGACTGGAAGCCGGAGCAATACAAAGATCAGTACAGCGAGAACCTGCTGGAGATCATCAAGTCCAAGACCAAGAAGGGGAGCAAACCGCGGCTGGGGGAGCTGGCCCCGAAACCGGCGGGCGGCGCGAACGTCACCGACCTGATGGAGAAGTTGCGCGCCAGCCTGGCCGGCCGTGGAGCGGGCGCGGCGGCTGCCCAGAGCGCGCCGACGGAGCCGCGGGTCGCCAGCGGTCGGACCGCGACCGCACATCGCAAGACCACGACGGCACGCCGCCACCGCCGGGCCGCGTAGAGGCACGATTCACCTCCCCGCCCCCGGGACATCATGCGTCGCCGCGAACCGATCCGCGGCCCGGCTTGAAGACCGCGCGGGCTGAAGTAGTCTGTTCCCCATGAAGGCGGTTGT
>CALAOV010000353.1 GCA_937889515.1 uncultured Myxococcales bacterium | reverse complement strand
TGGAGAACCGGATCGGCTTGCGGACTTTCTTGGCGGCGTCGGAGACCAGCACCGCCACCTCCCTATCGACGCGCGGGAACTTGCGGGTGTCGCGGCCCGCCGGTCCGTTCACGGGCGGAGCTCCAGCGCGAGGGCGGAGCGGACCTCGACGGAGACCCGGGCGCCCCCGGCCGCCAGCGGCTCTCTGATCTGCGTGCGCCGCGCCACCTCGAGCGAGGCCGCGACGCCGCTCGTGGCGCTCGAACGGGACGCAAACAGGTGAACCAGCAGCGCCCGAGGAATGACCACGACCGCTTCCGTCGAGGCGTTGGTCGGCACCGAGCAGGTGACCGCCACCGTCGCGCCGAAGGGGCGGAGCTCGACGATGGCGCCCGCGGCCGCGCCGAGCGACAGCGCGATCCCGGAGGTGGTCTCGATGCGCGCGCCCGCCGTCGGCACGATCCCGTTTACCGTGGCAAGCCGGGGCAGGGCCGGCACCGCCAGCTCCGCGATCGCCAGCTCCGAGTCGGCGCTGTAGAGACTGACGTGCTCGGGCATCGCGGCGAGCGGTTGCGGGCCCGACTCGGCGACCACGCCACCGACCACCCCGGCCACGTCCGGGAAGACACGCGGGAAGGGGCGTACCAGCGGGACCGTCGGATCGGCGGGGTCGAACCCCACGCCCACGCCCCCCAGCTCTTCCAGGTCGATCGAGCTGCCGCGGGACACCAGGGCGCTGGTGGCCTCGTCGACGTCGCGCAGCGCGCAGCCCTGATCGGGCGCCGCGGCCGAGAGCGGATCGACCAGGCCCAAGACGTCTTCACCGTCCGGGCCGGCGGTGGCGGCGCGGAATCCGAGCACCGAGACCGTGGGCGGCTTGTCCCCGGCGACGTCGAAGCGCACGGAAAGCTCCGCCGAGGTGGCGCTGACGGTCGTCTGCGCGTCCGGGGGATGCGCGCCGCCGTCGCAGGCGGCCGTGAGCGCGCCGGCCGCGACGAGCGCGGTCAGAGCACGGGCGCGAATTTCGGCGCGAAGACAGAGCATGGACGTCAGACCGGGACTCAACACTATAACTTCGACCGCCGCAACTCGCCAATTGGTGAGGGAAATCATGCTATGAAATGGGGCCCGCATGGCTCGGATCGGTCCCCAAGAGGTGCTCGAGCTGGCGAGCCTGGCGCGCCTCCAGCTGACGACCGAAGAGGTGGCGCGCATGACCGACGATCTGGCGGCGATCCTCGACTATGTCGACGCGCTGCGGACGCTCGATACCACCGACGTCGAGCCGATGACCCACGCGGTGCCGTTCGATTGTCCCCTGCGGGTCGATCGTGTCGCGCCCTCGCTCTCGGCCGAGGAGGCCCTGGCCAACGCGCCCCGCCGCACGGAGAGCTTCTTCGAGGTGCCGCGCATCGTTCCGGTGGCGGGCGCCCCGGAGGACGACACGTGATTGACGTGCGGGGCCTGACCGCGCTGGCGGTAGCGGACGGCGTCCGCGTCGGCAAATGGCGCGCGCGCGACGTGGTCGAGCCATACCTCGATCGCATCGCGCAGCTCGACGGCGCCCTCGGCTGCTACTTGCGGGTCGACGCCGATGGCGCCCGCCGGCAGGCCGACGCGGTGGACGCCGCCTGCAAGGGCGGGCGGGATCCGGGACCGCTGGCCGGCATTCCGCTGGGGATCAAGGACATCTTCTGCACCCGCGGGGTCGAGACCACCTGCGCGTCCAAGATCCTGCGCGGCTTTGTCCCGCCCTACGAATCGACGGTCACCGCGCGCCTCGGCGCGGCGGGCGCTGTCGCGCTGGGCAAGCTCAACATGGACGAGTTCGCGATGGGCTCCTCGACGGAGAACAGCGCCTTTCAGCCCACCCGCAACCCCTGGTCGCCCGCCCACGTGCCGGGCGGGTCGTCGGGGGGCTCGGCGGCGGCGGTGGCGGCTTCGCTGTGCGCCGGGGCGACCGGGACCGACACGGGCGGCTCGATCCGCCAACCGGCCGCGCTCTGCGGCGTGGTGGGCGTCAAGCCAACCTACGGGCGGGTCTCGCGCTACGGCGTCATCGCCTTCGCCTCCTCGCTCGATCATCCCGGGCCGTTCGGGCGCACCGTCGAGGACGCGGCGGCGCTCCTCGAGGTGATGTCGGGCCTGGACCCGCTCGACGCGACGTCGATCCCGCAACCGGTCGGGGGCTATCGCCAGGCCGCGCGGTCGGGCCGCGAAGGCCTGGCGGGCGTGCGGCTGGGCGTGCCGCAGGAATATTTTCAGCCCGGGATGGACCCGGAGGTCGAGACCGCGGTGCGCGCGGCGATCGACGAGCTCGCGCGGGCCGGGGCGCAGATCGTCCCGGTGTCGCTGCCCCACACCAAGTACGCGATCGCCACCTACTACCTCATCTGTACCGCCGAGGCGTCTTCGAACCTGGCCCGCTACGACGGTGTCCGGTACGGACATCGCGCCGAGCAGGTGCGCTCTCTGGAAGAGCTGTACACCCACACGCGGGGCGAGGGGTTCGGCGCCGAGCCCAAGCGGCGGATCATGCTGGGCGCGTACGTCCTGCGCGCCGGCTACTACGAGGCCTACTACGGCAAGGCGCTGCGCGCGCGACGCAAGATCGCCGACGACTTCTCGGCCGCCTTCGCCGCCTGCGACGCGATCGTGACGCCGACCTCGCCGGTGCCCGCCTTCAAGTTCGGCGAGCGGACCGCGGATCCCCTGGCGATGTACCTGGCCGACGTCTACACGGTGGCGCCCGACCTGGCCGGGATCCCGGCGCTCTCGCAGCCCTGCGGGCTCACCAGGGCCGGGTTGCCGATCGGTCTTCAGACCATCGGCCCCGCGCTGGGCGAAGAGATCTGCTTCCGCGTCGCCGGCGCCTTCGAGGCCCGCACCGACTGGCACACGCGCTTGCCGCCGGAGCCCGCGCTGTGAGCGTCGCGGACTATGAGGTCGTGATCGGGCTGGAGGTCCACGTTCAGCTGGCGACCCGGTCGAAGATCTTCTCCTGGTCGTCGGCGGCGTTCGGCGGCGAGCCGAACACCCACACCGATCCGGTCTGCCTCGGTCTGCCCGGCACGCTGCCGGTCCTGAACCGGGCGGCGGTCGATTCGGCCGTGCGACTCGGCCTGGCGGCGGGATGTACGATCCGCCGGCGCTGCCGCTTCGCGCGCAAGCACTTCTTCTACCCGGACCTGCCCAAAGGATTTCAGATCTCGCAGTTCGACGAACCGATCTGCGACGGGGGCGCCATCAAGTTCCGTCTGCACGGGGAGCCGCACGAGGTCGCGCTCACCCGCATTCACCTCGAAGAGGACACCGGGAAGAACATCCACGCGGCGGCGGGCGTCAGCTTCGTCGACTACAACCGCGCCGGCGTTCCGCTGTGCGAGATCGTGAGCGAGCCCAATATTCGATCGGCCGAAGAGGCCGCCGAATATGTGCGGGCGGTTCGTTCGCTCGTCCGCTACCTCGGCATCGGCGACGGGAACATGGAGGAGGGATCGCTGCGCTGCGACGCCAACGTTTCCCTGCGGGTGCGCGGCGCCGCCGCCTACGGCACCAAGGCCGAGATCAAGAACATGAACTCGTTCAAGAACGTGCGCGACGCGATCGAGCACGAGGTCAAACGCCAGGCGACGTTGCTCGATCGCGGCGAGCGCGTCGCACAGGAGACGCGCCTGTGGGATCCCGCGCGCGGCGTGACCCAGTCGATGCGCTCGAAGGAGAGCGCGCACGACTACCGATACTTCCCCGAGCCGGATCTGCCGCCGCTGGTGGTGACCGAGCAGCAGCTGACGGATTTTCGAGCTGCCCTTCCGGAGCTCCCCGAGGATCGCTTTGCCCGCTATACGGGTCCGGGTGGCCTGACGCCGCAGGATGCGGGCGTGCTGATCGCCGACCACGAGATCGCGGGTTACTTCGACGCCGTCGTCGCGGCGGGCGCGCCACCCAAACGCGCCGCCAACTGGGTCATCAATGAAGTGCTGGCCCGGGTCTCCCACATCCCGGACCTTGCCTTCGACAATCCGGGCCTCGAAGTTGGTCCCAGCGCGCTGGCCGAGCTCATCAATTTAATCGAGGACGGCACCCTCTCCGGCAAGCTCGCGAAGGACGTATTCGCGCGCATGTGGACCGAGCGACGGACCGCGGGTGACCTCGTCAAGGCCGAGGGGCTGGCCCAGGTCTCTGACGGAGCAGCGCTCGAGGAGATCTGCAAACGTATCGTCGCCGCTCACCCCGAAGAGGCCGCCCGCGTTCAGAGCAGTCCCAAGTTGATCGGTTTCTTCGTGGGCGCCGTCATGAAGGAGACCGGCGGCAAGGGAAACCCGAAGGCTATAAACGACATTCTCAAGCGCCTCCTCGGGAGTTGACCCTCTAGCCGAGGGTTATCGCTCTTGAGCAGCGTGAAAATGCGGTCCTCGCGATCAGATCGCCGCCGACATGTATTCCCGCGGCGTCGTCGAAGACGTTCATTCCCAAGGGGCGAAGGTCGACGCGAAGCAGAACCATTTGATGTTGGCTGATGGCGTCTACGCCGATCTCCTGGGCCATCAGGATCGGTAGTGCCGTCCATAGAAGTGCGACCGCATTCGGCGACCTGTTCACCGTCGCCTCCTGCGGTGCCGAGCTCACTGCCCGATTCTCACTGATCTCCAGCTCGGTTCCCGGGACCTCGGAGACGGCCGAGGTGATCCGCAGATTGATCCGGATTGGCGCCGCGGAGACGCGAAGAACGGATCGGTCTTTCCAGGCGAGGAGATCGACGCAGTCGATGAATCGGTTCCCGCCCCAGACGACGATCACGCGGCCCGCTTTCTCCAGTCGACCGGTGCCTGCCAGCCCGCGTCCTCGAACTGTTGGTCCACTATGGTCGGTACCGGCAACTCCGGTGGCGGAGGCAACGGCAAACGCACGGGGAACAGCTGCGCCGGATCGATCTGGCCGCGAGAGTCGAGAAGAGCGATCTCCTCTGGCGAGAGTCGATACCAGACGGAATCCATGAGGTCGCGCACCCGATCGGCGATCGGATCTCCCCCTTCGTCCAAGTCGAGCATCAACCGCTCGAAGGCCAAGTAGAGATCTAGATTCCTCATCGCGGCCACGCGTGCTGCCAGGACGGTCTCGTCGACACGAGCGCCCGCTCGTATCGGTCGAGAGACATGGTCTTCGATGGCTCGACGAAAGCGTGCCGATTCGGGGCGGCGGGATCCGGGCGGGTCGCCAGGCCGCGTTCCTGGATGGCTCGCGTGTCGATCGCATAGATCCGATCCCCAACCGGGCCAGTCGATCCGCTCCCCAATCCGCGTGGACGTCGATGATTCGGCACATTCCACAGGGTCTCGGGAGCTACCGACATGCCTCCGTGGGCCGGATGCACCATCCCGGCTTGGTCGGGTCCGATGTCTTGCGGCACGCGGACGCCCAGCGTTCGCCCGGAGCGTCCTACGAGCGGGCGATCGTCTGAATCGGGCTGCATCGCTCTGAAATACTCCACGCTAGAGTATACCTCTGCTTGACACCGGGCCCCGGTTCCCTAGACTACGCCGCTTCGCCTGGGAGGCCCAAGTCCGATGTACGCCGTGAT
>CALAOV010000352.1 GCA_937889515.1 uncultured Myxococcales bacterium | reverse complement strand
GGGTGACCGACCACAGCGCGGCCGCGCAGGCCGGCCTCAAGGTGGGCGATGTCGTGTTGCGCATCGGGAAGATCGGCGTGCGAACGCCCCCCGACGTCGCCGTCGCGCTCGACGGCTACAAATTGGGCGAGACGGTCGCCATGCTGGTGCGGCGCGGCGGGTTCGACTTCTGGATGGCCTTTACGCGACGGTGAGGTACCCATGATGATGGACGAGAAACGCTACCGGCAACTCCTCGACGACGCCTTCGCGACCGTCGATCGCGCCTTCGAGACCGTGGATCCCGACGTGGCGGAGGTCTTCGTCTCACAGGGCGCGCTCACCATCACCTATCTGGAAAAACAGCGGCTCATGCTGACACCCCAGCCCTCGCCGCGACAGCTCTGGGTCGCGTTTCGCGATCGCGCCTGGCACTTCGACTGGGACGACACGCGCCGAACCTGGCTCGACGACCGCGGCCTGGGCGTCGACCTCTTCACGCTCATCGAAGAGACGACCCGCGACGCGGCGGGCGCCACCATCCAGATCGCGAGGCCTTAGGTCCCAAGCTCGATCATCCGGAGCATCGCGCGCGCGGCTCCGGCGCGGACGTCCTCGGGAACGGTGATTCGTTGTTCGGCTGGCTCGTCGCGTAGCGTGCGGTAGACGCTCTCGAGGTCGGTGGCCTTCATGTACCGGCAGAGGCGGCAGGGTTTGTAGAACTGTTTTTCGGGGTGATCGAGCTCGAGGCGCACCACCAGGCCGCACTCGGTCAGGATCGCGTAGCGGTTCTGCTCGGGGTGCGCGTCGACGTACTTCGCCATCTGCGAGGTCGACAGCACGGCGTCGGCGGCGCGCTGCAGCTCGGGCCGCACCTCGCCATGGACGATCACGGTGGCGCCGGGATCGTCGCGCCGGATGCGGGCGATGTCCTCGAGACTCATCTGGTGGTGGACGTGGCAGGCGCCTTCCCAGGCGAAGACGTTGCCCACCAGACCCTGCTTCTCGCCTTCGCGAATGAGCGGCTCGATCATCTCAGCGTACTCGCGCGGGTGGAATTTGTTCGGCTCGGGCGGCGGCAGATAGGTCCGCCGGGTCTGGAGCGCGACCTGATAGGCGAGGTTCTGGTCCGGAACGAAGAGGATGTCCGGAACGCCGAGCTTGTCTGCGATGCGCGCGGCGTTCGAGCTGGTGCAGCAGCTGTCCGAGAGCGCTTTGACGTCGGCGTAGGTGTTGACGTAGGTCATGGTGGCAAAGCGGCGCCCGGCGGCGCGCAGGAACTCCTGCCGTTCGGCCACGTCGGCGGCGTCGACCTCGGCCAGCGAGCAGAGCGCGTCCAGGCTGGGCAGGTAGACCGGCCGCTCAGGCGCCAGCGTGTAGCAACCCTCGGCCATGAAGCGGACGCCGCAGAAGACGACCAGCGCCGCTTGCCCGGGATCGAGATCGCGCGCCTTGACCGCCAGCTCGAAGCTGTCGCCCACCAGATCGGCCACCGCCTGGACCTCGGGCACCTGGTAGTTGTGCGCTGGAAGAAAAGCCCGCTTTTCGCGCTTCAGACGGCGGATCTCGTCCCACAGCTCGGCCACGCGCGGCGCCTCGGTCTCGGGCACGTGCCCGCCCCGCACCAGCCGGTCGAGCGCCACGAAGGACATCCCTAGAGCTTTAGCGCGGCCGGGTTCGCACGTCGACCGCCGACCGCCGACCGCCGACCGCCGAGCTCGCTCGGCGTGGTAGGTTCGCGCCCGTATGGGGCGGATGTTCGATCCCGACATTTGGCGGGAGGTCACGGGAGGCGAGGTCGGCAACCGCGTCCGGAAGCTGGCGCGGGTGACGCCGCTCGTCCCCGCGCCGTCGCTGGGTCGGCGGACCGGCGCCGACGTCTGGCTCAAGCTCGAGAACCTGCAGCGAACGGGATCGTTCAAGCTGCGCGGGGCGGCCGCGCGGGTGGCCGCGCTGGCGCTGCAGTCGCCCGACGGTCCCCGGCGGGTGATCGCCGCCTCGGCGGGAAACCACGGGCTGGGTGTGGCACTGGCGGCGCGCACGTTCGACGTCGAGGCGACCGTGCTGGTCTCGGCGCAGACGCCGGAGTTCAAGCGGGCCGGGATCGCCGCGCTCGGCGCGAGGGTCGAAGTCGGTGGGGCGACGTACGATGAGGCCGAGGCGGCTGCGCGCGCCCGCGCCGAAGCCGATCCGGGGTTGGTGTTCGTGTCGGCTTTCGACGACGACCACGTCATCGCCGGCAACGGCGGCCTGCTGGCCCGCGAGATTCTCGCGCAGCTCCCCGACGTTCAGTCGATCGTGGTGCCGGTCGGCGGTGGCGGACTGGCGGGCGGCATCGGGGTCGAGGTGGTTCCGCGCGGGATCAAGCTCCTGGGCGCGTCGCCCGAGGCCAACTGCGCCATGCGGCGCTCGCTCGACGACGGGCGCGCCTATACCACCTATGCGGGTGGACCGACGCTGGCCGAAGGGCTGGAGGGCGCGGTCAGCGAGCGGACGTTCTCGATGGCCCGCGACTACTTCCCCGACATCGCGCTGGCGAGCGAGCTTCAGATCCGCGAGGCGATCGTCTACGCCTACCGCACGCTGGGGATCCTCTGCGAAGCGTCGGCCGCGCCCGCGCTGGCGGTACTGCTCGACGACGCGTCGGCCATTCGCGGCCGGCGGACGGTGGTCGTCATCACCGGCGGCAACATCGAGCCCGATCTCCTGGACCAGCTCCTGACGGGCGTAGCTACGGGCGTCTAGAGCGCCTTTTGTGCCTCGGCCGTGCCGGCGGCTTTGGCGCGGGTGAGGGCGGCGCTGCGGAGCGCGTGTCCGGTCGGGCCGTCCCCCAGCTTCGCGCGCGCGTTCGCGCCGTGGCCGGGTCCGAGGATGTCGCGCCGATAGGCCTCGTACTGAAACGTATCCGAGTGCTGGGTGGTGTGGCAGCCGGTGCAGGTGCTGGCGGGCGTGTCGCGATGAACCGCGGACGGGTCCTCGAGGCCCTTTTCCGCGACGTGCGTGGAGCCCGGTCCGTGGCAGACCTCGCACTGCACGTCGCGCAGGTGGTCGGTGTGCCCCAGGCTGGATCCGCCGACCTGCGCGTACCCCGTGACGTGGCAGCCGGTGCAGCGATAGTCGTTCTCCTTGCCGCCCTCGACCAGGGTTCGCCAGGCCGTCGCGTGCACGGTCGTCTTCCAGAACGCGAGCGCCTTTTCGTGGCAGGCGCCGCATTTCGCGTCGCCCACGTAGTACGCGCGCCCCGGCTCGCGCGGGGCTGGCGGCGCGGCGTGGCGCAGGTTGATCGTCGCCACTTCGCCGTCGAGGTGGCGCATCTCCGCCGCGATCTTGGTGTCGCGCGGCAGGCTGCGGCGCAGCGGGATCAGCTGGTTGGTGAAGTAGCTGCCGGTGGCGGGCGGGGACCAAGGGGCATCGAGGCCCTTGCGCTCGTTGGCCAGGGCGCTGCGTTCGCGGCGTTTGGCCGCGATGAAGGCCGGATCTCCCCCGCCCTTCGACCAGCTCTTGAGCTCCTCGTCGAGCCGCCCGGCGGCCTGATCGATCTCGACCCGGCGCAGGGCCGCCGCCTGGGGACCGCCCGCGTCGACCAGCGGCCCCGCGCCGCGCCAGGTGATGTCGAGGCGCCCGACCCGCTGTAGCTCTTCGGCGGCCGCGACCAAGAAGGTGGTTCCGAGCTGCTCGGCGCGGGCCTGCCCGTTTCCCACCTGGCGCCCGAGCACGATCAGGTCGGGCGCCGCGCCGCGCGCCAGGCGCCGGGCGAGCGGCTTGTCGACGGGGGCCAGCACCACCACCAGCTCGGCGCCCGCCTGGCGCAAGCGCGCAACCTCGCGCTTCGCCGCGGCCACCGGATCTTCGGCCTTCACGCCGAGCTCGCCGGCCAGCGCCGGATCGGCGACGCCGAGGATGCCGACCCGAACACCGGCCACGGTCTTGAGCACCGACGGCGCCACCGCCGTCGAGCCCACGAGATTGACGGCCAGGCGGCTCGGCACGACCTGCCGGCCGCCGCCCTTCAGATCGGTCTCCCCCAGCCCCGCCGCGAGGGGCGCCAGCTCCCCCAGAGCCCGTCCCAGAAACCGCGCCCGCAGGTCGTTGGCCATTTTTTCCTTGGCGCCGCTGCTCTCGGGATACGACAGGCCGCCACCGTCGACCAGCAGAACCGGCCCCGATCGCGCGGCCCCGCGCACCAGGGCCGCATAGCGCGCCAGGTCGCCCAGCGGGTCGCTGGTGCACCCGCAGGGCTCGAGCGTTCCGTGGACCTCGGCCGTGTAAAAGAAGGTTAGATGCTTGGCGCCGTCGATATTGGCCGCTGCTCCAGACGCCGATCCATCGCCGGGCATCCAGGCGAGGAGCGCGGCCAAGGCGGCCCCGGCGGCCTGGATCCCGGTTCTCATGGGTCACTATTGCAATCCGGGATGACCGCTGGCAATTCCCGGCGTTCTTTCGGCCGCCTGGGCCCTCGTGCTTGACAGGGCGGCAGGTGGCCGGTAGTTTTGCCAGCTCGTTTTTCGAGGACTTCAAAAACCATGTCCGTGACCATCCGATTGACCCGCGCCGGCGGAAAAAAGGTTCCCTTCTATCGTGTCGTTGCGGCCGACAGCCGCAGCCCGCGTGACGGTCGCTTCATCGAGCAGCTCGGTGTCTACGACCCCCTGCGCGATCCGGCCGAGTTCCGGGTCGACGGTCCCCGCCTGCAGCACTGGCTGTCGGTCGGCGCCCTGCCGAGCCAGACGGTCTCCGAGCTGCTTCGCCGGCAGCGCCGCGCGGTACCCCCGGCCGCCCCGGCGGCCTAGTCGCACGCGAACCATGAGCGAGGACGCTCAGAAATCGGCTGACTCGGCCCCGGCCCCGTCGGGATCGGCGCAGCCGGCGCTCCGCGAGCTGGTGGACTACCTCGCGCGGGGTCTGGTCGATCACCCCGAAGAGGTCGAGGTCGAAGAGATCTCCGAACCGGACGCGCTGGTCTTCGAGCTCAAGGTCGCCGAAGAGGATCTCGGCAAGGTGATCGGCAAGCAGGGACGGACCGCCAAGGCGCTGCGCACCATCCTGTCGGCCGCGTCCGCCAAGACCCGCCGCCGTGTCGTCCTCGAGATCCTCGAGTAGGCCGACGCACTCCAAGCGCGACGACTACGATCCGGACACGCTGGCGATCGGCATCTTCGGTCGCCCGCACGGGGTGGCCGGCGAGATCTCGCTTCGGCCCTACAACGCCCACGGTCGAATCTCGGGACCGATCGACCAACTCATCCTGTCGCGCGACGGGAAGCGCGAGGTTCGGCAGGTGCGGGCGTTTCGCCCCGTTCTGGGCGGATATCTGGTCCAGATCGCCGGGGTCGGGGACCGGACAGCCGCCTCCACGCTGACGCACGCCGAGGTGCGCGTGGCCCGTTCGGCCCTGCCGTCGCTGGGACCGGGCGAATACTATGTGGAAGACGTGGTCGGGTGCGCGATCGAGGACGAAGCCGGCTCCGCCCTCGGCCTGGCGCGGGAGATCTTCTGGAACGGCGCGCACGACGTCGCGTCCGTCGTCGACGGCGACGGACGGGAGCGCCTCATCCCGCTGGTGCCGCAGGTCGTCCTCACGGCGGACGTCGCCGGTCGTAGACTTCGGGTGCGCTGGGACGACGATGCCTGACCTGGACGCACCCGAGTCGGAGCGAGATCCGCCGCGACTCACCTTCGAGGTGGTGACCCTCTTCCCGGAGGTGATGGCGGGTTTTCTATCCACCACGGTGATCGGCAAGGCCGTCGCCGCCGGTGTGGTGGCCGTTCACTGCACCAACCCGCGCGACTTTGCGCCCGGTCGCCACCGTCAGGTCGACGATGCCCCCTATGGTGGCGGCCCGGGCATGATCCTCAGCGTCGAGCCGATCTCGGCCGCGCTGGCCGCCCTCACCGAGGCGCGCGGCCCCTCGCATCGAATCTTGCTCACGCCGCGGGGACGGCTCTTCGATCAAGCCGCCGCCCGCGCGCTGACGACGCAGACCCGGGTGACGCTGGTTTGCGGTCGGTACGAAGGGACCGACGAGCGGGTCGCGGGGCTGATGGACGAGGAGCTGCGGCTGGGCGACTTCGTGCTGGCGGGGGGCGAGGTGGCCGCCGCCGCGATCATCGAAGCCGTCGCACGGTTGGTCCCCGGGGTCCTCGGCTGTGGGCTATCGGCCAGCGACGAATCGTTTTCGGCCGGTCGGATCGAATATCCGCAGTGGACCCGCCCGGCGGTCTGGAACGGACAGGCGGTGCCGGAGGTCTTGCTGTCGGGCGACCACCAGGCGATCGCGCGCTGGCGGCGCCGCGAGGCGGCCCGTCTCACCCAGGCGCGCCGTCCGGATCTGCTCGACGCGGTCCCTCTGGACGACGAGGAGCGGCGCCTTCTGGGCGACGACACCTGAGCGTTCTGGACGACGACACTTGACTCGCGCCGCCGGGCCGTCGTAGATATGCGGGCTTTCCCATGAGCCAGAATCCACTTCTCCGAGAGATTGAGACCAGTTACCGGCGTCCGAATGTTCCCGAGCTTCGCTCCGGGGACAGCGTCCGCGTCCACACGCTCATCAAAGAGGGTGACAAGGAGCGGGTCCAGATCTTCGAGGGGGTGGTGATTGGCCAGCACCGCGGCGGTACGCGCGCATCGTTCACGGTGCGCAAGATTTCGTACGGCGTCGGCGTCGAGCGCATCTTTCCGCTGCACACCTCCCGGATCGAGAAGATCGAAGTGGTCTCGCAGGGGCAGGTCCGTCGGGCTCGCCTCAACTACCTGCGCGGGCTGCAGGGCAAGGCCGCCCGCATCAAGGCGGAGCGGGGCACCGTCGAAGAAGCACCCGTCGCCGCAGCCGTGACTCCCGCTGCGGCTCCGGCCGCGCCCACGGCGCCAGCCGTCGCGCCGACCGTTTCCTGAGCCGCAGGATCTGCGGGTGCGAGAAGGTCTCGCCGCGCGCCCAGGAAAAGGGCGGCGCGCCGAGGAGCTGGCTGTGGCCTTCCTGGAGGCGGCCGGCTTCCGGATCGTGGCGCGCAACTGGCGGCGCGCCGGCCCGGATGGTGGCGGTGAGCTGGACATCGTCGCCGACGATGGGGGGACCTGCGTCTTCGTCGAGGTCCGGTCCCGGACCGGCGAGGGGCAGGGTCATCCGCTGGAAGCCATCACCTCGCACAAGCGCGCCCAGGTGATTCGCGTCGCCCGTCTCTACATGGCCGCCGAAAACCCCGCCGCGTCCGGCTACCGCTTCGACGTCATCGCCGTGACCTTCTGGGACGACGACCGCCCCCCCGACCTGGTCCACATCCCCGACGCCTTCCAGGTCGGGGGGTAGTCGGCGGATAGGCAGTAGCCCGAGGCGGGAGGGGCCAGAGCCCCTCCCACGCTCAGTGGACGTTCTGGCAGGTCGGCGGGTTCGGCCCGCCATTGCCGGGAGACTCGCAGACCGCCGGCTCCGGGATGCCACCGGCCGGCACGATCAGGAAGTCGTGGCAGATGCACATCTTCTGGCAGCAGAAGGGACCAACCGTGGTCGGCCAGGTGCAGACGAAGTTGGTCTTGCAGTGGGTGTCCGTCGGGTTGTTCTTGTCCCCGGTCTCGGCGTCGGAGCAGTCGTCGTCCGTCGAGCAGCTCGCCGTGCAGAAAGCGCTCTCGTGGTACATCGTGGCGTCGCCATTCACGTCGTTCGGCAGGACGCAGATCCGACTCGGGCATTCGAGGGCCGGGGAGGTGACGGTCGCAAACGAACCGCCGGAGGTTCCGGCGTCGGGGGGCGTGGCGCCCAGCTGACAGGGGCGCCCGATGTGCTTGTCGTCGCAAGCGCCCGCCGCCAGGATCACCACCCCCAGTGCCACCAGTGCGAAACCACGCGCGAACCGATCTGCGCGGGGATTGAGTCGGGAAGGGAACCTCATAGGGGGACTCCTTGCGTCCGTTTGGGTGTCGCGTGAGCCTCGGCGCCTCGTACGGACGCTCTCGTCGCTTGAGGGCCCCGAAAGGCCGCGCCATGTTACCTACATGACCTGGCCTGTCAAGCCTGGACTGGGCCTGCCTGGTTATCTAGTCAACCGGCGGCCACCGCGTCGACCACAAAAAGCGCAATCATCGGATTTTCCGGGAGTATCTGTCGGTTTTGGACACGGATTCCCTTGACACGTCGGAAGCGGCTTTCGTAGGATGACCCGGTTTTGGGTGTGCTTTTCCACGTCGGCACACGTCCGTGTGGAGTCCTGCAGGGTGATGTAGTCGCGACTTGGTGACCCCTTCCCGTTGAAGTCCGTCCGTCGTAAAACCTGGCCCCCTTCTTTTAGCTCCGTGCTCTCGGGCACAACCAGCGAGGTCTCCTCATGAGCCGCAAGCGCGTAATCGGCATTCTATTGACGGGTTCGTTGCTCCTCACCGGTTCGGTCGCCTCCGCAAAAAAGAAGAAGGCGGCCGCTGCCGAGGGAGACTTCCAGCCGGAGGACGCGCCCGCGGGCGACCAACCGTCGAAGGTTCTCGAGCGCGCCTTCAAGCTGTACGACGGCGAGGACTTCTACTCGGCGTCGATCGAGCTCAGCAAGGTCGTCGAGGGGGAGTCGGGCGACGCGGAGGTGAACAAGCAGAAGGCCGAGTTCTGGATGGGCAAGGCCCTCTACAACATGAAGTATTACTCGGCGTCGCTCTCCTACTTCGACCGCATCGTGCAGAAGGGACCGACGCACGCCTACTACAACGCCACCCTCAAGTGGCTGGCGTCGCTGTCGCGGCAGCTCCCCGATTCGACCGGCATCCTCGAGAAGATCGGAAAGTACAACCGCGCGGAGCTGGACCAGCCGGCGCTCGAGAAGGTGCGTGACGAGCTCTACTTCCTGCTGGGCAAGTTCTATTACCAGAAGGGGAACTTCAAGGATGCGGTCGAGCTCTTCCAGGCGGTCCCCGCTACCAGCGACTTCTACGTCGAGGCGAAGCTGTTCGAGGGCGCCACCCACGTGCGCGAGTACCAGGCCAAGCCGGCGGTCGAGGCCTTCAAGGAGGTTCTTCGGACCTCCGCCCAGAGCGAGGACCCACGCATCGTCGTCTATCAGGACATCGCCAACCTCTCGCTGGCGCGCACCTTCTATTCGACCGGCCAGTACGAACTGGCGGTGAAGTACTTCGACAAGGTGTCGCAGGACGCGTTCGACTGGGCCAACAGCCTCTTCGAGTCGTCGTGGGCGAACTTCATGCTCAAGGACAAGGGGTACTCGAAGGCGCTCGGCAACATCCACACCATCCAGGCGCCGTTCTTCGACGAGTACATCAAGCCCGAGTCGGTCGCCGAGGGGATGACGGTCAAGGCGACGATCTACTTCTACAACTGCCTCTACGACCGCGCGGAAGAGGCCATCGGCGACTTCAACGCGATCTACCCGCAGGTGTTCCAGGAGCTCAAGAAGCTGATCACCGGCACCACCGACAACGGCGAGCTCTTCGAGGTGGCCGTCAAGATCCGCAAGGAGACCTCGGGGTTGCCGGAGCAGGTCGAGCGCGCGGCGCGTGGCGTTCTCGGCGACCAGAGCATCAACCGCCGGTTCGACTACGTCGGCGAGCTGGATCACGAGCTCAAGCTCTACGACAAGGCCGATGCCTCCTGGAAGTCGACCAACATCGCCCAGAACGTGTTCGCGGACCTGACGCTGCAGCGATCGCTGGCCGTCAACGAGGCTGGGGATCTGGCGCGCCGCCGCATCAAGCGTCTCACCGAGGAGCTGGCCCAGCTCATCAAGCGCGTCATCAAGATCGAGTACGAGATCTTGGCCGGCCAGAAGGGTGAGCTCGAAGAAGAGGTCAAGCAGGAGCAGCAGGTCATCCAGGGCCACAGCACCAAGCACGGCTCCGAGATCCGCGCCGACGACGAGCACGAGATGTGGCCGTTCAACGGCGAGTACTGGCGCGACGAGCTCGGGTACTACCGGGTCAAGATCGTGAACAAATGTGGCGGCGCTGCGCCCGAAGGCGCGCCGTCAACCGGTGAGGGGGCTGCGCCCGCCGGTGGGGCGGAGGGTGGTGGCGGAGCCGACACCGGCGGTGGCGCGCCGGCGGGCGGCGGCGGCGGCGGCGACGTCCCGTAGCTTCGCTCGCCCCGCGCGAGCGCCTGGCGAATGTCGGAATGTCGATTCGAATGCGCGAAAAAATGACGGCTGACTTAGCTTCGACGAGCTTCTCAACGTTCGGATGCAGTCACGAATAGTGGAGAAATCATGATCAGCGAGCTCCGGTTCTCGAGGGGAATTTTGGCTTTGGTTGTCGCTCTGCTCGCGCCCGTCGCGGCGCGTGCGGCGGGAGACGACGCGGCGAACAGCGGCAAGGCCCGCTACACGAAGCAGGAGACGGAGGTCACGGCGAAGCAAACCAACCTGACCAAACCGGAAGCGCCACCACCCCCGAAGAAAGAGACCGGCCCGGTCCTGACGGTCGACCAGTTCGTGGCCGTCAAGCAGGAAGGGATCCTCAAGCTGGTCGACGCGCAGATCGGCAAGATGCGACGCCTCATCCAGGTGACCGGCGACGACGATCCCCAGAAGCCAGACTTCATGTTCCGCCTCGGCGAGCTGTACGCCGAGAAGCAGCACTACAACTTCGGCAAGGCGCGCGCGCTCGATCAGAAGATCTACGAGATGCCGCCCAACCAGCGCGGGTCGCTCCAGTCGCAGCAGCGCGTCTACGAGCAGGAAGAGCAGAAGTGGTTGCTCGAGGCGGTCAAGGCCTACATCGCGGCGACCAAGTTCCGGAAGTACGAGCGGATGGACGAGGTTCTGTTCCGCCTGGCGTTCCTGCTGACGTCCGTGAAGAAAGAGGACCAGGCGCGGGAGTTCTTCCACCGCCTCATCAAGGACTATCCGAACTCGAAGTACATCCCGGACGCCTACCTGTCGTTCGCCGAGTACTACTTCGACAAGGGCGAGATGGACAACGCCCTCAAGTTCTACGAGAAGGTCGAGCAGTTCCCCAAGTCCAGCGTCTACCCCTACGCCGTCTACAAGAAGGGGTGGTGCTACGTAAATCAGGGCGACTACAAGACCGCGCTCGAGACCTTCGTGAGCGTCGTCCGCATGTCGACCGAGGGCAAGGTCAACGTCTCGAAGGCGCAAAAAGAGGCGCTCATCAAGGAAGCCAAGAAGGACATCGTCAAGGCCTACGCGCACGTCGGCGGTCCCGAGAAGGCCTGGGAGTTCTTCCAGCGCACGGGCGGCGACTACGCGCCGAAGATGATGGAGGCGCTGGCCGAGCTCTACTGGGAGCAGGGCCAGTTCCCCGACTCGAGCCGGGTCTACAAGAAGGTGATCGCCATGAACATGGACTCACCGCGTATCTGCGAGTGGCAGAACAAGATCGTGCGCAACACGCTCTCGGCCGGCACCAAGCGCGATCAGGTCCAGGAGATCGAGCGGCTCGGCAAGGTTTACGACACCGTGGCCGAGATGAAGGCCGTCAAGAAGGACCAGCTCGAGGAGTGCCGCAATACCTTCCACGATACGGCCAAAGAGCTGGCGCTCATCTGGCACAAGGAAGCGCAGAAGACCAAGAACAGCGACACCTACGCGCTCGACAAGTACGTCTACAAGGTGTTCCTCGATCACTTCCCGAAGGACAAGGACGCCTACGAGATGGCGTTCTATTACGGCGAGCTGCTCTGGACGCTGGAGAACTGGAAGGACGCGGCCGACCAGTACACCAAGGTCGTGGAGATGAACCCGCAGGGCAAGTACGTCAAGGACGCGGCCTACGCGGCGGTCCTGGCCTGGAAGAACGCACTCAACGTCGACGACCACGAGCACGAGGACCAGGTCAGGCAAGACCAGGAGAAGCTCAAGCAGCGCGAAGGGGCCGGCGCGAAGAAGATGGAGGCGATGGAGATCCCCGAGTACCAGAAGAAGATGATCGGGGCCTTCGACACCTACATCAAATACGTGCCCGACGCGCCCGAGCTGGTCACCATCAAGTACCGCAAGGCGCGCATCTTCTACGAGTACAACCACTTCGCCGAGGCGGCCCCGCTGTTCGGCGACATCGTCCAGAAGCATCCCAAGCACGAGCTCGCCATCTACTCGGCGAACCTCTGGCTGGACTGCCTCAACGCGCAGGGGAAGACCAAGGAGGTCGTTGCCCTCGTCGACAAGTTCCTCGAGATGCCGGAGCTCATGAAGGACCCGGAGTTCGGCAAGCAAATGATCTCGCTCAAGAGCGACACCTACGACATGGAAGGCCACGAGTTCGAGAAGGAGAAGAACTTCAAGGAGTGCGGCCGCTCCATGCTCGCTTCGGCTGAAGCCCTGCCGGACCACCCGAAGCACGCCGAGCGGCTCTGGAACGCGGGGCAATGCTTCCAGAACGCCCACCTGGTCGGGCAAGCGCTCAAGGCCCGCCTCGCGCTCATCACGGCGCACCCGAAGGATCCGCTGGCGCAAAAGGCGCTCTTCCGCGTGGCGGCCGGTTACCACCAGCTGGCCTACTATTCGAAGGCGGCCGAGCACTACGAGGACTTCGCCAGCAAGTTCCCGGGTGAGAAGAAGGCGACCGACGCGCTCGGCAACGCCACCACCTTCCGCATCGGCCTCGGCGAGAGCGACAAGGCGATCGCCGACATGGACTCGTTCGTGAAGTTCTACGGCGCCCGCAAGCCGCAGGACGCCGCCGGCGTCTTCTTCCAGATGGGCGACGTCTACGAGAAGGACAAGAAGTACGACGAGCTGGCCAAGCACCTCGAGGCCTACCTCAAGAAGTGGGGCCCCCAGGGTGGTCCGGACCGCCAGGTGCTGGCGCACTTCCGGCTCGGCGAGATGGCCTGGAAGGCATCCTGCCCCAAGGCATCCGAGGACGGCGCTTGCCTCGAAATGAAGCGCGTCGCGGCCACCGGCCGGCAGAAGGTCTTGGCCGACCTCAACAAGAAGCTGAAGAAAGGGGCCAAGATCCACGAGAAGTCGCGGACGCAGTGCGGTCCCCCCACCAAGTCCAAGATCGTCCTTTACGACCGCAACAAGCAGCAGGCGGCCAAAGGGCAGGAGCACTTCGTGGCCGTGCTGAAGATCTGGAACAAGGGGGCGGCTGCCTCCAAGATCACGGGCAAGGATGTGGAAGCTCGCGCGGGTCTCGCGGCCTATGCGGTCGCCGGCTCGGCCTTCTATATCGCCGAGGTCCAGTACGAGAACTTCCTGCGCATCAAGTTCCCCGAGGGCCTCGATTTCCAGCAGCCGACCCAGTTCGACACCAAGAAGCAGTCGGAGAACAAGAAGAAGAAGTTCGGCGAGTCGGTGAAGAAGTTCACCAGCTACCTCGACGAAAAGTCGAAGGCGCTCGACAAGGCGCGGACGCTGTACCTGGATACCTTCGGCATGAAGCAGGCCCAGTGGACCATCGCCTCGGCGGCGCGCGTCGGCCAGATCTACATGGACTTCGCCGGCCAGCTCTACACCGCGGAGATTCCCAAGGACCTCAAGGAGCAGGACCAGTGGGGAAATCGCCCCAAGGAAATCTATTGCGATCAGCTGGAGGACAAGGCGGAGCCGATCGAGACCAAGGCGGTCGACGGGTTCGAAAAGTGCCTCAAGGCCGCGACCGAGCAGTCCTGGTACAACGAATGGTCCCGGCTCTGTGAGCGCGAGCTGAACCAGGTGAAGCCGACCGAGTATCCACTCTCGTCGGAGGTCAAGCCGGAGGCCGGCTACGTCTCGACGACCATGGAGCAGACGTCGGTCATCCCGGAGCTGAGCGAATCCGCTCCTGTCGCGGCGGGAGGTGGTCAGTGAAGACCGACGGCCAGATGAGCAACGGCAAGATAAGCAGCGAGAAAATAAGCAGCGAGAAAATGAGCGTCATGAACAGCGCGAACACCAAAGACGGCCAGGCCGGACTGGTCCTCGCTCTCGGCCTGATTCTGGGCACGGGTCTGGGGCTCTCCGCCGTCGGTTGCGGCGGTGAGCAGAAGCCCGCCTCCAAGAACGCCGGAAGCGCCAACGAAGAGACCGGGACAATGGGTGGCGAGGCGACCGAGCACGACACCATCAGCAAGGCCGGCGCCGAGCAGCTCATCCCGAAGGAGAAGAAGCGCGCGATCAGCGCGGACCAGCGGGCCGACTTCGAAAAGGCGATGCAGCGCTACGAAGCCGCCAAGAAATCGGGCGGCGTCACGGGCTCCGAGTGCTCGAGCGTGTCCGACGCGTTCAAGCAGGTCGCCGACGCCAGCCCGGGCTTGCCGGAGGCGCGATTCAACCAGGGCGCCGTGCTGGCCGAGTGTGGCCGCCAGGAAGACGCCGCGCGAATCTGGCAGGGGCTGAAATACGGTCCGGCCATCGCCAATCTCGGCTACATGGCCTGGAAGCGTGGCGAGCCGATGGAGGCCGAGTCGCTCTTCAACAAGGCGATCGAAGCGGACCCGCTGCATTCGGTGGAGGCGCGCAACAACCTGGCGCAGATCCAGCGCGACAAGGCCCGCCATGCCTCCAGCTCGGACGAGAAGAAGAGGTACGTCAGCCAGGCGGTCAACAACCTGCGCACCGTCCTCGCGCTCGACAGCAACAACCTGCAGGCCTTCTCGACGCTGGCGTTCATCTACTACGACATGAACATGCTCGAGATGGCCAAGCTGGTCGGCAATCAGGCCATCAACAAGGCCGACGAGATCGCGACCGGCAAGTTCGCCGAAGAGAAGGTCGAGGAGGCCGCCGAAGGCAAGGCCGGCAAGGGCGGCGGGAAAAAGGCCAAGAAGGAAAAGAAGGACAGCGGCGGCGACGACACCGAGGGCGGCAAGCTCGCCAAGGAGGTCAACGTCAAGGAAGAGGGGACGGGCGTCACGGGCGCGATGAAGAAGCAGCTCGCGGTCGTCTACAACACGCTGGGCCTGGTCGAGCTCAAGAAGAAGAACATCAGCCCGGCGATCGGCCAGTTCAAGAAGGCCGTGGCGATGAACCCGAACCTGGCCGAGGCGCGCCTCAACCTGGCGGTCCTGTCGCTCAACAACCGCGACTACAACACGGCCGAGGAGAACTTCCGGGCCGTCCTCGAGATGCAGCCCAAGAACTATGACGCCTCGATCGGGCTCGGCGTCGCGCTGCGCGGCAACAAGAAGATCGAGGAGGCCGAGACCCAGTACAACTCGGCCGAGAAGCTGGATCCCTCCAATCCTTGGAGCTACTTCAACCTGGGCCTCATCTATCAGGACTACAAGGACGGGCAGAAACCGTCTTTGCACAAGGCACAGGACTACTACCGCCAGTTCTTGGGCCACGCGAACGACAAGACGCCCGAGCCGCTCAAGCGGGAGGCGGAGAAGCGGATCAAGGACATCGACGAGATTTACGTCGCTCTCGACGAAGCCGCCAAGATGCAGGCCGAGGCCGAGGAGATGCAGCGCAAGGCCGAGGTTCAGCAGAAGCAGATGGAAGAGCAGATGAAGAAGCAGGAGGCCGACGAGGCCGCTGCTGCGGCCGCCGCCAAGGACAAGGGCGGGGCCGACAAGGGTGGCGCGGCAAAAGGCGCCGCACCCGGAGGGGCCACGTCCCCCGGCGCTCCCGCACCCGCGGGAGCCGACGCTGCCCCGGACGCGGCCGGTGCTCCGCCCGCCGATGACCAGGGCGGCGGCAAGAAGAAGAAAAAGAAGAAATAGGCCCCGAGAGGCAAGCTGGAACACCGGATAGAAAAAGGTAAGGCAGATCGCATTACCTAGCATCCCGGTAGCCTTTTGGGGTTCCGAGTAAGATGTTTGGGAACTAGGGGAGCTTTCGGTTGTCTGAATTCGCAGCAACCGGGCTCTCGCGATGAAGGAGAATCGAAATATGAAAAATCTCATCATCCGTCTGGCCCTCTTTGGGGCGGTTGCAGCCTTCACGCTGGCGGGCGCCTCGGGTAGGGCGCTGGCGGCCGAGCCAGCCGCAGAAGGCGGCGGCGCCGCAGCGGCCGCTCCGGCTGGCGGTGGCGACGACGCCAACACCACGTACAAAGCCAAGACCGTCTACGACTTCGAGGACGACACCGTCGAGGGAGATCTGCAGCGTCCCGACGGCGAGCTCGTCAGCGCCCAGAAGAAGGCCGAGCATTCGAGCCTCATCGAGATCCGTAAGGACTTCATTCCAGAGATGTTGAAGACCCTCGAGGACATCTAGGCTCCGACCGTCGTCGGACCTGGAGCGCCTCGCAGACCCGCACAGGAGAGCAGCCATGGCCGACGTGAACGTCCCCATCCGATTCGAGATCTATAAAGGGGACAATTTGGTCCGCGAGGAAGTCCTCGCGCAGGATGTGATCAAGATCGGGAAGCTCGCCTCTTCCCATCTTCGCCTCGACGACGAGACGGTGTCGCGCATGCACGCCGTCATCGAGACGACGGGACCGAACGAGATTCACGTGGTCGATCTCGGGTCGACCCGCGGGACGACCGTCAACGGAGAGCGGGTCACCAAGGCCCGCCTCCAGACCGGCGACGAGATCATGTTCGGCGACTGCCGGGTGGTCGTGACCTTCGTCGAGGGCGCTTCGGCACAAGAGACGCCACCGCCCCAGGCCGCCTGGGGCGGCCGTCCGGGTGGGTTCGCCCCGCCGCCCGCCGCCTACGCGCCGCCGCCGGCCGCCTATGCCCCGCCGCCGCAGCAGACCTTTGCGCCTCCGCCCGGATTTGCCCAGCAGCCCGGCGGGTACCAGGCCGAGCCGGCCGGCTATCAGCAGCCCCCGCAGCAGGCCTATGCGCCCCCGCCGTCCTTCGCGGGCGCGCCCGGCGCCGGCGCCGAGGTCGAGGTTCACGACGGCTCCCGCGCGATGGAGGTGCAGACCGTCTTCCGCGGCGTCGTCACGGGGACGCGGCACCTCTTCAATCCCGAAGGAAAGTCGACCCACAGCCAGGGTACGTCGATGCTCTACGCGGGCGCGGCGATCCTGGCGATCGCGATCGGGGCGTTCATCGTCACCGCGATCGACGTCGGCGCCGAGAAGGTTCGCTATGACGATTGGCAGACCGCCGGCAAGGACTCGAAGGCCTTCCCCTGGGCCAGTCGCTCGCCTGTTCTACCGGTGGTGGTCTTCGGCGGCATCGTGGCCGGCCTCTCGCTGGCCTACATGGGCCTGAAGCGCCGTGGAAAGACGAGCCCGAACTTCATCATCGGTTCTGACGGCGACGTCGACGCGCCCGTCTCCCCGGATTACGTGCCGTCGTCTTCGCACCCGTTGGTGGCTGCGACTGGATCGGATTACGTCGTGAACGTCACGCCGCGGATGGGCGGCGAGGTCTACGTCGATGGGCAGAGCTACGCGCTCCAGCAGTTCATCCAGCAGCGCGGCTCGAGCTTTTCGCTGCCGCCGGGCGGATCGGTCCGGCTCGACTGCGGCGAGACGAACTTCGTCATCACGGCGACCCCGCGGCCGCGCACGCTGGAGGTGCCCTTCTTCAACTGGCGCTGGGACGAGCAGATCTACTCGGTCGGCACGACCGTGGCCCTGGCGCTCTTCCTGCTCATGATCTTCTCGGTTCCGCCGGACCCGAAGTCGCTGTCGCTGGACCTTTTCAACAGCGACAACCGGTTCGTGAAGTTCCTCATCAAGCCGCCCGAGGAGAAGGAAGAGGACATCCCCGAGTTCCTCAAGAAGAAGGACGACTCGCAGCAGGGCGGCAAGGGGAAGCGTCACAAGGGCGAAGAAGGCAAGATGGGCAAGAAGACCTCCAAGAACAAGGAGGGTCTGTACGGCCTCAAGGGTCCCAAGGACAACCCGGATCCGCACCTCGCCAAGAAGCTCGCCGAAGAGCAGGCCAAGAACGCCGGTATCTTGGGCGTCCTCAAGCAGACCGAGGGCTCGCACATCGCCTCGATCTTCGGCCGTGACTCGGCCCTCGGCAACGACGCGGCCGACGTTCTGGGCGGTCTCGTCGGCAATCAGATCGGCGAGGCCTACGGCGTCGGCGGTCTCGGCCTGGTCGGCACCGGCTCGGGCGGCGGCGGCACCGGCGAAGGCACCATCGGCCTCGGAAACCTCGGCACCATCGGCAAGGGTGGTGGCGGCGGCAACGGCTCGGGCTACGGCCGCGGCGCCGGTGGTCTCGGCGGTCGTCGGGCGCACGCGCCGGACGTCATCCCGGGGCAGGCGAACGTCCGCGGATCTCTCGATAAAGAGATCATCCGCCGCATCATCCGCCGCCACATCAACGAGGTGAAGTACTGCTACGAGCAGGAGCTGACCAAGAAGCCCGAGCTCGGTGGCCGCATCATGGTGCAGTTCACCATCGCGGCCTCGGGGCAGGTCATCGCGTCGGTTCTGCAAAACTCGACCATGGGCAACGCCCGCGTCGAAAACTGCACCGTGCAGGCGGTCCGTCGTTGGGAGTTCCCCAAGCCCTTGGGTGGCGGTATCGTCATCGTGTCGTATCCATTCGTGCTCACGCCGGCCGGCGGCGGTGGAGAGTGAAGATGAACCTGACCCGTCATATCAAGCCAGGAATTAAGCCAGGATCCGTCGTCCTCATGCTGGCGCTGGTGTTGCCAGCTTGCGAAGGCTTCGTCTGCAGCCAGGAGCGCATCAAGGCCATCGAGCTCGCCAACCGCGGGGCGGACGAGTTCAAGAACAACCTCTACGACTCGGCCGAGAAGGATCTCAAGCAGGCCATCCAGGTCGACCCGACCTACGAGATCGCCTACTACAACCTGGGCAAGGTCTTCCAGAAGCAGCGGAAGTGGGACAAGGCGATCGAGTCGTTCGAGCAGGCGGTCCAGCGCAAGCCCGACAACGCCAACTACCAGTACGACCTGGGTGAAGCCTACCTGGAGTCCAAGAAGATCGACGAGGCCCAGAAGGCGCTCACGGCCGCCACGGCCGCCGACGGCAAGCTGTTCAAGGCCTGGTGGCGCCTCGGCCTGGTGTACAAGATGCTCGATCGGCCGAAAGAGGCCGACGACGCCCTCCGGCACGCCATCGAGGCCAACCCGCGCTTCTCGAAGTCGTACGTCGCGCTCGGGTATCTCTACCTCGACTACGACTTCAACAAGGAAGCCGCCCAGGTGTTCCAGGGCTGCGTGACGGCCAAGGACGACGATGGGGAGTGCCACAACGGCTATGGCCTGGCGCTCAAAAACCTCAAGCAGTACGAGCAGGCCACCGGCGAGTTCAAGAAGGCGATCGACGACGATCCAGAGCTCTATGACGCCCTTTACAACTGCGGCATGGCCTACTCCGACTGGTACGAGGACGGCCATGGCAACGACCAGAAGGAGAAGGCGCGCGACTACCTCCAGAAGTTCGTGACCAACGGCGCCAAGACGGCCGACGGGAACTACCTCAAGGCGGCCAACGACAAGCTGTACGCGCTTTCGGGACCATAGCCGGACCCGAAGTCAATATCGGTGACCGGTCGGGTTCGACCGGGAAAGCGACTGGGGACCCTGTGTTCCCGGTCGCTTTCATGTTTTTAGCGCGCCCGCACGTGCTATAAAAATCCTCCTGTTTTCTACTCCGTTTCGCGGACTTAGCAACGGAGACGCCGGCACCGATCCGAGTCTGGAGGAGCGTAGTGGATCAGCAGTCGAAGCAGGGCCAGGGCCACGGTAAGCGGAAGAAGGAAGAAGAGGCGGCTTCGAGCGGCAACGGGGCCGGTCACGACGATTTTCCGGCCGAGCTCGCCGCCCAGAGGAAGGCGGCCGACGAAGCGGAGAAGCAGTCGGTCGAAAAGGGCATCGACGCCTGGAAGAAGATCGTGGCCGCCGCGCCGACCGCGTGGGCACCGCGCCGGGAGCTGGCGCGTGTCTACAAGAAGGCCGAGCGCTGGAACGCCTTCATCGAGGCCATGAAGGAGGGTGTGGAGAAGGCCACCTGGCCCAGGCCCGAGGACAAGATCCCGGTCCTGCGCGAGATGATCGAGATTTACCGCGACCGGCTGAAGCTGGACGTGATGGTGGTCAACGCCTTCAACCAGATCTTGACCATCCAGCCGACCAACTTCGAGGCGGTGGACGAGCTGGCCGCGCAGTACGAGACGATGAAGCGCTTCCCGGACCTGATCGCGCTCCTGCGCAAGAAGGCCGCGGTCGTCGAGTCGCCGGCCGAGAAGGTGGCGCTGCACCTGCGCGTCGCGAATCTGTTCCTCGAGAAGCAGAACCAGGCCGAGGCGATCAAGGCCTACGAGACGATCCTCGAGCTCGATCCGGACAACGCGGACGCGCTCGGCTTCGTCAAGCAGATGTACGAGAAGCGCCGCGACTGGGACAAGCTGGTCGCCGTCAACCAGCGCGAGATCGAGAAGATCACCGACGCGGACGTTCGACTCGCGCGGCGCATCGAGGTGGCCAAGCTCGCCTCGGAGAAGATGAAGAAGGCCTCGGTCTCGATCGACCTGTGGCAAAAGGTGCTGGCCGACGAGCCGGGCAACCTCGAGGCGCTGACCGAGCTCGAGAAGCTGTACGAGCGCGAGAAGATGTGGACCGAGCTCGGCGCGGTGCTCGAGAGCCAGGTGGCCGCGGCGTCCGATCCCACCCGCCGCGCGGCGATCTACGTCAAGCTCGGGATTCTCTACACCGAGAAGGTGCAGAACGCGGCGCAGGCCACCGCGGCCTGGCAGGCGCTGCTCCAGCAGGAGCCGGAGAACCGGCGCGCCCAGGACGCCCTCAAGAAGCTCTATCTCCAGCTCAAGGACTGGAACGCGCTCGAGGGGTTCTACGCCGGGCAGGGCAAGTGGGACGAGCTGGTCCGCGTGCTCGAGCGACAGGCGGAGTCCGAAGACGGCGCCGGCCGCGTCGACCTCTGGAACAAGATCGGCGAGATCTACCGCGACCGTCTGAACAAGCCCGATCGCGCGCAGAAGGCCTACGAGAAGACGCTGTCGTTCGACGGCCAGAACCTGGCCGCGGCCCAGGCCCTGATTCCGCTCTACGAGAAGACCAAGGACATCAAGCATCTGGCGGATGTCCTCTTCGTCGAGCTGAACCACACCCGCGATCCGGCCGAGCGGCCGGCGCGGATGCGGCGGCTCGCCGAGCTGCTCGACATGGGCGCGGGCGACAAGGCCGGCGCGTTGCGCATGGCGCTCACCGCCCTCGGCGAGGCGCCGAACGACGCCTGGGCCATCCAGACCTCACGCCGCCTGGCGCAGGAGAGCGGCGGGTGGGCGGAGCTGGCCCAGGCCTACGAAACGGCGGTTCCCAAGGCGGACGATCCCGACGCGCTGCTGGCGCTCTTGGGGACGCTGGCCGCCGCCTACGAATCCGAGCTGGGGAGTCCCGAGGCGGCCATCGAGCGCAATCAGAAGATCCTCGAGCTCGCCCCCAAGGATCTAGAGGCCGTCGGGGCGCTGGAGCGGCTCTACGTCGCCACCGGCCGCTTTTCCGATCTGCTCGCCATCTACGACCGCAAGCTGGAGCTCGCCAAGAGCAAGGCCGAAGAGCTGGAAATCAGGTTCAAGCTGGCGAGTCTCTACGAGGAGGAGATCAAACAGCCCGACAAGGCGATCGATCTCTACCTGGCGATCCTGAAGCAGGATCCTTCGCAGCAAGCGGCGCTCGCGTCGCTCGATCATCTCTACCAGCAGCTCGGCCGCTGGAAGGATCTGGCCGGGACGATCCAGCAGGAGATCGATCTCTCCACCGACATGGCGGCCATCGCCGAGCTCAAGTTCCGCCGCGGCGCGATCCTGGAGCAATACCTGGAGGACGGGGTCGGTGCGGTGGCGTCCTACCGCGAGGCGCTGGGCCTGGAGCCCTCGCACGTCGGGGCCCGGACCGCGCTGCAGGCGTATCTGTCGAGCAGCGACGCCGAGCAGCAGCAGGCCGCCGTCGAGGTGCTGGAGCCGATCTACGAATCGACCGGCGACACCGCGCGCCTGGTCGAAGTCCAGCGCATCAAGCTCGCCCACCAGAAGAAGACCGACAAGCGTGTCGATCTGCTGCTGCGGATCGGCCAGCTCGAGGGACAGCTGGGGAACACCGACCAGGCCTGGGAGGCCTACACCCGGGCCTTCGGAGAGAATCCGGGATCGCTGGCGGCGCGCGAGGCGCTCGAGAACCTGGCCAACATCCTCGACACCTGGCAGCAGCTGGTGGCGCTCTACGAAAAGGCGCTCTCCACCAAGGGCAAAGAGAAGCTGCCCGCGCCGCTCGAGCGGGAGCTCTTGCTGGTGGTCGCGGTGGCCTACGACGAGAAGCTGGGACACTCGGACCGCGCCGTGGAGTACTTCCGCCGCGCGCAGAGCATCCAGCCCGAGGACGCCTCGGCGCTGGTCGCGCTCGAGCGGCTCTACACCCGCACCGAGCGCTGGAGCGATCTGGTCGACACGCTGCTGAAGAAGGCGCAGCTGGTCACCGATGAGGCCGAGCGCGAAGAGATCCGGACGCGCATCGCCACGGTCTGGGAGGAGATGCTGGGCAACGCCGAGCAGGCCATCGTGGCCTGGAATGTGGTGCTGCAGGACAACTCGGGCAGCGTGCGGGCGCTGCGCGCGCTCGATCGGCTCTATCTCGGCCGGGGGGAGTTCCGCGAGCTGGCCGACAACCTGCAGCGCCAGCTGGCGCTGGTGGGCGACGATCCGGCCGCGTCCGTCGTGCTGCTGGGACGCCTGGGCGCTCTGCGCGCGGAGCGGCTCAACCAGCTGGGCGCGGCGGTGGACACCTACGCGAAGATCTTGCAGCTCGAACCCGAGCACCCGGAGACCATCGCGGCGCTCGAACGGATCCTGCCGAACCCGCAGCACGAGCTCGACGTCGCGCAGCTGCTGGGGCCGATCTACAAGATCCGAGGCGACTGGCCACGCCTGAACGCGGTCTACGAGGTCGAGGCGCGGCACGCGTCCGATCCGGAGCAGAAGATCGCGCTCCTCAAGCAGATCGCCGACGGATACGAGGTCGGCCTCGACGATCCGGCGCGCGCCTACGAGGCGCTCGGGCGGGCCCTGGCGGAGGACCCGCAAAACGCCGAGGTGCAGACGTCGGTCGAACGACTGGCGCGCGCGCTCGACAAGCTGGACGACCTGGCGGCCCGCTACGGACAGCTGGTGGCGGGGATCGCCGATCCCGAGCGAAAGAACGCGCTCTATCACAAGATCGCGCGCTTCTCCGAGGTCGACCTGAGCGACGATCGGCAAGCGGCGGCGGCGTACAGCGCGGCCCTCGACGCCTGGCCGCGGGATCTCGAGGCGGCGAACGCGCTCGAGCAGCTCTATCTGCGCGGGGGCGACTACGCGAACCTGGTGCTGCTCCTGCAGCGCAAGGCCGAGATCGTCGAGGGCGCCGGCGAGAAGAAGGCGCTCTTCTACCGCGCCGCCCAGCTCTACGAAGAGGTCATCGAGAACCTCGACAAGGCGGTGGGGGTCTTCGAGCACGTGCTCTCCGTCGACGACAGCGATCGGACCGCGCTCGATCAGTTGGAGCGGCTCTACATCCGCCTCGGGCGCTGGAACGATCTCAAGCACGTCTACGCCAAGAAGGCGGAGCTGGCGGCGACGCCGGCCGAGAAGAAGCAGATGCTGTTCGTGCTGGGACAGGTCTATGACCGCGAGCTCGGCGATCAGGAACGCGCCGTCGAGACCTACAGCTCGATCATCGACATCGACCCCGAGGACTACGACGCGGCCCAGGCGCTCGATCGCCTCTACCAGCAGCTCGAACGCTGGTACGACCTCCTCGCGGTGCTCGAGCGGCAGACCGAGATGGCGCCTTCGCCGGCGGAGGTGGTGTCGCTGCGCTTCCGGATCGGTGAGCTCTGGCGCGAGCACCTCAAGGATCTGGCGCGCGCGGTGGAGGCCTATCGCCAGGTCCTGCAGATGGATCCCGCGCACGAGCCGACGGTCCAGGCGCTGGAGGCGCTCATGGCCGGCAAGGACGAGCCGGTGCTGGCCGCGCAGGTGCTGGAGCCGATCTACGAGAGCGCCGGCGAGTGGGATCGGGTCATCGCGGTCTACGAGGTGATGCAGGCCCACAGCGAAGACGTAGCGCGCCGGGTGGAGCTGCTCGGGCGGATGGCCGAGATCGAGGAGCGGCGGCTGTCGCACCAGAACGCGGCCTTCGACATCTACGGGCGCGCGCTGCGCGTCGATCCGACCAACCAGGACGTGCTGGGGCAGCTCGATCGCCTGGCGGCCGAGACGGGTCACTGGGCCAAGCTTGGCAATCTCTTCGCGACGGAGCTCGACAAGGTCGAGGATCCGCGGCGGCAGATCGATCTGTTGCTCCGCCTGGGGCGCGTCTACGAAGAAGAGACCAACCAGCCCGACGAGGCGATCGCGACCTACCGGCGCGCCGTCGAGGCCGAGCCGGAGAGCAAACCGGCGCTGGTGGCGCTCGATCGTCTTTACGGTCGCGCGCAGCAGTGGGAAGAGCTGGCGGACATCGTGCGGCGCGAGATCAAGATCGCGCCATCCGACGACCAGCGCGTCGCGCTGACCTTCCGGCTGGCGCAGATCTACGAGCTGGCCATCATGGAGCTGCCCAAAGCGGTCGAGGCCTACCGGGAGATCCTGGTCGCCGATCCCGCGCACATGGAGACCCGCGCCGCGCTCGAGCGGATGTTCATGGGCGGCACCATGCAGCTCGAGATCGCCGAGGTCCTCGAGCCGCTCTACCGGGCCGGCGAGGAGTGGGAACGCCTCCACCAGATCTACGAAGTGCAGCTCGATCGGGCGACCGACATCGCGGAGCGCCAGGCCTTGCTGCGGCGGCTGGCCGAGATCGCCGAGAACAAGCTGGTCGATCAGGTCGCGGCCTTCGAGTGGTGGGCCGAGGCGGTCAAGGAAGATCCCTCTTCCGCGCAGGCGCTCGACGAGCTGCTGCGCCTGGCGCGGGCCACCCATCAGTGGGACGCCTACGTCACGACGATGTCCGAAGCGGCCTCGGCCGATCGCCCGCCCGAGGTTCGGCGCGACGTGCTCCTGCGCGTGGCGGCCAGCTTCGAGGCCGACCTGGGTGACCTCGAACGCGCCGAAAAGGCGCTGCTGCACGTCCTCGGCGAGCACGACAAGGACCCGGCGGCGCTCGCGTCGCTCGATCGGATCTACGAGAGCCAGGGGATGTACGAAAACCTGGCCGGGATCCTGCGCCAGCGTCTGACCATCACCGACGACACAGCGGAGCTGGTCGCCTTCAACCTGCGTCTCGGACGGGTCTACGGCGAAGCGCTGGAAGAGGTCGACTCGGCCATCGCCAGCTATCTGGCCGTCCTCGAGCACGAGGCGCGATCGCGCGAAGCCCTCGAGGCCCTCGAGCGCCTCTACTTCCGCAGCGAGCGCTGGAGCGAGCTGTACGGCGTCTACGAGAAGCTCGCCGAGATCACGAGCGACGAGATGGCGCTGGCCGACTGCTACGCCCGCATGGCCAAGCTGGCCGCCGATGCGCTCGACGATCGCGCCAAGGCCGTCGAGCTGTGGGGGAAAGTCGTCGACATGCGTGGCGAGGACGCCATCGCGCTCTCCGGCCTCGCCGATCTGCACGAGATGGCTAGCGAGTGGACCCCCCTGACCGAGGTCCTCGAAAAGCAGGTGGTGGCGACGCCGGATCCAGAGGCCAGGATCCCCATCTACAAGCGCCTGGGACGGATCTGGGGCGAGAAGCTCTCCCGCGAGCGCAACTCGCTCGAGAGCTGGCAGAAGGTCCTCGAGATTGATCCGCAGGACATCGACGCGCTCCGCGCCATCGCGGCCAACTACCGCAGCGCCGGCGCCTGGGAGGAGCTGTCGCAGTCCCTGCGGCGCCTGATCCAGGTCGGCCAGCTCGGGGGCAGCGGCATCGAGAGCGATGAGCTCAAGGAGCTGTTCGTGCAGCTGGGCGAGCTCGAGGGCGAGACGCTCATGCGCACCCAGGACTCGATCGACGCCTGGCGCGAGGTGCTCGAGCTCGACCACGCCGACTTCCGGGCGCTGGCGGCGCTCGAGCGGTTGTTCATGCAGGAGGCCCGCTGGGAAGAGGCGGTCGACATCCTCGAGCGGCGCGCGGAGGCGCTGGCCAACCCCACCGAGCGGGTCGACGTGCTCATGCAGGCGGCCTCGCTTTGGGCCGACAAGATCGGCGACGGCGGCTCGGCGGCGCAGGTGTATGAGCGCGTCTTGCAGATCGATCCCAGCAACGCGACCGCCTCGATCGAGCTGGAGCAGCTCTACCGGCAGCGCAAGAGCTGGGTGAAGCTGGTCGACCTGCTGCTGGCGCGGACCGAGTTCGCGACCGACGCGACGGCGCGAATCGGCCTGCTGGTCCTGGTGGCCGAGATCTACGAACAACAGCTGGACGACCGCGACAGCGCGTTCGTGACGTTGCAGGCGGCCTTCCGCGAGGACTACTCGAACGATCACGTCGCCAAGGAGCTGGAGCGCCTGGCGACGGCGGCCGACAAGTGGAACGAGCTCATCGGCGATTACACCCAGGTGGTGCAGGGGATCGCCGATCCCAAGCAGGCGGCAGATCTGTGGGTGAAGATCGCGCGCTGGTACGACTCGGCGCTGCGCCACACCGACTACGCCATCGCCTCGGCCCAGCAGGCCTTGCAGCTCGACAACGCGCACATCGGCGCGCTGCAGGCGTTGGAGGACTTCTTCCGCAAGCAGAAGAAGTGGAGCGATCTGGTCGCCGTGCTGGCCCGCCACGCCGAGTGCGAGCTGGATCCGACCCTGCGGGTCGACATCCTCCTGCAGCTGGCCGACACCTACGAAGGTCAGGTCGGCGACGCGACCCAGGCCATGAACGCCTACCAGCGCGCGCTCGACACCGACGAGCATTGCATCGACGCCATCAACGCGCTCGAGCGGCTCTACCGCCGCACCCAGGCCTGGGATCGCCTGGTCGAGGTGCTGGCCAAGAAGTCGCAGGTGGTCAGCGACACCGATCAGGCCATCAAGCTCAAGTTGCAGGTCGGCGAGCTGTGGGAAGATCGCCTGGGCGACAACGACCGCGCCGTCGACGCCTACAAGGAAGTGCTCACCGTCGATTCCCGCAACCTGGCGGCGCTCACCGCCCTCGACACGCTCTACGAGAAGACCGGTCGGATGGAGGAGTATGTCGAGAACCTCGAGCACCGGCTGGAGGTCTCGCCGCCCGAGGAGGATCGGGTCGCCACCTACCAGAAGATGGCGACGATCTGGGAAGAGAACTTCGCCAAGCCGGATCGCGCCGCCGAGGTGCTGGAGAAGATTCTCCTCATCGACGAGAAGAACGCCAAGGCCTACCGAGACCTCGAACGGCTCTACCGCCAGGAACGCAAGTGGGAGCCGCTGGTCGAGACCTACCGCAAGCACCTGGCCGTCACGGTCGACGCCAACGAGCGGATCGAGATCTTCACCAAGATGGGTCAGGTCTACGAGCAGGAGCTGCGCGATCTCGATCGCGCCATCGACTCCTACAACGACGTGCTCACCGTCGAGGCCGATCACCCCGAGGCGCTGGCCGGGATCGCGCGTCTCTATGAAGAGACGGAGCAGTGGGATCAGGCCGTCGAGATCATGCGGCGCCTCATCCGCGTCAGCACCAATCCGAAAGAGAAGGTCGACCTCAACTATCGATTAGGAAAGGTGTTCGACGAGCAGATGAAGGATCCGGAGCCCGCCCAGGAGTACCTGGTCGAGGCGCTGTCGCAGGATCCGGCGCACGTTCCGTCGATGCTGTCGTTGCTGGGCATCTACAAGCGGCGCGGCGACTGGCAGAAGGCGGCGCAGCTCATGATTCGGGCCGAGGCGGCCACCGTCAACCCGCTCGAGAAGACCCGGCTGCTTCACGAGGCGGGCAAGATCTTCCAGGACAAGCTCAACGACGAGGCGCAGTCCGCCGATCTGTTCGCGCGCGTCCTGCAGCTCGATCCCGAGCATGTCGAGGCGGCGGAGCCGCTCTCACAGATCTACTTCAAGCGCGAGGAGTGGGCGCCGCTGGTCCCCATCCTCGAGATGCTGGCGCGCAAGGGCGAGCGCAAGACCAACCGCGAGCTCACCCAGCTCTACCACCACCTCGCCAAGGCGGCCGACAAGCTGGGCGAGAACGAGAAGGCGCTCAAGTACTACAAGCAGTCCTACGACCTCGATTCGACCTATCTGCCGACGCTGGTCGATCGGGCCGGGCTGCTCTACCGCCTCGAGCACTGGGACGACGCCTTCCGGATCTATCAGACCATCCTGGTCCACCACCGCGACACGCAGAAGGACGACGAAATCGTCGACATCTTCTTCCGGCTGGGCCGCATCAAGCTCAAGCTCAACGAGCGCACCAAGGCCGTCAACATGTTCGAAAAGGCGCTGGAGATCCAGCCCGGCCACCGCGCGACGCTGCAGGCCTTGGTGGACCTCTACACCGAGGCGGGAGATTTCGAGGCGGTCATCAAGCAGAAGCGGGCCGTGCTGTCCGCGGCCGCCACGCCGCCCGACGAGAAGTTCAACCTCTCCGAAGAGATCGCGCAGATCTACAAGGACAAGCTCTCCAATCCACAGAAGGCGATCGCGGCGCATCTGGAGGCGCTCAACTTCAAGCCGACCGACCGGCAGCTCCTGCACAACCTCCTCGACCTCTTCAGCGAGACCAAGCAGTGGAAGAAGGCGATGGAGATCCTCATGAAGCTGGCCGAGCTGGAGAGCGGCAAGGTCAAGGCCCGCTTCCTGGTGGCCGCCGGCAACATCGCCAACTACGAGCTGCACTCCACCGACGAGGCGGTCGAGCTGTACAACCAGGCGCTCGACGAGGACCCCGACGATCTGAAGGCCTTCGAGCGCATCGACAAGGTGATGACCGCCAAGAAGGACTGGAAGAACCAGGAGCGGAACTTCCGGAAGATGATCAAGCGCCTCGGCCAGGAGCCGGAGGGCGAGCGCAAGGCGACCCAGGTCGCGCTCTGGCACGGCCTGGGCGAGATCTACCGATCGCGGCTCAAAGACTTCAAGTCGGCGACGGCCGCTTTCGAAGTATGCGTCCAGCTGGATCCCGACGCGACGCCGCGTCACCAGATCCTGGCCGAGCTCTACCAGCTCTCCGGGCCCGAGTCCTACGACAAGGCCGTCAAGGAGTACCGCCACCTCATCAAGGTCTCGCAGGACTTCGGGCAGATGGCGGTCTACCTCAAGACGCTGCGTGGCCTCTACATGGCCATGCAGCAGTACGACCGCGCCTGGTGCGTGGCCGCGGCGATGGCCTTTCTGCACAAGGCCGACCCCGAGGAGCAGCAGTTCTTCGAGCAGTACCGCCCCAAGGGCTTCGTCCGCGCCAAGGCCCGCCTCACCGAAGATCTCTGGAAGAACATCTACCACCCCGACGAGGATCGCTACATCTCGCACATCTTCGCCGCCGTCAGTCAGGCGGTCGCGAGCGGGCGGGCCAAGGAGCACAAGGACTGGGGGCTCAAGCGCAAGGACCGGCGCGACGTCGCCACCGATCAGCTGCTCTTCAGCAAGGTGTTCAACTACGTCAACCAGGTGCTGGGCGCGCCGCAGCCGGAGCTGTATCTGCGGCCCGAGTCTCCCGGCGAGCTGGACATGGCCAACGCGCGTGAGAAGGCCCATCTGATCCCGTCGTTCGTGGTCGGATCGAGCCTGCTCCAGGGACGGCCCGAGAAGGATCTGGCCTACGTGATCGGCAAGCGGCTGACCTTCATGCGGCCCGATCACTTCGTCCGCTGGCCCACGGTGGTGCCGACGGTGGCCGAGCTCAAGATCGTGTTCCTGGCGGCGCTGCGCCTGGTGCAACCGAAGTTCGAGGTCAAGGCGGACGTGCAGCAGCCGGTGGGCCAGTACCTCGAGCTCCTCAAGCGCGCGGTGCCGCCGCAGATGGTGGAGCAGCTCGGGGCGGTGGTGCAGCACTTCATCGCCGCCAAGGGCGAGGCCGACATTCACAAGTGGTCGAACGCGGTCGACATGACGGCGACGCGAGCCGGGTTCCTGATCTGCAACGATCTGGAGGTCGCCACCCGGCTGGTTCAGACCGAGCCGGTATCGATCGGCGTCGCCGATCCCAAGGACAAGCTCCGCGATCTGATCCTCTGGTCGGTCTCGGAGGAGTATTTCACCGTGCGCGAGCACCTCGGTCTGGTGATCGGCCAAGCCTAGGCGGGACGCCCAGCCCGCTGATGCTCGATTCGTCGCTGGTCGCTCTCCTGGCTGCCGTGGTCTCCGCCGCCGGGGTGGGCGTCTGGCTCGGGCGCCGCCTGGCCCGTCACCGCGCGGAGGCCATGTCGGCGGGGGCTCGGCAGGTTACCGCCGCCATCACCCGGGCCGCCGCGGCGGAGTGCGCGGAGATCTTGCGCGCCGGCGAGATCAACGGTCGCGAGGAAGCGCGCGCCCTCGGCGCCGCCGCGGAGATGACCCGACAAGCTCGCGGCACGGAGATCGAGGCGCGTCTGCGGCGCATCACCGAACGACAGGCCGAGCAGCGACTCTCCGACGCGCACAGCATCGAGGTCTCCAAGCGGACGGCGGCGGTGCGCGCCCGGATCGCGGTGACCGATGCCGAGGTCGCGCGCCTGCGGGGCGAGAGCGCCGCGGCCGGCGCGGCGTCGCGGGCGGCCCTGGAGCGCGCGGCGGGCCAGTCTTCGACCGCCGCGATTGACGCCCTCCGCGAGGCCGAGATCGAGGAGGCCCGTCTGGCGGCGGCGCGGGTCGAGCGCGTCGGCGCCGAAGCGGCCCAGGAAGGGGCCGACAAGGACTCCAAGCGGATCATGGGAATCGCGATGGGGCGCTTCTTCGGACACTATCTGACCGAGCGCCTCCACTCCGTCCTGCCGCTCCCGGCCGGCGAGGCGGGTGCGGCGATGATCGGTCCAGACCAGGCCAACCTCCGCGCAATCGAGGCGGTGGCCGGGGTGACCTTGTCGCTGGCCGCCGAGCGCGACAGCGTTCGTCTTGAAGGGCTGGACGGCGTGGGGCGCGAGGTCGCGCGCCGCGTGATCGCGCGTCTGCTGCGCCA
>CALAOV010000351.1 GCA_937889515.1 uncultured Myxococcales bacterium | reverse complement strand
TCGCGCTCGCGGCGATGGTGGGCCTCGCCGCGGGCGCGCGACTGCCCGAAGGGTCGCCGGCCTACGGGGCGATCGCCGACGCCGGCTGGGGCCTTCCCTTTCTGTTGGCGACGGCCCGCCGCCTCACCGATCACGACGGCGATGGGTTCTCGGCGCGGTTCGGCGGCGGAGACTGCGACGACACACGCGCCGACGTCTATCCGGGCGCCCAGGACATCCCGGGCGACGGCATCGACCAGGACTGCGAAGGCGGCGACGCGAAGCCGACCGCCACGACCGCCGGGGCGAAGCCGACTACGGACGTTGCGGAGGTCCCGGACATTCCGGACATTCCGATTGTGCCGGTCAAGACGCGCGAGGGCGCGTTCAAGGGCAACGTCCTGATCGTCACCATCGACGCGTTTCGGGCCGATCGGCTGGGCGTCGCGGGATATGGCCGCCCGGCAGGTCACTCGCTCACCCCCACACTGGACGCGCTGGCGCGGCGGGGGGCCTACTTTCGGCGGGTCTGGTCGCAGGCCCCGAACACGCCACGGTCGTTCCCCTCGATCCTGACCGGCCGCTACCCGACCGACATCGGGTGGGACAAGCCGACGGTGAACTACCCGAACCTGCTCCCGACCAACCACACCTTCTTCGAGGGGCTGGCCGCCGCGGGGCTCAAGCCGATCGGGATCTTCTCGCACTTCTATTTCACGGCCGACCGTGGGATCAGCAGAGGGTTCGCGGAGTGGTCGGACGACGGCGCCGGGACGATCGCCGAATCGAACAAGGACAGCGCCTCGCCGCGCATCGTCCCGCGGGTGATCGCGCGGCTGCAGCAGGCGGCCGCGCACCACGAGCGGTTCGTGCTGTGGACCCACCTGTTCGAGCCGCATTCGTCTTACATGCCGCACAAGGAGTTCCCCACCTCGCTCTCGGGCCTGCCCGGGCTGATGGAGAAGTACGACTACGAGATCGCCTTCGCGGACCTGTGGGTCAAGAAGCTCTTCGACGCGGTCCGGGATCTGGGGCTCGACAAGACGACCGCCATCGTCATCATGGCCGACCACGGCGAAGCCTGGGGCGAGCACAAAGCTTACTTCCACGGCACCGATCTCTTCGACGAGCAGACCCGGGTGCCCCTCATCATCGCCGTGCCTGGGCAGACCCCGCGCGTGATCGACGACGACGCCGAGCTGGTCGATGTCGCCCCGACGCTGCTCGATCTGGTGGGCGCGCCGATTCCGGCGTCGATGCGTGGCCGCAGCCTGATGCCGCGCATCGAAGGGCGGGCGCAACCGCCGGCGCCGATCTTCGCCGAGCAGATGCCCGCCACCGCCTGGCCTCACCAGTCCGCGATGATGGTCGTGGGCAACCACAAGATCATCCATCGAATAAGCGACCGGCGCTGGGAGCTCTACGATCTCAAGCGGGATCCGGGCGAGAAGACCAACCTCGCCGATGCGCCGGCCGACGCGACGACGTTCGCGGAGCTCCGCGCCAAGCTGCTGGCCTTCGAAGAACGCCCCCGCTAGCTGGCATCGAGGGCGGTGGCGAGGGCGTCGCGCTGTTCGGGCCGGGCTCGCTGAAGGACGTAGGCGCGAATCTCGCGCCAGTCGCCGGCGCCGGGATCCTTGCGGGTACAGGCGATCGCCTTCCCCCAGTTGGGGTCCTCGGCCTCGTCGCGCCAGCGGGCGGCGCGAATCCACTGGGCGCAGGCTTCGCGCGGGCGCCCCAGGCGGTCCCACACCGCGGCGCCACGCGCCAGCCCGGCGGCGCGATCGGGCGTGTGAAACGTCAGCTCCATCAACATGCGATCGGTGCCGCCGAAGCGACCGGCGCGCCCGAACACCAAGGCCGCCACCTCCAGAACATCGGGGGAGCTGGGATCTTCATCGAGCAGGATCTCCACCCAGCGCAGCGCGCGCGGCCGATCGTCCAGCACCGCCGGAAAGGCCGCCGAGAGCGGCAAGAGGCGGGTCGATAGCGCCGGCTCCGCCAGCACCCAGCCCTCGAGATCGCTCGGAAGCGTCGCCGGTGGCGCGGCCGGCGGCGGGAGCGGTTCGGCGGTCCAGGCCCGAGCCACGCCGCCCAGCAACGCGGCCCGATCGAACGCGGCCTGCGCTTCGCCACGAGCGCCGATGGCCTTCCACGCATCGCCCGCCGCGGCAGCAGCCGCCGCCCGCTCGACGACCAGCCGCTGCCCGGCGGCGGGATCGAGCCGGGCCAATCGTTCCAGATCTCGGCTCCAGGGCGCGGCGCGCCCGCGGGCCCGAAAGCTCTCCGCCCGGGCATACAGGAGCTCGCACAGGCGCGCGGTCTCGGCCTCCGCCAGGCGCTCCGACTGGGCGAGCGAGCCCAGCGCACCGAGCTCCAGCACCTGGTGACCGAACGCGCGCTCGCGGGTGGCCGTCTCGCGCGCCTCCCGCGGGGTCAGCCGCGCCTCATAGGGGGGGATCGAGGGGTGGCCATTGAGCGGCGCGCCGATCTGCCAGGGCGGCAGGCTGCAGCCGGCCAGACAGAGCGCCGCCCACGCGCAGGCACCGATGTTCCTGCCGCTCATGTTCGACCACGCGGTTCGGGCCCCGGCGTCACCAACAACGCCAAAATAGCGCCCCCGACCAGGGCGCCGCAGAAAAACGACAGGGCCGGCAGACCGACCGGCTCCCGCAGGAGCGCCGAGGGTGCGATCGCGACCGCCAGCGGCGCGAACGCCAGCGGCAGCGAGAAGATCCCGCCGCCGCCCGCCGCCAGGACCAGCAGGATCGCGATGGTTCCCGCCGCCGCGACCAGCCCCGCCCGCAGCGCCCGATTCCAGATCTCGGAGAGCGCGCGATCGTTCGCCGCGCCCCCGATCGGCGCGACGTCGAGGGTGAAGGCGCCCGGCGTCTCGGGGTCCACCGGAAGACCGACCACCGGCCCCATCGCTTCGGCGGTCGCGCTGCGCACCTCGTCGGCCAGGACGCCCTCGGTCGGCAGGTTCGCGCCGTAGAGCATCTCCTTGAAATCGAGAGATCGGAAGAGCGTCGTGTAGGGAAAGAGTGTAGATCTCGG
>CALAOV010000350.1 GCA_937889515.1 uncultured Myxococcales bacterium | reverse complement strand
TCGTCGTAGATCTCCGTGCCAAAGAGGGGCGGGACGACGAGCAGCGGACGCAAGGCGCGGGAGTCTCCGGGGGGCACCGTACACTAGGAATCGGCTGGTGACGCGCCGGGCTGGAGGCCGGGGCGCGGGTTGGCGTGGGATTGGCCGCCGTCGGGGGCCGCGGGGGCGCGATCTGACCCGCGTTGTCGTCGATCAGCGGAAAGAGCCGAAGCCGGGCATGATCGGCTGGGAGGGCGTGGCGGCTTGCTTGAGGAAGGCGAGGGTCAGCCGTTTGCCGCGGTAGCCTTCGACGCGAACCGGCCGGGCGGCGCCCGGATGGACGACCAGGAGCGTCGGCAGCCCATCGACGTGGTGCTCTTTGCGAAGCGCGGTTGCGACGGCGCCCCGATCTTCGTCGGCGACGCGAACGGCGACGTAGGTCTGGTTGATGAAATCGGCCGCGTCGGTGTCGGCGAAGACCTCTCGTTCCATCTGCTGGCAGGGCTGACACCAGGCGGCCGAAAATTCGTAGAGGATCGGTCGTCCCTCGGCCACGGCGGCGGCCTCCGCGGTTTCGGGCGCCCGCCAGTGGACCAGGCCGCTCACGGGCGGCGGATGGTGCGCGTCGTAGACGCCGATCGCGACGCGCGCCACCAGCAGCCCCGCCGCGACGGCCAGCAGGACCGTGGGGCGCCCCCGGGTCGACTGGTGGCTATCCGGCCGCATAGGAGATTTCCTTCCGATTCGCCGCCATCACGGCCAGGCAGAGGAACAGGCTGACCGTCGAGAGGTAGGAGACCACCTGAAACGCGGTGACCAGATGCGATCCGGACGCGGCCCCCCAGTCGAGGGCCGGGTGAAGCAGCGCTCCCCACTCGTCGGCGACGCGCTGAGGTACGTACCGAACGGAGAGCTTTCCAACCAGGATCAGGCCACCCCACAGCGCGATGTCGCCGATCCCGGACAAGAAGACAGAGAAGCACACCAGCACCGACGAAATCCCGAACGCCGAGGTGAAGCCGCCGAAGATCGAGGCCGCGATCGCCGACCCGGCGACATCGGCCCCTCGATGCGACAGCAACAGCGCCTGGACCACGATGGTCAGGGCGCCGATCGTTCCGGCGGCGGTGCCCGCGGCGAGCCACTTGGCGAACACGTAGGTGCTCCGCGCGATCGGCCGCGTGAAGAGGACCGGCAACACGCCCGACGACACGTCCCGTCCCACGGTTCCCGCCGCAAACAGGAGCGTCAGATAGAAGCTCGGATCGTCGAGCTCATGGGTGAGGCTGGCCGCGAGGACCTTGGAGGCGCAAAACACCACGACCAGGATCCCGACCAGCGGCCGCGACAGCCGCTCGCCCCAGGTCGCCCGGATCAACGCCCAGAGGACGCTCAGCTCGCTCATGTTTTCTCCTTCGCCTCGGGCCGAAAGAGCTTCTCGAGACGTCCCAGCTCGGGCGCCGCCTCGATCACCGGGAATCCACCCTGAACCAGCGCGCGCAAGACCGCGGCCGCGCCTGCATCGTCGCCGACCGACAGGCGCGCCCGTCCAGGAGCGACCTCGAGGACGTCGGCGTCCGATTGTTTCGCCAGCGCGGCCAAGCTTTCGGCAGAGGGCGTCGCGTCGTTGGCCAGCCAACGCACGATCAGGACCCGACGCCCCTGTTCCGAGTGGTGAAGGTTCTCGATCTGCCGGATCTTCCCGGCCTCGATGTAGGCAACCCGGTCGCACACCCGTTCGAGTTGATCGAGCTGGTGGGAATTGAGGATCACCGTCGCGCCCCGCTGCTTGAGATCGGTGAGGATGTCGCGGAAGGCGAGCACGCCGGCGGGATCGACGCCCGAGGCCGGCTCGTCCAAAAAAACGAACTTCGGATCGCCCACCAGCGCCTGCGCCATGCCGAGCCGCTGCAACATCCCGCGCGAGTACTTCTTGACCGGCATGTCCCACCGGTCCGTCTCGAGGCCCACCCGCGTGAGCCCCCGGACCACGTCCGTGTCCCGCGACTTGGCCGGCTGCCGGGCGAGACAATGCTGAAACGCCAGAAAGCCACGCCCCGTCATCCAGCGATCGAACTGCAGCCGCTCCGGCAGATACCCCGACACCATCCGCACCGCCATCGCGTCCGGCGGCGCGCCGTCGATCCGGATGGTTCCTTCGGTGGGGTTCAGGAGGCCGAGCAGACACCCGAGGAAGGTCGTCTTGCCGGCGCCGTTCGGGCCGATGAGCCCGAAGATCTCGCCGGCGTTGATCTCGAGGCTGACGTCGAGCAGGGCGGGGGACTTGGC
>CALAOV010000349.1 GCA_937889515.1 uncultured Myxococcales bacterium | reverse complement strand
GAGCCGCTGGCGCAGCGGATCGGCGCGCGATGACGCTGGCGCTCGATCCGGTCCGCCGGGCGCGCCTCCGCGTCGCCGAGCGCATCACCGACCTCATCGGCGACACCCCCATCGTGCGGCTCCCGGCCTTCGAGCGCGACACGCCCGGCGTCGAGCTGTGGGCCAAGTGCGAATTCATGAACCCGGGCGGCTCGGTCAAGGATCGCGCCGCCTCTCAGATGATCCGCGACGCGATCCGGACTGGCACGCTCGCGCCCGGGAAAACCATCATCGACTCGACCAGCGGCAACACCGGCGTCGCCTACGCGCTCATCGGCGGCGCGCTCGGGTACCCGGTCACCCTGGTGATGCCGGGAAACGTCTCCTGGGCGCGGCGCAAGATCACCGAGGCCTACGGCACCAAGCTGGTCTTCTCCGATCCGATGGAGGGCTCCGACGGCGCCATTCGGCTCTGCCGCCGGATGGTCGAGGAGAACCCCGGGATCTACTTCTACCCGGACCAATACTCGAACCTCGGGAATCCCCTGGCCCATTACAACACCACCGGGCGCGAAATCTGGGAGCAGACCGAAGGGCGCGTCACCCACTTCGTGACCGGCATCGGCACCACCGGCACGGTGATGGGGACCGGACGGCGGCTCAAGGAATACCGGCGCGACATCGAGGTCTGGGCGGTCGAGCCGGCGGAAGCGCTGCACGGCCTCGAGGGGCTCAAGCACATGGAGAGCTCGCTGGTCCCGCCCATCTATCACCCGGAGGAGCTCGACGGCGTCTTCCCGATGGACACCGACGAGGCCTGGGACGTCTCCGAGCGGCTGGCCAAGGAAGAAGGTCTCCTGGTCGGACATTCGTCCGGCGCGTCGCTGGCGGGCGGCCTGCGCATCGCCAAGCGGCTGGTGGCGGCGCATCGGCCCGGCGTGGTGGTCACCTTGTTCCCCGATCGGGCCGAGCGTTACTTCGAGGCGCCGATGCCTCCCAAACCGGTGCGCGCGCCGTGAGCGCGCCGCCCAAGATACCGCCGCCGCCCCACCCGACCGTCGGCGCCGACACGCTGGCAGAGATCTACGCGCACGCGCGCCGCGACTACCCGAACGAATGTTGCGGCATCGTATACGGCCCCAAGGGGCTGCCCGTCGCCGACCGCGCGGTGGCCTGCGCCAACATCCAGAACGAGCTACACGCCGAGGATCCGGTGATGCACGCGCGCGACGCGCGCACCGCGTACAACCTGGGCGCCGCCGATCTCTTCACGCTGGGCAAGAGCCTGCGCGGCGAAACGCCGGCCAAGATCGTCTACCACTCGCACGTCGACGTCGGCGCCTACTTCAGCGACACCGACCAGGCGGCCGCCCAGATGGACGGCGAGCCGAGCTACCCGGTCGAGTACGTCGTCATCGATGTCGGCCAGAACGGGATCGGAGGTGCGGCGCAGTTCGCCTGGGATCCGACCGAACGCCGCTACCTCGAGATCGGCCGCTACCCGGGCGTTTGACGCGGCGCCGCCCGCGATTGACACGCCGGAAGCCCCCGGCCAGACTGTATTTTCCGCCGACCTGAAGGAGGATCCGATGCGCGTCCCCCACGTGCTCGTTCCGTTGGTCATCGCCGCAGGCGCCGCGTGTAGCTCGAGCGGCACGATGCCGAAGCTATCCGGTGTTGCAGGCAGCGGAGGTGCGGCCGGCGTCGCGGGGACCTCGGGCAGCGCCGGCACGTCTGGCGGCGCCGGAACGAGCGGAGCCACCGGAGGTAGGACCGGCACCACCGCCGGCTGTGGCCTCGCGACCCCGCCGACGGTGGGCGCGGCGAATCCGCAGACCATCAACGTGACCGACAGCAAGGGGACGACGACGGCGCGACAGTTTTACGTCGCCGTACCGGCCAACTATGATCCAAGTACGCCGCTGCCCCTGATCTTCGCCTGGCACTACGCCGGCGGCACCGCGGTCGCGCTGGCCGGCACCGGCTTCGGCGGCGGATTTTACGGCCTGCAGCCGTTGCTTCCGAACGCGATCTACGTCGCCGGTCAAGGGCTGCTCAGCACCCCGGGCGACGCGACGACCAGCGGGTGGCCCAACACCAACGGCGGCGACATCGCGTTCGCCAAGGCGATGATCAGCTGGGCCGAATCGAATTTCTGCGTCGACCCGACGCGAATCATGTCGACCGGATTCAGCTACGGCGCGATCATGTCCGACTCCATCGGCTGCCAGATGCCCGACGTCTTCCGCGCGCTGGGCGTCATGTCGGGGTCGCTCTTCGGCTCCGGGTCGTCTTGCAAGAGCCGCCCGATCGCCGCCTGGATCACCCACGGCGACGCCGACCCCATGGTCGACATCTCGGGCGACGAGACGGCGCGCGACCAGTTCCTGGCCGACAACCATTGCGCCGCGACCTCGGCCGCGGTCGACCCGTCGCCTTGCGTTTCCTACGACGGCTGCGACAGCGGCTACCCGCTGGTCTGGTGTCCCGTCGCGGGTGAAGGGCACACCATTCCCAGCTTCGCCGCCAGCGGCATCGCCACCTTCTTCGCCCAATTCTAGGAGTCCCACGATGCAAACCCGTTTTCTCGCTGGTGCCGGCGCTCTGCTCTCTCTCGGTCTGCTGAGCTGCGGCGGCGGCACCGGCGGCACGGGCGCGGGTGGCCAAAGCGGTTCCGCCGGCGGACACGCCGGCAGCGGCGCCGCGGGCGGGATCTCTGGCGGCAACGCCGGCACCACCGGCAGCGCGGGTACCATTGGCAGCGCCGGAACGAGCGGCAGCGCGGGAACCACCGGTGGCGCGGGCACCACCGGCAACGCGGGAACGTCCGGTGGCGCGGGCACCACCGGCAGCGCCGGCCACGGGGGAACGTCCGGTGGCGCGGGCACCACCGGCGGTGCGGGCCACGCTGGAACCGCCGGCGGTGGATCCGGAGGCGCGGGCCACGCCGGAACGACCGGCAGCGGCGGTGCGGCCGGCGGGACGACGACCGCCGGCTGCGGGCTGACCCCGCCCACCTTGGGCGCGGCCAACCCGCAGACGATCAACGTCACCGACAGCAAGGGCACGGTGACCGCGCGGCAGTTCTACGTCTCGGTGCCGAGCACCTACAACTCGAGCACGCCCACCCGGATGGTCTTCGCCTGGCACTACGCGGGCGGCAGCGCCTCCGCGCTCATCGCGACCGGTTTCGGCGGCAGCTTCTACGGCGTCCAGCCGCTACTCCCGAGCACGATCTTCGTCGCGGGCCAGGGCCTCCTCAGCACCCCCGGCGACGCGACGACCAGCGGTTGGCCCAACACCAACGGCGGCGACATCGCGTTCGCCAAGGCGATGATCGCCTGGATGGAATCGAATTTCTGCGTCGACACGACGCGCATCATGTCGACCGGCATGAGCTACGGCGGCATCATGTCCGACGCGATCGGCTGCCAGATGCCCGACGTCTTCCGTGCCGTCGGCGTTATGTCCGGTGCGCTCTTCGGCTCCGCGTCGTCCTGCAAGAGCCACCCGATTGCCGCCTGGATCACCCACGGCGACGCCGACACGACCGTCGCCATCTCGGGCGACGAGACGGCGCGCGATCAGTTCCTGGCCGACAACCACTGTGGGACGACCTTCGCGGCGGTCACCCCGTCCCCCTGTATGTCTTACGACGGATGCGACAGCGGCTATCCGGTCGTCTGGTGTCCGGTGGCGGGTGAGGGGCATACCATTCCCAGCTTTGCCGCCAGCGGCATCGCCAACTTCTTCGCTCAGTTCTAAGGAGTCCCCCCATGACGCAGACCCGTCTCCTCGCGGTGGCTACCGCGCTGATCTCGCTCGGCGTCCTGAGCTGCGGCCCCGGCTCCAAGTGTTGCGATCCGCCGATGGGCGGCAGCTCCGGCGGTGGACAGAGCGGCGGCGCCGGCGCGACGGGCAGCGCCGGTTCGACGGGCAGCGCCGGTTCGACGGGCAGCGCCGG
>CALAOV010000348.1 GCA_937889515.1 uncultured Myxococcales bacterium | reverse complement strand
GCGGCGCGCCCCTTCTGGCCCACCCCGCGGACCGACACCGGATCGCTGAGATCGGCCGTGAACGCCGCCGCCTTGATCCCCTTCGCGCCGAGCGCGCTCACGCCTGCCGCCAGCTTGTCGGCCGTGCGCGCGACCAGCGCCAGCTGGAACCCCTCGGCGCCGAATTTCTCCGCCACCGCCTTGGAAATGCCAGGCCCATAGCCGCAGATGATGATCGTTTTGGGCATTCGAGTGGCTCACTTCGCCTGTTCGACAGTGTGGCACGTGTAGCAGCCGAAACCCTTCGGATTCTGCGGCGCCCATTCGGCCACGCCGATCAGCTCGGCGACCTTCGGCTTGACCACCGTCTCCATGAATTTGAAGATCTCGGGCTTCTTTTGCTCGAGCGCGGTCATGCCCGCGTGGTCTAGCGGTAGCTTTGGCAGCGCGGGGTTCGCCATCTTGAACTTTCCGTCCGTGGCGCCCGCTCCGTGGCAGGTTGCACAAGTGAAGGTCTTGAACCTCTTCGGGTCGGCAGCCTGAAACGCCTTTTTGAGCTCGGGGTACACAGACGTTTTCATGAGCTTCTTTCGTTGGTCGAACGACATGTGCTCCCAGTCGACCTTCTTGGCCGCGCCAGCGTTCGGCGCCGGCGCCGGATCCGCGGCGCGCGCAGCGCCCATACACACGAAAGCGAGGGACAGCAGGGCCAGAGACGACAGAGCCAGCGAGCGCTTCATTGAAACTCCTTGTTTGGTAGATATCGATACTCGGAGATTTGCCCCAACTCGGGCGTCACCACGCCTTCATGCCGCCATCGACCACGACGTCTATTCCGGTGACGTACGAGCTCTCTCCGGAGGCCAGGAAAAGAGCCACGTTCGCCACCTCCTCTGGCCGGCCCAACCGACCGAGCAAGGTCTTCCCCAGCATGGTGCCGGCCCATTCCGGATCCTCGAGCTGCTCTCGCGTCTGGTTCGTCTCGATGATCCCGGGCGAGATGGAGTTGGCCCGGATTCCATGGTCCCGTCCCTCCATGGCCAGCTGTCGGGTCATCCCGATGATTCCCGCCTTCGCCGTGGTGTGGGCCAGGGACGGGAGGTTCCTGAAGCTCGGCGAGGCCGTCAGTGACGCCGTATTCACCACCACGCCTCGACTGCCCTTGAGGTGGGGCCACGCCGCACGCGTCAGGTAGAAGACCAGGTCCACCTCGTCCCGGCGGTTGCGGTCCCACTCCTCGTCGGTGATGTCCTCGAGCCAATTGAAGGACGCCGTCGCGGCGTTGTTGAAGAGCACGTCGATCCGGCTGAACGTGTGCACCGCGAGGTCGACAAGCGCCTTGCAGTCGGCCGGTTCGCTCAGACGGCACGGATGCAGGGACACCATCGTGCCGCCCTGCTTCCGAACCATCTGAACGGTCGCTTCCGCCGCCTCCACGTTCAAGTCACACCCCACGACACACGCGCCCTCGCCAGCGAAGACCAAGGCGGCTTCCCGGCCGATGCTCCCGCCCGTGCCCGTAATGATGCACACCTTCCCCGATAGCCTCGCCGGCATTCTTCCCTCACCATTCGTTCGCCCGGCCGTCATTGGCTGTAATCGGCTGTCAGGCCTTGGAGCCCGCGATTGCGGCGCCGATGTTGCCGATCACCCCGATCTCCGTCAGTAGAACCGTTGCGGCGGTGTAGCAATGGAAGTACTCGATCTTGCCGTTCTTCATTTTGAAATAGTCGGCACAGGGGGTCTTCATTCTCTTGCCCGTCGCCGGGATGGTGCCGATCGGCAACTCGAGTGGACCCTTGTGGGTCCCGTTCAGCGACAGCTGGACGATGACCATGTCTTCGAGGACGTAGAATTCGTCCAGCTCCCGGTGCATGTCGGGAAACGCTGCGTGGTAGATCGCCACCACGTTGCCGAGGTCCTTGCCGTAGTACTTCTTGCCGGCCGAGACGTCGTAGAAGTACCCGTTGTCGGCAAACTGCGACACGAACGTCGTGATGTCGTTTACGTCCGCTTCCGCGGCCCTGTAGAGCTCCTTGACCACTTCGAGGTTTTTCTTCATCTCGTCCGGATTCTTGCCGCTGCCGATGATCGTCTTCATCTTCACTCCCTTTTCTGGTCGCACTGTTTGCCGACACTGCACGTAACCCGACTACGTCCGCTTGGCCTTTGCGTACGGGTAGATCAGCTCGCCCGATGCGAACTCCTTCGGCCCGACGACGACCTCGGTCTTCCCGTCGCGAAACTCGCCCACCTCGTACTTGGCGATGTTCTGAAACTGCGCGTGCAGGACCCGAGGCTGGACCCAGCCGCCCCCTGGTCCGAAGCGGACGTCGCCTACCACCGTTTTGAAGGGCGACTCGCGCGTGTACGTCGCCAGCTTCTCATCGTCCAGGCTACCGGTTTCTCGAACGGCTTGCTCGATGACCTGCATCTGGGCATAGGCCTGCGGGGCGACGTAGTAGCCCAGCGGATCTACGTCCTTCCCCTCGGCCCTTGCCTGGTATTCGGCAATCAGTCTCTGAACGCCCGCGAAGCTCATCTTCGGCCCGGGAAGCCAGTACTCGTAGTTCACGAGCCCGTTGAGGAGTGGTCCCAACTGGACCTTGACCGTGCCGTTCTGGGGTCCAATCATGGCCCCTCCGACCAGCTTCGGCTCGAACCCCACGAGGTGAAGGGCCCTGACCAGACCGACCGAGTCGTTCAGGTAGGAGCACAGAAACAGGATATCGGCATTGAAGCGTGCCACCTCTCGAAGGACGGGCGTGAAGTCGGTCGTCGCGAGCGGGTAGGTGGCCTCTGATACGACGCGAAACCCGTGCTTCGCCGCGTTGTCCTTCGCACCTTGGGTGGGGCTGCGGCTGAACGGGGCGTCAGCGACCAGGATCGATACGGTTTCGGGCTTCGGGGACTGTCGTGCGGCGAGCTCGAAGAACCCTTCGGTCAGCGCTGGGCCCGGGTTGGGTCCGGTCGGGATCATCGCGAAGTAGTTCGGATAGTTGAAGGTGGCGTTGACAGCCAGGCCCATCAACCCGACGAAGTAGCGCTTCTGCTCGATGATCTTCGGCATCGCTGGCGCGAGCGAGTTGTCGCCATAGCCGCCCATCACCAGGTCGACTTTGTCCTCGCCCAGAAGCCGCGAATAGATCTCTGGGACCAGAGCCGGGTTCGTCTGGTCGTCGTACCTGACCATCTCGATTCGGCGTCCGAGAAGACCGCCCTTCTTGTTGATCTCGTCCTCCCAGATCTGATGGGCGAGCCGCGCCGTTCGCCCGTTGGATCCAAGGGGGCCGGTGAGCGAGATGCCGTACCCGATCCTGAGCGGCTGGTCGGATGTCATTGTGGACCTCTCTGCGTATTTTGTGGCGGCGGTATCGGGGGCATGAACTTGTTGCCTCGATTCGCCAACACCCAGGTAGCGACCTCAAACGTCTTGGCGCCGCTGGTTATCATTGGATCGTCGTTCAGGATGTGCGTTATCTCGGCTTTACTCGAACCCTTCATGATCAAGAGGCCCAGAGGGTTGTCGACAAACGGCCCGGCCATGACGAGCTTTCCTTGAGCGTCGAGCTCAGCCAGATGTCGAGCGTGTTTCTCTACGATCGGCAGAGACAACTCCCGTCCCGCCACCGGCTTGAGGATGACCGCGTAATAGATGGTCGGTGTGCCTCCGGCTGGGTGACCGAGGAAGCTCAGAAGCGCGAACAGACAGGCTATCGATCGCACGACGTCATTCCCCGACGGGCGCGAGCTCTGTGCGCAGGAACTTGGCGATGAGGTCGAGCGCTGCTCCGGCGGCCTCGAAGAAGCCGACGTTGCTCGGGAACACGTGGGTCATGCCCTCCCAGGTATGCACCTCGACGCGATCCTGGTTTCGGAGGCGAAGCGAATCGTCCAGGAGGACCTCCGCGGTGCCCACGTGGACCTGTATTGGAGGTGCCTTACGTGCCGAAGCGTAGAGCGGGGATGCTCGCGGGTCCCGACGATCGTGGTCACCGAGGTACTGACGGGCGCCGGCGTCCAAACCCGCCCGAGACAGCAATGGATCGTCGTCGGCCTTGCTCTCGATGGTCCCGCCGGTGAGGGCGAGATCGGTCCACGGCGAGAGCAGAACGCCGCAACGCGCCCCCGGTTCCTCTCGGAGAAGCGACAGCGCAAGACCTCCTCCGGCCGAGTCGCCGACGATCGCCAGGTGACCGGCCCCGAACTGAGCGGTCAGACCGCGATATGCGGCTCGAGCGTCGTCGAGCGCAGCGGGGAACGGGTGCTCCGGAGCGCGGCGGTAGTCGGCGACGAAAGCGCGTACGCCCGACCGCACCGCGATCTGCCCCGCGAGCTTCCGGTAGGCGTGGGCGCTGCCGAAGACGAAGACGCCACCGTGCAGGTAGAGCATCGTATCCGCGGTCTGCTGGGACACCGGAGTGCACCAGACCCCAGGTACGCCGCCGACCTGTGCTTCGGAGTAGACCATTCCGTCAGCTGGCGGCACCTGCTCTAGGAGCTCATCGAACCACTCTCGCGTAGGTACGACTGGAGTGGCCGCGAGGTTGGCTCGCATCGCCTTCAGAGCCGCCCGGTCGGCGGCAGTCGATGGGTGATGGATTTCGGACACTGGCAACCTCCGTCTTCGGTCGGGCGGGCATCGCATGAGCAAGTGGCGGGCCACCACGACGCGGGTGCAAGGCCTTGAAAGCTCGGGTCGTTTCGCGCACGATGCGCTGGCGAGATCTCGCCAATGGTGACGTGCTAGACAATCCGCCGAGGTTGCCTCATGAACGAGTCGCAGGCAGCGCCATTGCGAGCTACCCGGGACGTGGTGCCCGCGCAGGAGAAGCTCACCGAAGCCCTCGGGAGCAGCGAACAGTTCCGTCTGATAGTAGACGGCATAGCCGTTCTGGTGGTGGTGCTGACGCCGACCGGCGAGATCGAGTTCGCCAATCAACAGGCGCTCGACTATTTCGGGAAGACCAGGGAGGAACTGAACACCTGGCGGACCACCGACACCGTTCACTTGGATGACCGCGCTGGCGTCATCGCCGACTGGAAGGAGATCGAAGAAAAGGGGCAGCCCCGCGACATAGACCACCGTCTTCGTCGTCACGACGGCGAATACCTCTGGTTTCGTGCGCTCCGGCGACCTTCGCGCGACTCACACGGCCGCGTCGTTCGGTGGTACGTGGTGCTGACCGAAATCGACGAGCGCAAAAAGGCCGAGCAGCGGCTCGAGGAACGGGAGAGGGAGCTTCGGCAGGTCCTCGACGTCGCGCCGCAGATGGTGACTGTCTATGGACCGAAGCGCGAGCGGCTCTACGCCAATCGCGTAGCCTTGACCTACTACGGGACGAGCCTCGCCGAGTGGCAGCAGCGGCCAATGGGCTCCGACTTCCACCCCGATGACCCGGACCACATGGGCGTCCTCATCGCGCGTGCTCTCGCGGAGGGCGCCCCGTTTGATATGGAGACCCGCCTGCGGAAACATGATGGAACCTTTCGCTGGTTTCTGGCCCGCGGTAACCCGGTTCGCGACCACCAGGGACAGATCGCCCGATGGTATTTCGCCACGTCGGACATCGACGACCGGAAAAGGTCCGAGGACAGGCTGGCCCAAGAAAACGTCGCCCTTCGAGAAGAGGTCGACAAGGCGTCGATGTTCGAGGAGATCGTGGGCGCCTCGCCCGGCCTGACGGCCGTCCTTTCACGGGTCTCGAAGGTGGCGGGCAGCGATTCGACGGTTCTGATCACAGGCGAAACTGGAACGGGCAAGGAGCTCATCGCCCGCGCGATCCACCGGCGATCCGGGCGATCTGGAGGGGCATTCGTCGCCGTGAACTGCGCTGCCGTCCCGCGCGACCTCATGATCTCGGATCTCTTCGGTCACGAGAAAGGGGCCTTCACCGGGGCCGTTCAGCGGCGGCTGGGCCGGTTCGAGCTGGCGGACGGCGGAACGCTCTTCCTAGACGAGGTCGGTGAGCTCTCGCCTGAGATTCAGGTAGCCCTCTTGAGAGTACTGCAGGAGCGAGAGTTCGAGCGCGTCGGAGGAAGCCAGCCGATCCGAGTCGATGTTCGGGTCATCGTCGCGACCCATCGCGACCTGAGCGTGGAAATCGAGAGTGGAGCGTTCCGCGAGGATTTGTTCTACCGGCTGAACGTGTTCCCCCTCGAAGTACCTCCGTTGCGGGAGCGACGGGAGGACATCCCTCTGTTGGTCAACTACTTCCTCGATCGCTATGCGCGAAAAGCCGGCAAGTCGATCCGCCGCGTGAATAAACGCGCGCTCCAACACCTCCAGTCGTATCCGTGGCCAGGGAACATCCGCGAGCTGCAGAACGTGATCGAGCGGTCGGTGATCGTCTGCGACTCCGATGAATTCACCATCGACGAGAGCTGGTTGTCCACCAAGCCCACGGTCGGCGGTCGGTTGAAGCTGTCCAGCAACCTGGCCGTGCACGAGAAGGCAATCGTCGAAGAAGCTCTACGCGCGGCCGGCGGGCGCGTCTTCGGCCCGTCGGGAGCGGCCGCGCGTCTCGGGATTCCGCGCTCGACGCTGGAATCCAAGATCCGCGCACTGAAGATTAACAAGAGCCGTTTTCGAGCACGACCCGCGGGACCCTCTTGAGCTGACACTACCAGGCCAGGCGCCCGAGGTGCCTCTTGGCGATCTCGAGGAACACCCGGGCGGCGGGCGTTACGCGACCACCGCTGGGATGCACCGCATAGGCCGGTCGTGGCGGCGGCGCGTAGGTGTCGAGCACCTCGACGAGCTGCTTGCCGGCGGGCCCTCCGGCGACGAGCGCTCCCGGAGCACGGACGATGCCCAGTCCTCGCACCGCGGCGTCCAGCGCGAGCGGAATGCTGTTCACGACGAGGCGGCCACGCACCGGGACCTCGACCGTCCGGCCGCGAGAACGGAACGTCCAGTGTCCCCGTGGCGCCATCGGTGCGAAGAGGATGCAGTCGTGCCGAAGCAGGTCGCGTGGCGCGCGCGGCGTTCCGCGGTCGCGCAGGTATTCGCGCGCCGCAAAGCAGCGCAGCTGTGCGCGCCCCAGCTCGTGCGCCACGAGGGAGGTGTCCCTCAGCGTGCCCGAGCGGAACCCGAGGTCGAACTTCTCGTCCACGAGCTCCACCAGCCGGTCCGTGAGCATCAGCTCGATGCTCATCTGGGGATGCCGTGCGAGACACTCCGCGACAACGTCGCCGAGAAGCCCCTCGCCGAACGTTACCGGGGCCGTCACGCGCAGTCGTCCGGCCGTCTCCTCGGAGCTGGTCGAGAGCGCGCGCCCCGCTTCCAAGATCGTCCCGAGCGCTGGACTGCAGGCGCGCAGGTAGGTCTTACCCGCGCCGGTGAGCTCCACGCGGCGGGTCGTGCGCTGCAGGAGTCGCGTGCCGAGTGCGCGCTCGAGCTCGCCGATCCGGCGGCTCACCGTCGAGCGCGGCACCCCCAATGCATCCGCAGCTCCCCGAAAGCTTCGAAGCTCCGCCACGCGCACGAAGAGCACGACGGCGCCGAGCCCGACGGCGCCAACCTCGATTGTCCCTCCCATGGGACACATAGTTCCACAATCTCCGGATTGCCGGCAAGACGTCTGACGGAGTATCACCGCAGGAGAAAGGAATCAGGACATGGCGCAAAAGCTCACCGTCGTCGTCACGGGATCCACGGGTAAGCAAGGCGGCGCCGTCGCGCGGGGCCTCCTCGAGCGAGGCCACAAGGTCCGCGCCGTCACGCGCGATCCCAGCTCCAGCCGGGCGAAGTCGCTCGCGAGCGCCGGGGCGACGATCGTTGCGGCGCCGCTCGAAGACACCGCGGCGATGAGGACGGCGCTCGAAGGAGCGACCTCTCTCTTCTCGATGACGACGCCGTCCGGAGGTACGGACGCCGAGACACGACAAGGTGTCGCCGCCGCCGACGCGGCCAAGGCAGCAGGCGTGCACCTCGTCTTCAGTTCCGTCGGCTCCGCCAACCGACAGACGGGCATTCCGCACTTCGACAGCAAGTACGAGGTTGAAAAGCACATCGCCAAGGTCGGGGTCCGCGCAACGATTCTCGCGCCGGTCTACTTCATGGAGAACCTCACCTTCGCGAAAGAACAGCTCCCCAAAGGGATCTACCCGGCGACGCTCCCGCCGACGCGGACGCTCGCGCAAGTCGCGGTCGCGGACATCGGGACGGTCGCCGTTCGCGTCCTCGAGGACCCCGAGCGATTCACGGGCAAGCGCTTCGACCTCGCAAGCGACGAGCTTACGGGGAATGACGTCGTTGCCGTTCTCTCGCGCGTCACCGGCCGCTCCTTCTCCTATTACCAGATCCCGCTCGATGTCATCCGCCAGCGCATGGGCGAGGACGGCGCCAAGATGTACGAATGGTTGGACCGCGTCGGCTATACGGCGGATCGCGCCGCGCTCCGCCGTGAATTCCCTGACGTCGCCTTTCACGACTTCGAGTCTTGGGCGAAGGGGCAGGATTGGACTGCGCTTCTGCAGAGCGCAACCAGGCAAACTCCAACCGGGTAAAACTCGAGGAGACCTCGCATGAAAGCTGTCAGAGTGCTGGAATACGGTGGACAGTTGGTGTTCGACGAGGCGCCGGCGCCGATGATCGCAGGCGACGAGATCTTGGTGAAGATCAAGAGTACCGCCGTCAACTATCTGGATCTCGTCAAGGCCTCCGGAAAGGCAAGACAGATACTCCCCATCGACCTGCCGTGGATACCTGGGCATGAGTTTTCAGGGATCGTCGAACAGATTGGCAGTGACGTGGCGGCATGGGCGCCAGGTGATGCTGTGTTCGGTGCCAACGAAACGGGCGGCGCGTACGCCGAGTATCTGGTGGTCAAGGCGGCGGTCGTCGCAGGAAAACCATCCAACCTCTCCTTCGAGGAGGCGGCATCGGTGCCGGTGGCCGCCCAAACGGCGTGGCAGGGAATCTTCACCCACGGTCACCTGGAAAAGGGACAAACGATCCTGATCCATGGTGGTGCCGGCGCTGTGGGCGCCTATGCGGTGCAATTGGCATCGCATGCCGGCGCCACCGTCATTGCCACGGCAAGCTGCGACGATGAGGCGTACCTCAACTCCATCGGAGCCAGCCGGGTTATCGATTATCGAGAGGCGCAGTTCGAGAAGGTTCTGCGAGAGAAGGTCGATGTGGTCTTCGACTTGATCGGTGGCGATACACAGAAGCGGTCGTTCCTCGTCTTGAAGGAAGGCGGCCATCTCGTCGCTGCCACCCAGCCCGTATCGCAGGAAGAGACCGCGAGGCACCGTGTGTCGGGCGCGATGATGAGGCTCGCGCCGTCAGGGGACGGGCTCGGCAGAATCGCGCGACTGCTGGAAGAGGGGACGATACGACCAGACGTCGCGACCGTGTACCCGCTCCAGGATGCGGCCCAGGCCTGGAAGGACCTCGCCGGAAACCTCTCGCCCAGTGGGGCGGGAGCGGTCCGACGCAGGTCACACGGCAAGATCGTGCTTCGCGTGGCCTTGTGATCTGATCCGACGAGAGTGCCCTTGCGGCGGAGGCACCTTGCTGCGACGTTTCGTGGCGCGGAAGCTCCGATGTCGGCACACCAGCAGGAGTGGGAGTCGTGAACCTGGTCTCGGTGATCGCCGAGCAGGGTCTGTTGCTGGTGTTCGCCAACGTGCTGCTGCAGCAGCTCGGCGTTCCCATACCGGCCGAGCCGACACTGGTTGTCGCCGGGAGCCTGGCTGCGCGCGGCCTCTTGCCGTTGCCCGGCCTGGTGGGGGTGACCTGGCTGGCGGTGCTGATCGCCGACTCGACCTGGTACTGGATGGGCCGTCGCTACGGCAATCAAGTTCTGCGGGTCGTTTGCCGGCTGGCCCTGTCCCCCGACTCATGCGTGCGTAACACCGAGCAGACCTTCACCCGCTGGGGCCTGAAGTCGCTGGCGGTGGCCAAGTTCATACCGGGATTCTCCATGGTGGCGCCGCCCCTGGCGGGCGCCATGCGGGTCGGGTGGGGGAGCTTCCTGTTGTTCGATCTCATGGCGGCGGTTCTGTGGTCGTCGGTCGGGATTGGCGCTGGGCTGATCTTCTACCGGCAGGTCGATCGGGTGCTCGCGGCGCTGGCGGGGCTGGGCGGCTGGGCGCCCGTGGTCGGCGTGATCTTGCTGGCCGCCTTCGTGGGTGGGAAATGGGTTCAGCGGCGGCGGTTCTATCGCACCCTGCGCATGGCCCGCATCTCGGTCGACGAGCTCAAACGCCTCATCGACGTGGGCGCCAACCCGGTTGTCTTCGACGTTCGTACGGCCAACGCCCGCGAACGCGAGCCTCAGCGGATCCCGGGCGCCATCGCCTTCGATCCATCTCAGGTGGACGCCGCGGTGGCCGAGCTGCCCGACGAGCGCGAGGTCATCCTCTATTGCAACTGTCCCAGCGAGGCGTCCGCTGCACGCATTGCGCGCCTGCTGATGGATCGAGGCGTACGGTCGGTTCGGCCGCTGGCGGGTGGCTTACAAGCCTGGATCGACGCCGGGTTCCTGGCGGATACAGGGTAGGATGGCCCGATGCCTGAAAAAGGAGGTGCTCGATGTTGACGGTGAAAGAGATCATGACGAAGAAGGTCTACACGGTGGAGTTCGACGCTTCGGCGGGAGAGGCGGCCTGGGGCCTGACTCTCCGTCAGATCGGGGCGGCTCCGGTGAAGAACCGAGACGGCGAGCTGGTCGGGATCTTGACCAAGGGCGACCTGGTCGACCCGGAGCCGAGTCAGTGGATCAAGAAGGAGGCGACAGTCGGCGACCTCATGGACCCGGAAGTCATCGCCGTCTACGAGGACGACGCGGCGCTGGTGGCGGTGCACGAGCTCGCCAGCAAAAACCAACACCGCTTGGTGGTCTTGAATACTGAAAACAAGCTGGTCGGGATCGTGAGCACGATGGACATCGTACGTGCCCTCGATAAAGGGCTGTCCTTTGCGGTCAGCGACGATCCTTCGAGCGAGAAGTGACCCGCGGTCGCCACCCCTAGCCAGGCGGCTCCCTAGCGTGCCTACAGCTCGGCCAGCGCGCGGTGGACCAGTTGAATGCAGATCGAGCCCTCGCCGACCGCGGACGCCACCCGCTTCACGCTGGTCGAGCGCGCGTCGCCGACGCAGAACACGGCGGGGATGCTGGTCTCCATGAGATACGGGCGGCGGGGCAGGGGCCAATGGGCGCTTGCCAGATCTTCGGGAAGCAGGTCGGCACCGGTCTTCACGAAACGCTTCTCATCCAGAACCAGGCAACCATGGAGCCAGCTGGTGTTCGGGTCCGCGCCCGTCATCACGAAGAGGTTGCGGATGTTGTGGGTTTCGGTTTCGCCGGAATCGACGTGCCGCCACCTGACCTTCTCGAGACCGCTTTCCCCCTCGAGCTCCTCGATCTGCGTGCGGGTGCGCAGGACCACGTTCGGTGTGTTCTCGATGCGCTGAATGAGGTAGCGCGACATGCTCTCGGCGATGCCGGGGCCGCGCACGAGCACGTGCACGCGCGTGGCGAACCCCGAGAGGAACACCGCCGCCTGTCCCGCCGAGTTCGCGCCTCCGACGATCGCGGCCTCCTCGCCGCTGCAGCCCTGGCTCTCGAGGTAGGTGGCGCTGTAGTAGACACCGGCGCCCTCGAAACGGGGGAGCGACGCGAGATCGAGCTTGCGGTATTTCGCCCCCGTCGCGATGACGATGGCGCGGGTTCGCAGCACCTGACCGTCGGAAAGATGGAGGCGATAGGGCCGGCTGTCGCAGTCGAGCCGGACGACCGTGCGGCCGATGGAGACCTCGGCGCCGAACTTCTCCGCCTGCGTGAGCGCGCGTCCGGACAGCGCTTGCCCGGAGATGCCGGTGGGAAAGCCGAGGTAGTTCTCGATGCGCGAGCTCGTGCCCGCCTGGCCCCCCGGCGCCGTGCTCTCGAGGACGAGAACCTCCATCCCCTCCGAGGCGCCGTACACGGCGGCGGCAAGTCCCGCCGGCCCGGCACCGACGATGATCACGTCGTGCACGTCCTCGGTCTTGAGGTCACCGGTGAGGCCGATGACCGACGACAGGGTCTCGATCGACGGGTTCTTGAGGACGTGACCGCCCTGGCAGATGAGCACCGGCACCTCGTCGACGCCGATCTGGAAGCGATCGAGCAGAGCCTGGACGCTCGGGTCGGTCTCGACGTCCTGGTAGACGAAGGGCTGTCCGTTGCGGCTGAGGAACTCTCGGATGGTCTGGGTCGCGCCGGAGTGGCGCGAGCCGATCAGCACCGTGTCCCGCGCCAGCTCGCCCATCAGCGCGAGGCGCCGGAGGATGAAGGCGCGCATCAGGAGCTCGCTCAGCTCCGGGTCGCGCTGCACGAGCGTACGTAGAGCGTCTCGGTCGACGGCGACGACCGTTCCGTCCGCCGAGACGCGCGCGCGGACGAGGCTGCGTCGCGCCGAGAGCATGTTGATCTCCCCGGTGAACTGGCCCGGGTGGTGGACGGTGACGGGCGCCTCGCTATCACCCGTGGACCGCAGAATCTCGACCGCGCCAGACAGCACCACGAAGAACCGCGTGTTCTGATCGCCGACGTCGAACAGTATCTCTCCCACACGTACCTCGCGGCGCTCCCCGATGCTCGCGATCCTCTCAATCTGGGCGGGCGTGAGCTCGGGGAACATCTGCGCGGCTCGGTCCATGATCGTTGTGGCCATGCGCTATTTCTAGCGCGTAGGACCAGGGCTTCAAGCTCTGCGGATGGTCAGCGATCCGCAGGCGGGAGCGCGCGGCTGGCGCGGGCCGCTCCGTATTCGGTGAGCGCATAGCTCCGTTTGCCTTCGGCGAGGAGGCGCGCGCCGATGCGGCGGATCTCCTCCTCGCCTTGGCGCAAGGCCTTGCCGCTGGTGTGAACGGAGTAGCTGCCGAGGGCGAGCCCGTGCCGATGCGGAGGCGCCGAGCCAAGCACGAACACCGTGTCCCCCTCGGCGAGAAAGTCGATCGACGCCTCGGAGGGCTCGAAGATCGCGATCTCCCCGCTGGGAATGGGCGTCGGGGTCTGCAGGACGCCCTCGTGCACCGCGACCCAGGCCACCTCGTGCCCCTCGGCGGGCTGGTACGACCACCGCTCGCCGTCCTCGAGGGTCACCACGAGGTAGTTCATGGGAGGCGCGTCGATAGGGCTCTTCACCTCGCCGTGCGAGCCCAGGATGACGCGAACGGGGCCGTCGACGGGCGACTCCTCGGGCATCACGTAGTGGCTCGCGTTGGGGGCGTTCTCCAGCTCGGGCGGCAGGGCGACCCACAGCTGGAATCCCCGCACGCCCTCGGGCTCGGCGGCGCCCGTGTGCCAGACGCCGTTGCCCGCCCGCATCCACTCGACGCTTCCGGTCGACAGCACGCCGGCCTTCCCCGTCGTCTCCGCGTAGCGGACCGCGCCCTCGAGCACGACGGTCACCGTGGCGATCCCAGAGTGCGGGTGCCAGCCGAGCTCCATCGGCATGCGTCGCCCCTGCCCCTCGAAGTGGAAGCGATCGAGGAACACGAAGGGCTTGATGAGCTGGCCCAGGTCGGAGGGGCTCATGAGCCGGGTGATGGGGCCGCCGGTGTCTCCCCGCGTGCGGTAGATGATCTTGCGCGCGGGTTGCCGCGTTTTCTGAATCTGATTTGCCAACATGACTTTGTTCTCCTCCCTGACGCTGTCCTCTTTTTTGGCCGCCCTTCGTGCCCGTCGCGATCTGGTTCAGGCCGCCTTGGCAACCGCTGCCTTGACCGCTTGTACCTCGAGCTCGATCTCGACGCGGTCGCTCACCAGCACGCCCCCGGTCTCGAGGACCTGGTTCCACTTGAGGCCGAAGTCCTTGCGGTCGAAGGCGCCCGTGGCCGTGAAGCCGACCCGCTCGTTGCCCCAGGGGTCCTTGCCGCGGCCGCCGTACTCGACATCGAGGGTGATCTCCCGGCTGACGTCGCGGATGCTGAGCTCCCCGGTCAGGCGGTAGCGGTCTCCGCCGACCTTCGCGACCCCGGTGCTGCGGAACCGGATCTGGGGAAAGTGCTCGATGTCGAAGAAGTCGGCCGACCTCAGGTGCTCGTCACGCTGGGCGGTGCCCGTGTCGATGCTGGAGGCGTCGATCGTCGCCTCCACCACCGAGCGCGTCAGGTCGCTCTCGTCGAGCTCGACGTTGCCGGTGAACTTGGTGAAGCGGCCTCGAACCTTGGAGACCACCATGTGGCGGACCGAGAAGTTGATGCCTGAGTGAACGGTGTCGAGATTCCAGTTGTTGGTCGTCATGGCGTTTCCTCCTGCACCCAGAGATACGACCGTTCCGGTATTGGGACTAGATACGAAGATCTGGACTATCTGTTCCACCCATAGAACAGTGACGGCATGGATCTCAACGAGATGCTGGTGTTTGCACGCGTCGCTCTGACCGGGAGCTTCACGGCCGCGGCGGCCGACCTGGGGATGCCGAAGTCGACGGTCAGCCGGAAGGTGACCGAGCTGGAGGCCCGGCTCAAGGCGCGCCTGCTCAATCGAACCACCCGCAAGGTGAGCCTGACCGACGTCGGCCGAACCTACTACGACTACTGCGCCCGCATCGCGGCCGAGATCGAAGATGCCGAGCGCGCCGTCACCAACCTGCAAGAGATCCCGCGCGGCGTTCTGCGCGTGACCACCGGACCGAACGTCGCTTTTTTGGCCCCGATTCTGAACGACTACATGGCCCGCTATCCGGAGGTGCGGGTCGAGGTCTTTTGCACGGGACGCGCCGTCGACCTGATCGAGGAGCGGTTCGACGTCGCGATCCGGGCGGGAACGCTCGGCGACTCGACGCTGATCGCGCGCAGCCTGGGCAAAGTGAGGTGGTTCCTGGTCGGCACGCCGGTGTATCTCAAGAAACAGGGGCGTCCGCGATCGATCGACGACTTGAAGCGGCACGACTGCATCCTGTTCGGCACGACCCCCAGCGGTGCGGCGTTACGCCTCCAGAGCGGCGACAAGACCGCGCACGTCGAGCCGCCCGCGCGTCTGATGGTGAACGATTTCGATCTCGTCCGCGCCGCCGCGCTATCGGGCTTGGGCCTCGCGCTCCTTCCCGCCTACCTTTGCCTGGACGACATTCGCGGCAAGCGGCTCGAACACGTGCTTCGTGATTGGGAAGCCCCGTCGGTACCGGTCCACGTCGTGTACCCGAGCGCGCGCTACATCTCGCCCAAGGTGAAGACGTTCGTCGACTATCTGCAGGAACGCACCACGCCGCCGCCCTGGGAGGTCGGCCCGATGCCGTGACCTCCCCGGAGCGTTCAGAACGCCGAGGAGGAGGCTCTGCGCTTCGGCCTCCCCTTGCAGGCGGCCAAACTGCGCGCTATACACTGAACCGCATGGTTCAGTATACCAGCGCTCGCCTCGATGCCTCTTTCGCCGCGCTCTCGGACGCCACCCGACGCGGCGTTCTGGAGCGGCTCGGGCGTGCAGACGCTTCGATCACGGACCTCGCCGAGAAGTTCCAGATGACCCTCACCGGCATGAAGAAGCACGTGGGCGTCTTGGAGCAGGCCGGGCTCGTCACCACGGAGAAGGTCGGGCGCGTGCGGACTTGCAAGCTCGGACGGCACCGACTCCAGGCAGTGACAGCCTGGATCGATAGGTACCGCCAACTCTGGGACTCACGCTTTGACGAGCTCGACGAGGTTGTCGAGGAACTGAAACGGAAGGAGAAAGTCGATGGACGCGAGAAGAGAGGGTGAGCCCATGCCCATGAAGAACCGCACGACGGTGGAACGGAAAGCCGAGCGTGAGCTCGTGCTCACGCGAACCTTCAACGGTCCGGCTCGCATCGTGTTCGAGGCGTGGACCAAGCCCGAGCTATTCAAGCGGTGGTGGGTACCGAAGTCGACCGGCATGTCCCTGCTTTCCTGCGAGATGGATGTTCGGGTCGGGGGCAAGTACCGTCTCGTGTTCAGCCACGGTGCCTCGGAGCCCATGGCGTTCTACGGTAGGTACCTCGAGGTGACGCCACACGCGCGCCTCGTCTGGACCAACGAGGAAGACGGTGACGGTGGGGCCGTCACCACGGTGACCTTCGAGGGAAAAGGCGGCCAGACGCTGGTCGTCGTGCACGAGCTCCATTCCTCGAAGGAAGCTCTGGACGGCGCTCGTGCTTCCGGGGCGGAGGCTGGGACGCTCGAGGCGTTCGAGCAACTGGACGAGCTTCTCGTCGCCCTGGGCGCGAGCTTGGGACAATGACCAGCCGGCTACGCCGATTCGACTCGGCGCTCGCATCGCGCGGAAGGCAGGTGCAACGTGGATAGGGGCGCGAACGTGGGCCGCCTGACCTTCGCGCTCAACGTGACGCTCGACGGGTGCTGCGACCATCGCGAGATGATCGCGGACGACGAGATGCTCGACCACTTCACCCAGCTGATCGGCGCAGCGGGGGCGATGCTCTATGGGCGCAAGACGTACGAGCTCATGGAGGAATATTGGCCGGCAGTGGCTCGCGACGACAAGGCGTCGCGAGCGGACCGGGAATGGGCGCGCAAGCTGGACGACATGCCGAAGTACGTGGTGTCGGCGTCACGCCGCAACTTCCCGTGGAACAACAGCTTCCACGTGGAGGGGGACCTGCGGCAGGCCGTGACCGAGCTCAAGGAGAGGACACCGCAGGGCGTGCTCGTGGGCAGCCCCATGCTCTCCGCCGCGCTCGAGCGGCTTGGCCTCATCGACGAGTACCATCTCGTCATCCACCCGGTCCTCGCGGGCCACGGGCCGAACTTGTTCCAGGGCCTAGAGCGCTCACGGCACCTCGACCTCGTCTCGACGACGCAGCTGACCTCCGGCGTCACGGCGATGCATTACCGGCGCAAAGAGGGATGATCTGGCGTCACCCAATCTCGAGTGAGTAGAACCAAGAATTTTGGTACCCGATTTGGTACCCGAATCGCGGCGGCCCGGAGCCGAAAAGGCTGGGGTCCAGAGACCCCCCTGGTCGGACACGCCAGCGCACTGGCCTCTCTCCGGGAACCGCGCCACGTGTAGCCACGACGCCGACGACGCTCGATCTGGCGGTTCTAGCGGGCTGAAGGTCCGAGAGAACGCCCCGTAGCCACGCTCGATGGCGTGGTACCGCGTGGCTTAGCCACAGGTCGAGCCCAGCGGGATCTCGCAGGTGCCGGCGCTGCCGTCCCCGCTGATCACGCAGCGAGCCGGCGTTATGCAGCCGGGACCGAGGACGGTGTCGCAGGCCGTACCGTCAGCTGTGTCGGACTTACAGGTCCCCGTCTGCCCCGACCCGGCAGAGCCCGTGCTCGTGTAGCAACCCCCGGCAATGCACTCCGCGTGCGACGTGCTCGAGAGGTCGCCGCAAGGCATGCCGTTACCCACGTAAGTGATCGACATGCAAGTCTTCGAGCCCGAGGCCCCGCCGCAGAAGAGGCCGGAGGTGCCGTCGCACCCGGGCATCGTTCCCCCACAAGCCGTTCCCGTCGCCTCGCCCGCGGCCTGGCACGTCCCCGGCGTCGACGTCGACGCGACGGCGCCGACGCAGATCAGACCGTAGCCGCACGGATCGTTGGCGTCGCAAGAGGCGTTGAGCGCGCCGTCGGCGGCGCACATCGTCGTCGCACCGACGCACGTTTGGTCGTGCCAGCAGCTCGACGAGGCGCACGAGGCGCCCGGCGCCGGAGGCGCCTGGCAGGCTCCGCACGATGAGTTCTTGAGCCCCTGGCAGTAGGCGCTCGCGCACTGGCCGTTGAACGCGCATGTGGCGCCCGTGGCGCGCGGACCCGTGGCCACGCACGGCGCAGGGGGATTGTTGTTGAAGAAGTCGGCACAGGAGTAGGTGGCGAAAGCCGCCACGCACGCCTCGACGAGGACCGGTGTATTTCCGGTCTGCGGCGCGCTCAAGCCGTTCGTGCAGCTGAGGATCTCGCGCGCGAGGCAGTTCTCCATCGTCCCGAACGCGCGCGTTACGCTGTCGCCGCCCGAGCAAGTCATCCTCTTCGTGCACTCGGCCTGCGCGATGTCGTTGCACGCCTGTTCGATCGTCGGAGCCGCGGAGGTCGCGTCAGGGCCGCCGTCGGTCGACTTCGACGAGGTGCCGCCACATCCGCCGAGGGTGACGAGCGCGAAGGCCAGGAACGCACCCGGAATGGTCGGAGATCGCAGCAACGAGATTGATGACATGCCTCGACCTATCGGTCTCGTCCCTCCCGACTTGAGCCGTCGCGTTCTGTCCGTGACGACAGGCACGAAATCGCGGTCGGCGACGCAAACGGTTGTCAGTGGATGCAAGATGCAACATCGCCATGCGACTTGCATGGTCGGACGCTCCAGGGGCGACCGCGATCACGGGCCGCCTCGCCGCGACTCAAGTGAGGCCGACGGGAGCCGATGGCGGTCCAGATGACTCCAGCCTCGAGGGATATGGAGCACACGTTTTCGAACGGACTCGGAGGAGATACATGAGGGACTCGCTAACGAAGATCGCCCTGCTCACGATGGCTGCCGGGTTGGCCGGCGCCGGATGTCGCGCCCAGACGGTCGTCAACACGGACGGCGAAGGGTCGGAGGTCGCCACGAGCGTTGTCGGTGGCGCTTTGAACAACACGGGCGGCTCCGCCGTCGCTCTCAATGGCTCGTGGCAACGGCACCAGCGCGGCACGCTCGACAAGCTGATCGATCTTCTGAGCCCGGTTCGCCCCGCGTGGGCCGCAACGTGGACTTGCACGGGAGGATCGCTCGCCCCGACTTTCTCTGGACCGGGCGCCGACCCCTACACCTATACGCCCATGAGCTGCATGGTGACCTGGAAGAACGGGAAGACGGCTTCGTCGAGCTGGAGCGGGGCCTTCAGCCTCAACTACGGTAGCTCGTGCGACAACACGCATGCCTTCATCGAAAACCAGGCGGCCGAATGCGCCGTGACGAGAACAACGGAAACGACGCCCAACACGCGAACCATCACCGGACCAGACGCTAAGGTCTACGCGGTCACGCATGACACGAACGGCGCGGGGACGGGGTGGGACTCGACTGTCACGCCCGCTCCGAACAACAACGGCGTAGTGCTGACGTGCGCCAGCGGCGGATGCGCGACCGGGCTCAACATTGCCGTCAACGGCAGCCACATCACCGGAACGGTAACGGCGGCCGGCGGCAGCGGTGAGAAGTTCTGGGATCACACGGTGTCGACGGGGGCGTCGGGCATCACCGTCACCGGGGCGGGGGCAAACCGCGTCGCGACGGGAACGATCACGGTGCAGCACAACCTCGCGAAGTACACGAGCACGACGACGTTCAACAACGTGGCATTCGGCGACACGACCTGCTGCTTTCCGACGGGTGGAAACGTGACGACCACGTTCGAAGACGGTCCCGACGTCAACAAGACCGAGACGCTAACGTTCGGCGGCGGGGCCTGCGGAGAGGCGGCGCTGACGGCTGCGGACGGAACGACATCCGCGGTGACGCTCCAGCACTGCCTCTGACCCGAGCAATCCCATTTCGAAGGAGGATAGAGCGATCACCTCCCTGAAAATGATCCGACGGATGCGCAGTACGCTCCAAAGAGGAGGTTCGCGATGAGTGGAACTCGACGATTGTCCCGTCTGAAAGCTTCGGCTGGCCTGAGTGGTGCGTTTCTCATGGCTGTGTTCGGTGGTATTCTTGCCGGCCAGTCACGCACGTTTGCTCATTCGAACGGCCACGAGTCGCGGACGCCCGCGCAGTGCGAGCGCCTGCCTGGCACTGAAAGAGAAGGGGAGCGGGCCCAGTGCCTCGCCTGCGTGTCTCGTCCCAAGCCGCACCACTATCACCCCGACTATCCGGCAGGCCAGCGCTGCCGCCCCGACGACGGCAAGCCATAGGCGCGACTCGCCAGACTATGACGCGGGAGGCCTGGTCAGCGTGGATGACCGACCATTCCTGCCGACGCGAGGACGTCGCGTCCGAGATCAAAGGTACCGCGGAGTTCCGAACGCTGTGCCCTTCGACAGCGACGGTCATGTCGAAGCGGCTCTCCGACGATGGCGCCCGCTTCGTTCCGCGATCGCTACTGCCTCTGCGGCCGGACGTATCGGGCGCCCGCACGTGGGCGGTCGGGCTGGCAAAGGTGCTGATGACGTACTTCGAGGTCGACCCAGGCACCCGGTTCGAAAGACACCAACACGAGGGTGAACAGATCACTTCGGTGGTCGAGGGCGAGCTGATGTTCGAAATCGACGGAACCGTGGTCCGCGTTGGGCCGGGCGAAGCGATCGCGATTCCGGCGGGCACGCCGCACGCTGTGTTTACGCTCGATCGTGCGGCCAGAGCGTTCGATTCGTGGTCGCCGCCGTTCCCAACGGCGCTTTGAGCACTCTAGTGGACCACAGCGCTACTTGGCCTGGTGCCTAGCAACCCAGGACGCCGCCGCGCCTCGACAGTCCTCGGGTACCTGTTCCAAGTCGCGCGCCTCACAGTCCACCACGCGGCCGCGACAGTCCACCGAGACTTCGCAGCACTCGTCGAACATCTCACGGATCTTTTCTCGGCCCCGCTGGACCCTCGACTTCATCCCGGAAACGGAGATACCGAGCATTTCCGCGGCGTCCTTCTGCGTGAGGCCTTGGAGCTCGGTCAGGGTGATCGCTTCCCGGTACGGCGATGGAAGCCGTGCCACAAAGAGCGCGACGCATTCGCCGAGCTCGAGCTGCAGGTCGGCCGCCTCGTGGTTTTCGCAGACCGCACCGTCGCCGAGGTCGGCAATGCGGGCGATCGGCTCGCGGGCATGTGTCTTGACAGCACCAGCGATCGTCCGCGCGGCGATGCGATACACCCAGCCACCGAAGCGCTCGTCGTCGTGCAAGCTCGCCAGACCTTTGTGAACCCTGACGAGGATTTCCTGGACGATATCGTCGACCTCGGCGGCGGTACGCACGCGGCGGGCGACGTACAGTCGAAGTCGGGCTTCGATGTCGCGCCACGCGCCGCGTGCTTCCGCCGGAATCATTCCCGCTCTCCTACGTGCAGCATGAAGGTTCGCAGCAGGCCGCGCCACCCCGCTTCTTGCCCTCGATCAGCGCGGAGGCGAGGAAGGTCTCGGCGCCGGGCAGGCACTGAGCGATGATCGCCCCGCTGTCGCGCCGCGCCTCGACCTTGATCCCGTCGAATCCCGCCTCGGTCAGCATGGCCCGGATCTCACCGACCGGCGCGGCGCCGGCGATACACCCCGTGAGCGCCTCCACGTTCTCGGCGACCTCTTTCGGGATCGCGTGGGTAGCGACGACGTCCGAGATCGCGATGCGGCCGCCCGGCTTGAGCACCCGGATCGCCTCACGGAACACCGCGCGCTTGTCCGGCGACAGGTTGATGACGCAGTTCGAAATGATGACGTCGACCGATTCGTCGGGTACCGGCAGGTGCTCGATCTCCCCGAGCCGGAACTCGACGTTCGCGGCGGACACCCGGCGCGCGTTGTTACGGGCCTTGGTAACCATCTCGGGCGTCATGTCGACGCCGATGACCCGTCCGGTGCTTCCGACGCGGCTGGCTGCCAGAAAACAGTCGGATCCTGCGCCGCTGCCGAGGTCGAGGACAGTCTCGCCCGACCGCAGCGCCGCGATCGCTTGCGGATTGCCACACCCGAGCCCGAGATCCGAGCCCTCGGGCACGCTCGCGAGATCTGCCGCCGTATACCCCATCGCCAGGCTACCGCTGCCCGTCGTCCCGCAGCAGCCCACGCTGCAGCCATCCGCCCCTTTGGCGACCTTGGCGTAAGCCGCCCGAACCTGTGTTCTGACCTGATCGTTGTCCTGGGTTTCCATCGCTACCTCCAACCCTAAGGACGGCGCCCCGCTGAAAAGGACGCAGGGTTTCCGTCGCCGCATGAACGGAGCCCGGTTGCGTCTGCGTCGTCTGAGGTTGTGTTTGGGTCGAATATGAACTACCTTCAAGTCATGGAAACCGCCGCCGCTCGAACGATGGAAGGCCAGATACGTCGGATGGCTCCCGTCGCTGCGCCACCGGACCAGCAGGCGGAGGTGGCCGCATTATTCAAGGCGCTGGAGGGAATGAGCCATGTGCGGCCGCGGCGAAGGCCGAAGTGCAAGTTGGTCGGTCCAAGCGGCGAAACGATCGTGCTGCCCGAGTCCGTCTTCTACGTCCTCGAACGCGTGGCGGAGGTCATGGCTAGCGGCGATTCGATCACCGTGGTGCCCGTCGGCCGAGAGGTGACGACCCAGCAGGCCGCCGACCTGCTCAACGTGTCTCGTCAGTACCTTGTGCGGCTGCTCGACGAGAAGCGGATCCCCTTCCGCAAGACCGGCAAGCACCGCCGGCTCCGAATCGAGGATGTCCTCGAGTTCAAGGAGAAGCGCGATAAGGATCGCCGCGTCGGACTCCGCGAGCTGTCTCGGATGAGTCAGGAGTTCGGCGGCTACGACGCCGAGGCGAAGTAGTACAGTCGCGCCAGCCCCATGGGCCCGGCTCCGTTCATCGTCGTCGTGGACGCATGATCCGCTGGACCGCCGCCAGGTCGGCCCCGCTCGTCAGCAGCAGCGACGCCGTCGTGTGCCGGAGGTGGTGAAACCGGATCGTCATCGAGTACATCGACGATCGCTACCCGACGCCGGCCCGGCTCCTCCGGACACCAGCGGCGCCGCCGACGCCGGGGACGAGCAGCAGACCCGGCTCGCGGCGGGTGGCGCCCAGGAGCCGCCGCTACCCGCCGTCACGCGCGACGAAACGCGCCCAGCGGCTCCGTTTGTTACCCGGTTGGTACCCAAGCCCCAAACGCCGTCAAAACGCCCATCCACCGCGGAGCCGCTTCCAAGGCTCTACGCGGACTTAGAGTTGTCGGGGCGAGAGGATTTGAACCTCCGACCTTTCGGTCCCGAACCGAACGCGCTACCAGGCTGCGCCACGCCCCGATGGTGAACGGGCTTCATGCCAAAATTACCGTCGGGAGTCAATGGCCGCCCCCCGCTCGGGCAGGCGGATCCGGCGGAAAAGAACGTCCACGACGAAGAGAGCCAGCGTCACCAGCAGGATCGGCGTCCGCAGCGGTTGGCGGGTTTCGCGTCGCTCGCCGCCCGGATCGAGGACCTCGATTGGGTCGGCGACCACCCGACCGCCGCTCCGGGCTGCGGCCGCGGTCAGCAGAGCCGGGCCGTCGTTCGACCCGGGTAGGCGCGGCATCAGCTCGGGCGCGAAGGGGAGCGCCATTCGCCCGCTCGCGTCGGCCACAGGCGTGCCCGCGCTGGTGAACGACGCCGAGAAGAGCAGCGCGCCCGCCTCGACGTCGGGGCGGAACGTCGCCTCGTAGCGCCCGGGCGCCGTTTCGGGGAGCGGCAGCGATCGCGACGGCGCGGGGCGACCGTCGGTGCCGGCGGCGCTCACCTCGACGCGTCCGTCGAGCCCGCTCAGGAATCGGTCGTCGGGGCCCACGGCGTCGACCACCAGACGGACCCGATCGTCGGTCCGGGTACTCCGGATCGGAAAATGGCTGGCGGCGCGTCGGCGCATGGTCGCGCGCGCGATCTGCGCCCACAGCTTGTCGTAGGGCGGCCACCGCGCCCAGGCGGCGCCCCAGCGTGCGCCGAGGTCGCTGGTCCAGGCGGTCACCGACCCGAGGCCCACCTGCCAGCGGGCCAGCAGCGGCGCGCCGTCGGGGGTGAGGAGCGGGGTCTCGGCCTGAGCGCGCGGTCGGGTCACGACGTATCCGCCCAGCGGCGGGGCGGTATCGAGGGGGACGCCCGCCAGCGCGGCGATCCGCTTGGCGATCCGGACCGCCGTCGGCCGCTGCACGATCGACTGCTCACCCAGGTCCGCCGTCTCGCGCGAGAAGATGCGCGGGATGCTGGCCGGATCGCGCGTCTGGTAGAAGGTCCCGCCGCCGCGCGTGGCGATCATCCGCAGCATGGTCTGATCGGCGCCCTCGCCGACACCGACGGAGGAGATCGTGATGCGGGCGGCGCTGGCCGCGTCGACCAGGTCGGGGATCTCGTCGTAGGGGGACTGCCCGTCGGACAGCAGGATGATGTGTTTTTTGCGGGCGCGGACCGGGAGCAGCTCGTCCACCGCTTCGCGCAGGCCGGCCAGGATGTTGGTGCCACCGCTGGTGGTGATGCGCGCGATGTCACCCAGGATCCGCTGCCGGTTCTCGGCGCGTTGCATCTGGACCACCGCCGTCGCCTGGCTGTCGAACACGATGACGGCGATCTGATCCGACGCCGGCAGGGTCTCGGCGGTCGCGCGCGCGGCCTGCTTGGTGAGCTCGATCTTGGGTCCGCCCATCGAGCCCGACTTGTCGATGACCAGCGCCAGCGCCAGCGAAGCCTCCTCCTGGCGCTCGGGGACGTCGAGACGAACGGGGAGCAGATTTTCGAGTCGGGTTCCGCCGTAGCCGCCGGGGCCGAAGCTCTGTGTGCCGCCGGCGACGATCAAGCCGCCGCCGCCGCGGACGAAGGACTCCAGCGCCGCCAGGGTCGCCTCCGAGAGCGCCGCGCGCGGCACGTCGGCCAGCACGACCAGGTCGTAAGACGCCAGGCTCGCGTCGGCGGCGCGGTCGGCGCCGGCCCGGCGAGCCGGGCGGACGTCCGCGGCGATTCGCTCGGTGCCGAGCGCACGCGAGAGAGATCCCGCCGCGCCGGGCGTTCCTTCCAGACAGAGGGCGCGCGCGTCCCGGAGGGTCGCGATGGCCAGCACCCCTTCGTCGTTTTCCGGATGGCGGTCCGCGGGGGTCGTCACGCGCGCGCGCAGGATCGCCGTCCCCGGCTCGGTGATGCGCGCGGTGAACCCCACCGTGGTGGCGCCGGCCGGCAGCGCGATGGTCTGCTCCGGCCCGTCTACCGTCGCGTGCGCGTCGCCCTCGAGGCGTACCTGGCCGGAGGTGGCGCGGTCGGAGATCAGCTGAACATCGACGCGGAACGGGACGCGGGGGCGGATGTCGTCGGGGGCGTCGAGCCGGATCACGGCCGCGTCGGCGGAGGCGGGAGCGGGGAGGGGCAGCGCGAAGATCGGCAACCCGCGAGCGCCGAGGCGCGCGGCGGCGGCGGCCAGATCGCCGCGGGTCGCAAGGCCGTCCGAGATCACGAGGATCCGTGGCAGCGCCGTCGTGTCGACCAGGCCGGCGCCCAGGCCGACGGCGAGCGCCAGATCGGTCGCGGCGCCGCCGGGCGCCGGAAACCGCGCGAGCGCGAGATCGCTCGCAGCCCGACCCGGCCGGGTGATCTCTTCGGGTTGCGCGGCAAAGCGGACCACCCGCGGGGGCGGATCGCCGCGCGCGGCGGCCTGCCGGATCAGCGCCGCGACGGCCTCTCGCTCGAAGGTGAGTCCTGCGTCGGACACGCTGTCCGATACGTCGACCAGCGCCGTGACCGACACGGCGCGCGCCGATCGACGGAGCGAGGGCCCCGCCAGGGCAGCCGCGACGCCCAGGACCAGGAGCGCGCGCAGTCCCGCCTGCAGCACCAGCTGACCCGGCGAGAAGTCGGCCAGCGAGCGCCGGAGCACCGCGAACAGCAGCGGCACCACCAGCAGCAAGAGCAACCAGCCCGGACGTTCGAAATGGAGCCGCGCGCCGTCGGCTAGCGCCCCGGCGGCCAGCGCGCCGTCGCCGAGCGGGCTCACGTGGTCCACCGGCGGTGGTAGCTCACCCATTCGAAGAGCAGCAGCGCCGCGGCCAGGCCCAGCGCCAGCAGGCCGATGGGCAGGCCCCGGTGGCGCGCGGGCGGATCGGGGGGCGCCAGCGTGTGCCCACCGAGGGCCAGCGTCCGGACCGGCGTGATGTCCGACTCGCGCGCGTCGCGGACGGTGTCGGTCTCGGCCGAGCCGCCGGCGGTCGTTCCATCGGTGTCGCGGGCCGCCCAGGCGAGCGTGTTGGCGATGAACAGCGGAAAAGCGGGGCGCATCGGCAGATCGGATCGCCGGGGATCGAAGCTGAGCGCGGCGATGCGCAGGCCGGGGCGCTCGCGCGCGACGACCAGCGGGACCCCGAACGAGCCGGCGAGCGCGAGATCGCCCGGCGCGAGCGCGAGCCGGCGCGCCTCCGCCACGTTCACGTCGGTCAGGTCCAGCTGGCGGAGCAGCGGGTGCTCGGCGTGAAGCGATCCGGGATCGAGCACCGGATCGCGGACGGTGCCGCGGATGGTGAACGGGCTGCCCGGGCCGCCCGGGTTCAAGTAGAGGAAGCGCCCCCCGGCGGGCGGTGCGAGCGGCGTGATGCCATCGAAGATGATCAGGTCGTAGTCGCCGGCCCGCGCGGCCGCGCGATCGACCTCGGCCGGTCCGAGGCGATCGACGCGCACGGCGCGGCCCAGGCTCAGGAGCGCGCCGTCCAGATAGAGGTCCGCTCCCCCCACGCGCAGCACGTGCCGGCGGGGCAGCGGCGGGACGAT
>CALAOV010000347.1 GCA_937889515.1 uncultured Myxococcales bacterium | reverse complement strand
ACCACCGGCGCGCCGGGCAGCTACACCGTGCCGGGGACCTACGGCGCGCCAGCCGGGAACGCGCCGTCCACCCCGGAACGGGAGCCCGATCGCTCGGACGCGGCCGACAAGAGCACCGATCCGCCGGGGCTCCATCTCAAACAAGTTCCGCAGCGGGTCGACCCCGAGATCCCACGGCGCCACCGCTCGCTGCCCGAGGCCGACGCCTCGACACCCAAAGGCCCAAGACCGGTCGAGTCGGTCTCGGGCTCGCAGACGCGCGCCAGCCGCACCCAGCCCGAGCCCGCGCCGCTGCCGAAGCCCGCCAAGCCGACCCAGGTCGAGGAGCTCATCCAGCGTTCCAGCGACAGCGTCGATTTCTTCGAGCTGGTCGATGACATCCTCGACGAGATCGCGCGCCGGATCTCCCTCGAGGATCCGAATCTCCTCTCGCCGATGGCCATCCGGCTGGTGCGCCTGTCGGCGAACCTGCGCCCCGAGTTCGCGCGCACGCTGGAGGCGCGGCTGATTGCCCGCCTGGTGAACGCGACCGCGCTCAAGATCACCGTCTGTGCCGAGTGCGAAGCGCTGCGATCGCGGGTGGAGGACGGGAGCTGGATCATCACCTTGGGCGCGGTCAAACAGGACGATCTGCGGCGCCTCGGGGAGACCACCGGCATCAAGACCTTCCTGGACGTCGATTTCACCTACAGCCCGGACTCGAACGTCATCTGGATGGAGGCGATGGCCTTCCGCGCCTCCGACGGCGGTGTGGTCTGGAGCGACGCCTACCGGTCGGACGGGACGATGAGCGCGCTCTTGCGAACGGGCCAGCGCATCCCCTCGCGCGAAGAGCGGTCCGCGGAGCTGGAACAAAAGATCGCCGGGCGCCCCAGCTACGGGTACGCGGCGTCGCTGGGCATGGCGCAGATCGGGTACGCGGGGCCGACCGGCAACGTCATCGGTGCCCAGGTGGCACTCCGGTTTCACGAACGGTTCGGAGAAAACCAGGGGAGCCTGTTCGGGATCAGCGCCGGCATCTTCACGACCGGGCCGCCCAGCTCGAGCAAGCAGCCCCAGGCGCTGAACTCGATCCTGATCGGCGCCTACTACTCTTACGATCTGTCGCCGCCGAACCTGAACAAACCCGAGCTCTGGATCTACGGCGAGGGGGGCGGGATGTTCACCGGCAACGAGGGCAACACGTTCTATCTGGAGAGCGGCCTCGATCTGCACCTCAAGTGGCGGCTCTCCATGGAGGGGGGACTCATGTACGTCTTCCCGACCACGTATTCGGGCTACGATCTGGGTGGCCTCGGGTTCCGGCTGCGGGTGGCGCTCAACTGGTGATCACATGCTGAAGCTTGTCTTTCGTCCCATCTTTTTCTACCTGGCGCTCGCCTTCACGACGCTCGCGCCGGGCGCGGGCTGCACCGTCGGCCGCGCGGTGCCGGGGGACGTTCGCGTGCCGCCCGAGCTGCTGCGCGGATCGCCCTACACCGCCGCCGGCGAATCGGCGCGCAGCCGCTACGTCGTGCGCATGACGGACGGACAGCGCGACTGGGAAATTCAGCTCCCGGAGATCGCGACCGCCTACGAGGTGAAGGTGCCGCTGACCGGAAAGCCCGCCTCGCCGCTGGCGATCGACATGGCCACGATGACCGCCGCCGATCGCGAGATCCTGGCCGACAATCAAGCGACCCAACGTGCCAAGGGGGACGCCGCCGGCGCGGATCCGGACGACGCGGCCCAAGATGGAGACAAAGGAGAGACAGGCGATAGAAAGGAAGGCGACGGCAAGCACGGCGGGCGGAACGGACGCGCCGCCGATCGCAAGAATGGAAAGGGCGAGAGCCGAGCCGCTGGCCAGGAAAATCCCGCTGGCGCCGCGCCGCGGCCCGCTTCGGGCCAGCCCAGCTATCTCCTGACGCTCGCGCGCGTCAAGGATCTGTACCGCACGCGCCACTACGAGCTCGGCCTGGTGGAGCTGGTCGAGCTCGAAAAGGAATACCCCGACGACGAGCACATCCTCTCGATGAAGGGATCCCTGTACGAGCGCCTTGGGAACAAGAACCTGGCCCGGGACGCCTGGCAACAGGCCCTGACGCTGAACCCGTTCAACCTCGCGGTGCTGGAGGCGCTCCAGCGCCTCGGAAAGTAGACGGCGGAGATGCACATCCTCATCGGGCTCGGCGGGCTCTGGCTGACGTTGGTCGAGACGCACAGCCACATGCCCACCGGCTTCACCGGTTTCTTTCATCCCGCGGCGTTCATCTTGCTGCTGGGGGCGCCCCCCTCGATCCTGCTGGTGGGACACGACGTCCGCGAGATCTGGAGCGGTATCGTGACCCTGACCCAGGCGCTGCGGTACCACTCGCGCCGCGCGGAGGCGCGCATGATCGCCGACCTTTATCGTTTCGGACGCGAGCTCAAGCAGGGACGCACCGTCGAGGCTTCGAAGGTGCTCGCCGAGGCCGCCGATCCCCTGCTGCGCGAGGTCGGACCGTTGCTGCTCCAGCCGGGCGGGGGGACCGACGCGCGCGAGACGGTGGTGACCCTGTCGTACGCGCGCCTCGCGCAGGTCAAGGAGGCGGAGGAGGTGTTTCGGTTCCTGGCGCGTACCACCCCCGCCGTCGGCCTGATGGGGACCATCGTCGGGCTCGTGAACATGCTCATCAACTTGCGCAACTTCGAGCAGCTCGGCCCGGCCATGGCGGTCGCCCAGCTGGCCACGTTCTACGGGCTCATCCTGGCGTACGGCATCTGGTCACCGTTCGCCAAACGGATCGAGAACTACGGCCGCAACCTGTCGGTGTCGGCGCGCCTGCTCGAGCGCGGTCTGGCCAGCATCTCGGAGGGGCGGTCGCTCTACGATCTGCGCCTCCTGGCCGGCTCGAACGGCGGTGCGCCACCCGCCGTGGAGGCCGCATGAACGGCGCAGAGACCCGGTCCCGGAACGGCGGCAAGGCCGCGCGCCCGCCGGAGCCCATCGATCTGCTCGCCTACGGCGAAGAGGACGACACCTCCTGGTTGCTCCCCTACGTCGACGTGGTGAGCCTGCTGGTCGCGTTCCTGATCCTGGCGCTCGCGATGTCGAAGGTGAACCTGCGCCGGTTCGAGATGGTGTCGGCCGCGATCTCCCACCGCGCCCCGCCCCCCTCGCTCGACGCGCTCAAAGAGAAAATCGACGGCGTCATCGCGTCGCAGGGGCTCACGAACCAGATGAAGACCGTCGTCGACGACGAGGGGCTGCGCATGGAGCTCAAGAACGCGCTGCTCTTCGACAGCGGCCAGGCCGACATCACCCCCACCGGACACGCCGCGATCGACCGGGTCGGCAAGCTGCTGCCCACCATCGACGCGCGCTACCAGATCGCGATCGAGGGGCACACCGACGACGTCCCGATCCATACGGCGCGGTTCGACTCGAACTGGGAGCTGTCGTCGGCGCGCGCGATCAACGTGCTCAAGCTCTTCACCGCCGCGGGCGTCAGCCCCCAGCGTCTTTCCGCTCAGGGATACGCCGACACGCGGCCGGTCTCGCCCGTCCAGGGCGATGCCGCAACGCAAATGCGCGCCCGCACCGAAAATCGCAGGGTCGTGATCCGGGTCCACTAGATGGGAGTGGTTGCAATGAAGCGCATCAAACACAAATCTCTAACCGGGGCCGCCGCGGTGGCGCTCGTGACCCTGCTGTCGGTGACGGCCGCGCACGCCGATCGCCGGCCCCCCTTTGGTAACGACGCGCAGATGCTGGAATCGCGCGTGCGCGAAGAGGCGCAAAGACGCATCGGCCCGGTGCTGGAGGAGATGGCGCCTGGGCAAGCGGAGCTCAAGTACATCGACGTGCGCGTCAACCGCCCTACCGCGCTGCCGGCCGGCGCGGCGCCCGGGTTCGAGGAGCTGACGCCCGGGACCGAGTTCGTGGCCGAGCGGATCGAGGTGGCCCTCACCCTCGATTCGAAGCTGCCGGTGCAGTTCCGCAAGGATCTCAAGAACCTCATCAAGACCAAGCTGGACGCGCTCGACGTGCCGGTCGAGGTCACCGAGAGCGTCATCCCTTTCCCGACGCCGCGTCCGCAACCGCAACCGCCGCGCGAGATGCCGCCCTACGGCTATCCGCCGCAGCAGCCGGCACCGCAGCCGCGCGAGCAGCCGGCGCCGCCGCCCCCAGC
>CALAOV010000346.1 GCA_937889515.1 uncultured Myxococcales bacterium | reverse complement strand
GTGACTGGAGTTCAGACGTGTGCTCTTCCGATCTGGCGTCGAGCCCGCCAGGATGTTGGCGATCGAAAGACTGTTGTCGGACGAGCCGGCGTTCACCGCCAGGATCTCGAAGGTGTGACCGAGGCGGCCGAGGTGTGTGGCCACCGAGCGGATGACGTGGCCGATCGAGTCCTCGTGGTCGCCAACGGCGATCACCACCGAGATCGATGGCTCGGTCTGGACGCGCTGCGACAAACTTGCGAAGCCCATCGCCAACAGATAAAGCATCGACCGTGCCGCGCGCGACAGGCTGTGATTTCAGCGTCTTAGATCCAGGACCCGGGCCAGGTGCGAACGGGGCTTCGCGGGGTAGGCCCGGAATGTGCGTATCTGGTTACACGGCGTTGACGATCTGGTTACGCCTGGCGAGATGGTCGCGGATGGCCCCCCCGAGCGCGACCACGTCGCCGATGGCGACCACCGGGATGCCGATCGCCAGCGCTTCGCGGGTCGCGATGGGCGCGCCTTCGGCGCGACCATTGGACAGGCGAATCGAGGGCTGGACGTAGAGGTCGGCGGCGCGCAACCAGTCGGCGACCTCGGCGCGCGGCACGAAGCCCGGCAGACGCAGCGGCACGCCATACGAGGCGGCCAGGCGAACCAGGCGCTGGCGCTCGGGCCCATCACCGAGAATCACCACCTCGGGTTTCGGCTGGTCCGTCGCCGCCAGGACCCGGGCGCAGGCCCGCAGCAGGCGTTCATGCCCCTTGATGGGGACCAGTCGTCCCACCGCCAGCACGGTGGGCACATTCAGACCCAGGCGTCGCCGGAGGGCGGGATCGGGCCCCGTCCGGCGCGGAAACAGCGAGGCGGAAACCGCCAGCGCTTCGACAGCGCCGACCGGGGCGCCGCAGAGCCGTGCGAAGCGGTCCCGCAGCTCGCCGCTCACGAAGCGAAGCTCGGTGCCGTCGCGGGCCAGGCGACGCGCCAGCGCGCGACCGAAGGGAATTCGCTCGAGCAGCGCGACATCGCCCGAGTGCGCGTAGGCGCGCCGGGGGAGCGCAGGCGCCGCGGCCGAGGCCGCCAGCCCGGCGGGGACCAACCAGTGCGATTCGATCGCATCCCAGGCCGCGGCTCGCCCGCGCGCGGCCGCCGCGAGCGCCGCCGAGAAGCGGACGGCCGCGAGCCAGACCGCGCCACCCCGCTCGAGCGTTTCCGGCGCGCCGGCTCCGTAGAACAGCGACGCCCCGCCGGGGATGCGCCTGACGGTGACCCGACCATCGACGACCGGGGCGCCATCGCCGGCGGCGAGCACCTCGACCGAATGCCCGGCCAAAAGCAGCTGCTGCACGCGATCGGCGACGAAGCACCCGGCGTAGTCGCCCGCGTGCCGGGGATACGAGGTGGTCAAGAGGCCGAAATGCACGACCCCGCGCCGATCTCCGAAAGCTGCCGGGAAAGCTCCGTGGAAGGCTCCGTGGCAGGATGCCATGCGCTCCGCGCGAGACGGCGGGTGCCGAGCCGGCGAAAGAACGCGCGGATCAACAACCGCGCGATCGGCAGCGCCACGCGGGTTGGACGCAACCCCGACCGCCAGGCCGGCCCGTACACCGGCCGGACCGGCACATCCACCACCCGCGCCCCCGCGCCGGCCAGCCGTGCCAGCAGATCGTTCGGGTAGCCATACCGCGCGAAGATCCGATCGGGGCCGATCGCCAGCAGGGCCTGTCGCGAGGCCACCGTGTAGCCGCATTGCGAATCGAACAGCCGCCAGTACCCCGAGGCCCAGCGGGTCAGCCACGAGAGCACCACATTTCCGAGCAGCCGCACGAGCGGCATCTGTCGCCAGCCGCCCGGCCAGGCGAACCGATTCCCCTTGGCGTAGTCGGCCGCCCCGCTCACCACCGGCGCGAAGAGCCGTGGCAGATCTGCCGGATCCATCTGGCCGTCGCCCGCCATCACCGCCGTCGCCTGCGCCCCCAGCGCCAGCGCGCGCGCATAGCCCGTCGCGATCGCCGCCCCCACGCCGCGATTTTCGGGGTGGACGATCACCTCGACCTGCCGCCCGCCCCCTCGACCCGCCGCGCGCCGCGCCGCGCGCCGCGCGATCGCCGCCGTCGCATCCCCGCTCCCGTCGTCGACGACGATCAGATGATCGACGAACCCCGGCACCGAGCGGATCGTCCCGGCGATCTTGTCGGCCTCGTTGCAGGCCGGCACCACCACGGCGACCACGCGCCCTCGAAACATCGCGACAGCATTCTCTCTGGCATCCCGGCGGTCAACGGGAAAGCGCCGATGTGTTTGACACGCACGGAGCCCCCACCTACGGTGAGCGGCGATGAAGTCGGCGGCCGAGAAGTCGGAAAGCCTTCGCGCGCATCGGCTGGCCGCCTCGGAACAATCCGCGGGCACCAGTGACGACGCGATCTATCTGATGATCGAGCGCCGCCTCGAGGAACTGGGCGCATCGGGAGACGTGCTGGACTTCGGCGCAGGAACCGGACGCCTGGCGCGCCGGCTGCGCGAAGCCGGGCGCTATCGATCGGTCAGCGGCGCCGACCTGTTCCCACCCGCCGCCGACTTGCCCACTGATCTCCGATGGATCGAGGGCGATCTCAACGACGGCCTGCCGATTCCACCGGCAAGCTTCGACTTCGTGGTCGCCGCGGAGGTGATCGAACATCTGGAAAATCCCCGAGCGGTTTGCCGAGAGCTCCACCGGTTGCTGCGTCCAGGAGGCCACGTGCTGCTATCGACGCCGAACAACGAGAGCTGGCGCTCGGTGGTGGCCCTCGTGCTCCGGGGCCATTTTGTCGCCTTCGGAGACACTTCGTATCCAGCCCACATCACGGCGCTGGTTCGAAAGGATCTCGATCGCGCGCTCTCCGAGGCGGGGTTCGGACCCCGATCCTTCAGCTTTACCGACGCGGGCGGTGTCCCTGGACTTCCCACCAGGTCTTGGCAGTCGGTGCTGGGAAGCCGCGCGCGCGGCTTGCGATTCAGCGACAACCTGCTCGTGACCGCCCGGAAGGCTTCAGCATGAGTCGAATCCGCTGGTCTGCGCGTCTGCTGACGGCGGCCTCCCGCAACCTTCCGAGCCGAAAGCCACAGCTGTGGGAGGATCTTCCCCTGGCGCTCCAGCGTCGGGTGGCCTTCGAGATCGGCCGGCGAGCGAAGCGCGGTTGGTTGGCTCGGCCCCAGGTCGTTACCTTGAGCGAGGTCGGCTACCCCGGCGGATCTCCGCCTTTGCAGATCGAAGTCGTCCCGGGCGAGATGACCAATCGGGCGATGTTTCTCTACGGAACGTTCGAGATTTCCGAGACGCGGCTGGTGCAGGCGGCGCTACATCCCGGGATGACCTTCCTGGATGTGGGCGCCAATATCGGCTACTACACGCTGATCGCCGCGCGGCTGGTCGGAGAGACCGGCGCGGTCTATTCCTTCGAGCCGAACGGTTCGATGCGTTCCAAGCTGGAAGCAAACATTCGGCGCAATGGTTTTGACAACGTGGTCGTGCGCGACGAAGCGGTCGCTCGAGAAACCGGCGAGGTGGAATTTTACGCCAGCACCTGGGATGCCAATCAGGGGATCTCGTCGATCCTCCCCGGCGTCGGCCGCGCAGCGGCACAAAAGGTCCGGAGCCTGAGTCTGGACGACTTCATGGCCAGCTTGACCGGCCGGCGGGTCGACCTCATCAAGATGGACATAGAAGGCGCGGAGCTCATCGCCATCCAGGGGGGACACCGCGCGCTGGGCGCGACCGACGCCCCACCCTTGATCTTCGAAGCCGCCGAGCTCGCCCCGATCGCAAAGGCCCTGCGCGCGCTTGGCTACCACATCCGGCGGCTGCACTACACGCTCGAAAACGGGCTGGCGCTCCCGGACGCCCAGGCGCCGCTACAGAGCCTATTCGACGACTACGAAGCGCCGAACTACTTCGCCGCCAAAGACGAGGGCGTTTTCACCGATGTCGTCGCCCGCGCGAATGCCAACCGCTCGCCGGCCCTGCGACGCCTCGGCCGAATCTGACCCCACTACTCGATCTCGCCGGAGGGCGGCGTGTCGTCGTCGGATTTTGGTGTCTGCGATTTCGGCGCGGCGTGGTGGTGCGGATGGGGGGCGGGCTTGCTGGCCGGCGCGGCGACGGGCGCGGGCGACGGGGCGGCGGCCGC
>CALAOV010000345.1 GCA_937889515.1 uncultured Myxococcales bacterium | reverse complement strand
ACCTGGTCGAGGCCGGCGGCGGCACCCTGCCTCTCGAGCCGGTGCGCCGGCTGGTCGACGGGATCGACACCAACGGCGCGCTGGTCGTGGTGCGCACCAAGTCGAGCGCCGCGAGCACCGTGGCCCGCGCCCTCGACGAGGCCAACTTTCCCGAAGTCATGGGCACGCTGGCCGGCGACGACACCGTCTTCGTCGCCCCGCGCCGCCCCCAGGACGGCCGCCGCGTCGCCACCAAGCTCCGCGCCCTCTTCGGCCTCGCCTGAATCGATCGGATAAACTCCGCGCATGCCGAACGCGATCGTTCTTCATGAGGTGGGGGGACCCGAGAAACTGCAATTCGAGTCCATCCCCGAGCCGGTCCCCGGTCCCGGCCAAGTGCGCATTCGCCAGACGGCGATCGGACTCAACTTCATCGATGTCTATCTCCGCACCGGCCTGTACAAGGCGCCGGCGTTTCCCTTCATCCCCGGGCAGGAGGGGGCCGGCGTGGTCGAAGCGCTCGGACCCGGCGTCGCGGAGGTGGCGGTCGGCGATCGGGTCGCCTACGCCGGTGTGAACGGCGCCTACGCGGAGGTGCGGGTCCTGCCCGCGGACCGCCTGGTGCACCTGCCGGACGGTGTCGACGATCGGACCGCCGCGGCGATGATGTTGAAGGGGATGACCGCCGAATATCTTCTGTTTCGGTGCGCGCGCGTGCAGGCGGGCGACACGATCCTGTTTCACGCGGCGGCCGGCGGCGTGGGCAGCATCGCCTGCCAGTGGGCGCGGGCGCTCGGGGTGCGCGTCCTCGGCACGGTCGGCGGACCCGCCAAGGTCCGGCGGGCCAAGGACAACGGCTGCGCCGAGGTGATCGACACCAAGAGCGAGGACATCGTGGCGCGCGTCAAGGCGCTCACCGGCGGCGCGGGCGTCGCGGCGGTCTTCGACTCGGTAGGCAAGGACACCTTCGCCGCGTCGCTCGACTGCCTGCGGCCCCGGGGGATGCTGGTGCTCTTCGGACAATCGTCGGGCGTGGTGCCACCGCTCGACCTGTCGCAGCTCGCCGCCAAGGGGTCGCTCTTCGTCACCCGCCCCACGATGGGGCACTACGTGGCGACGCGGCCCGAGCTGGTCGCGTCCGCCGGCCGCCTGTGCGAAGTGGTGTCGAGCGGGGCGGTGCGGATCGAGATCGGGCGGATTTATCCGCTTCGCGACGCCGCCCAGGCGCACCGCGACCTGGAGGCCCGCCAGACCACCGGATCGACCGTGCTCCTGCCTTGAACCGCCGGCGCGATTTCGTTAGAACCGGTCCCACCCGATGATTCCCCGCTACACCCGTCCCGAGCTGGTCGAGCTGTGGTCCGACCGGCACCGCTTCGAAACCTGGCTGCGCGTCGAGCTGGCCGCCTGCACGGCGATGGAGGCCCGGGGAACGGTCCCGGCGGGCACCACCGCGGCGATCTCGGCCAAGGCGACGGGCAAGCTGGATCCGGCCCGCATCCTCGAGCACGAGGAGCGAACCCGCCACGACGTCATCGCGTTTCTCTCCCACGTCGAGGAGCTGGCGGGCGAGCCGGCGCGCTGGCTGCACCTGGGGATGACCTCTTCGGACGTGCTGGACGCGGCGCTGGCGATCACCCTGGTCGAAGCGGCCGACCAGATCTTGGCCGGCGTCGATCTCCTGCGCGCGGCCTGCCGCCGCCGGGCCGAGGAGCACCGCGCGACGGTGGCCATCGGTCGCTCGCACGGCATCCACGCCGAACCGATCACGGCCGGGTTGGTCTTCGCCGGCTTCCACGCCGAGCTCGGCCGGGCCCGCGCGGCGCTGGTCGCGGCGCGCACCGAGATCGCGGTGGGCAAGATCGCGGGCGCGGTCGGCACCTACGCCAACCTCGACCCCGCCATCGAGGCGGTCGCGCTCGGCACCCTTGGCCTGCGCCCCGAGACGGTGCCGACCCAGATCGTGGCGCGCGATCGACACGCCGGCTACTTCATGGCGTTGGCCCGGCTCGGGACGGCCATCGAACGCATGGCGGTCACCGTGCGCCACTGGCAGCGCACCGAGGTGGGCGAGGCGATGGAGGCCTTCGGCAAAGGGCAGAAGGGCTCGTCGGCCATGCCCCACAAAAAGAACCCGATCCTGTCCGAGAACCTCTGCGGGATCGCGCGCCTCTTGCGTTCCTACGCCTCGGCCGCGCTCGAGGACGTGGCGCTCTGGCACGAGCGCGACATCTCGCACTCGTCGGTCGAGAGGGTGATCGGCCCCGACGCGACCGGCCTCGCCGACTTCATGGTCCGGCGCGCCTCGGGCCTCATCGACGGGCTGGTCGTCAATGCGGCCCGAATGCGCGAGAACCTGGATCGGTCGGGCGGCCTCTTTTTCAGCGAGGCCGTTCTCCTCTCCCTGGTCCGCAAGGGGATGGCCCGACAGGCCGGCTACGAGCTGGTCCAGCGCAACGCCCTCGCCGCCGTGGAGGGCAAGGGGAGCTTCCGGGCGCTGCTGGGCGCCGATCCCGAAATCGCCAGCCGCCTCGACGCGGTCGACATCGATCGCGCCTTCGATCTCGCCCACCACCTGCGCCACGCCGCCGCCATCATCGATCGCGCCCTCGCGGAGAAAGACCCGCCATGACCCAGCCCATCGACCTCGATCTGCTGCGCGCGCAGCTCGGCAAGACCCTGGATGCCACCAATTTCCCCGAGCTCGGCGACAAGTACGAAGGGAAGGTGCGCGACTGCTACGTGCGCGATGGGCGGCGAACGTTGATCGTGAGCGACCGCCTGAGCGCGTTCGACGTGGTGCTGGGGACCATCCCGTTCAAGGGGCAGGTGCTCAACCAGATGGCCGCCTTCTGGTTCGAGGCAACCGCCGATCTGGTCCCCAACCACGTCATCAATGTCCCCGATCCGTCGGTGATGGTGGCGCGCGAATGTCAGCTCCTGCCGGTCGAGTTCGTCATGCGGGCCTACATGACCGGCGTGACCTCGACGTCGATCTGGACACATTACCAAAACGGGGCGCGGACCTTTTGCGGCCACGACCTGCCCGACGGGATGCGCAAGAACCAGGCGCTGCCGAAGCCGATCCTGACGCCGTCGACCAAGGCGGAGAAGGGCGAGCACGATCGGTCGGTCTCGCGCGCCGAGATCCTCGAGATGGGGGTGCTCTCGGCGGACGACTTCGATCGCGCGGCCGAGATGTGCGCGCGGGTGTTCGCGTTCGGCCGGCAAGAGGCGCTGCGGCGAGGTCTGATCCTGGTCGACACGAAGTACGAGATCGGCCGGCGACCGGATGGCGCGCTCTGCTTCATCGACGAGATCCACACCCCAGACTCGTCGCGCTTCTGGTACGCCGACGATTACGACGCGCGCTTCACCCGCGGTGAGGAACCGCGCGGCCTCGACAAGGAGTACGTGCGCCGCACCCTGGCCGACCAGGGATATCGCGGCGAAGGAACGCCGCCCAAGCTGGCCGATGAGGTCCGCATCGAGGCCGCGCGGCGCTACATCCAGGTGTGCGAGCTGGTGACCGGCCGGCCGTTCGTTCCCGACACCGAAGAGCCGATCGCCCGGATCCGCCGGAACCTCAAGATAGGCTGACCGGCGGATCTAACGGGGATCGGTCGGGTCGTCGTTCTTGGGCGGCGTCCCGCCCGGGAGCATCTCGCCCAGCGGGCGAAACGCGCCACTGCGGCGGCGCGCGCCAGAATCCAGCAGGCGCGGCAGCTCGGCCAGCGCCTGTTGCAGGCTGACGGTCTCCACCGGCTCGGGGCGGAGCAGGGCCTCGAGATCGTCGATCTCGCCCGAGGCGCGGCTGCTGCCGACCCAGTTGCGCTCGACCGCGCGCCGCAGGCGCGTCTCGTCGATCCCCAGCTCGGCGGCCAGATCGACGTTGGTGTCAATCCGCGCCGGAGCGCCGGCCCCGTTCGCACCGCTCCGGTGGCCGGCCGAGGCGCCCCCCGACATGGGCACGCGGACCGCGCCCGAATTGCCGGACGCCTTGCGCGCCAGCATGCGGTTCACGGCGTCGCGCGACGGCGCATCGAGGCGCAGGAACTGGACGCCCATGCCATGCGGGCGGTTGGGGAGCGCCGGATCGTACTCCTTGATCCAGGTGACCTTGCCGTCGCCCGCCAGCGCCACCTCGCCGCCTTCCAGCAGCACCTCGAACGCGAACACCTCACCGACCGGGCGGGGGGTGCGGCTGGCCAGGAAGACGCCGCCCCGCGTGACGTTGGGCGCGAACTTCTCGATGAAGGTCTCGAAGGCCGCGTAGCGCAGGCGGACCCGGACCGGCACCGGCGCGGCGGCGCCTGGGAGTCTGCGGGTGCCGGGCGGATCGGAGCTCACGAAGGCTTTATAGTATCCGCCGAGCGCTCCGGTGCCGTCAATCGCGTGCGGCGCTGTCGGCGGCATTGGGCAGCCGAAAGACCCGTCGCGTGTTCTCCGAGGTCGCGCGATCGATCTCGGCGGCGGGCAGGCCCCGCAGACCCGCCAGCGTCCCGAGCGTCTCGGCGATGAACGCCGGCTCGTTGCGGCCGCCCCGATGCGGAATCGGCGCCAGATAGGGTGCATCGGTCTCGACCAGGATGCGGTCGAGGGGCGCGAAGGCCGCCGCCTCCCGCACGTTGCCGGCGTTCTTGAAGGTCAGGATCCCCGAGAACGAAAGATAGTGTCCCAGATCCAGATAAGCGCGCGCCTCCGCCACGCCGCCCGTGAAGCAGTGGATGACGCCGCCGGCGGCGGGGGCCTCCGCGGCCAGGATGGCGGCCGCGTCGAGGTGAGCGTCCCGGACGTGCGAGACGACCGGCAAGCCGGTCGCACGCGCCAGCGCGATGGAGCGCCGGTAGGCGAGCTGCTGCACGTCACGCGGCGAATGCTCGTAGTGGTAGTCCAGCCCCGTTTCTCCCACACCGACCACCCGCGGCGCCCGGGCCAACCGGTCGAGCTCGGCCCACTGCGCCTCGGTGGTGACGGCCGCATCGTGGGGATGAACACCCACGGTGGCAAAGATGTCTGGCTCTCGTGCGGCCAGCGCCACCGCCTCCTCGGCCGCCGCCGTTCCCCGTCCGACCCCGACGCAGACGAAGGCGGTCACGCCGATCTGCCGGGCGCGATCGAGCACCGCCGACCGCTCCGCCGCGAAATAGGCGTCGTCCAGATGACAATGCGAGTCAATCATGAGCTAAATGTTTGTCACATAGCTTCCGATGTCCACCGGAAGCGGCGGGGCTCGACTCTGCCGGAAGACCAATACCCGTGTTGCCCAAACCCGAAGACTACGACAAGACCCGGGCTCTCGGCCCCAACCAGGGCCAGGTCGGCATGACCCAGACCGTGGACGCCGACGCGCTGTCGCCGGGAACCGTCTGCGGCGCGTACGTCCTCAAGAAAGAGATCGCCTCGGGCGGCGGTGGCACCGTCTACGAAGCGCAGCACAAGGTGCTGGGGCGCAAGGCGGCGGTCAAGGTGCTGCGGCGGCAGCTGGCGGCGTCGCCGCAGATGGTGACGCGCTTCGTGCGTGAAGCGCAGGCCGTCAACATGATCAAGCACCCGGCCATCGTCGACATCTACGAGTTCGACACGCTCCCCGACGGCCGCCCGTTTTACGTCATGGAGCTGCTCGACGGGACCGACGTCCGGTCTATGCTCAACGACCGGGGTCGCTTCACGCCGGCGGAGGTGCTGGAGATCTTCGAGCCGGTCTGCTCCGCGCTGCAGGTCGCGCACGAGCACGGCATCGTCCACCGCGATCTCAAGGCCAGCAACATCCTGATGTCGATCGTTGGCGACAAGAAGGTCGTCAAGCTGCTCGACTTCGGCATCGCCAAGCTGATGCACCCCGACGCCGCCGAAGCAGGCCTCACCGTCGTCGGCACCCGTCTCGGCACCTCGTACACCATGGCGCCCGAGCAGATTCGCGGCGACGGCGTCGATCCGCGCACCGACATCTATGCGCTCGGCGTGGTGCTGTACCACCTGCTGACCGGGCAGTACCCCTTTCGGGCCGAGACGATGACCGACATCGAACGGCAGCACCTGGAAGCGCCGCCGCCCCGGCCCAGCCAGGCCGCCGCCGTCTCGCCCGCGATCGACCCGGTGGTCCTGCGCTGCATGGAAAAGACGGCCGACCGCCGCTATCCCACCGTCCGGGCTTTCATCGAAGCCTTGCGCGAGGCGGTGGGGACCAAGTCCGCCGACGCCGGCGTCGCCGCGAGCGCCGCCGCGATCCACGTCGAAGTTCGCATCGCCGCCGACGCCGACGCGGAGAGCGACGAGGTGCTCGACGACACCTCCGCGATCCTGGATGCGGCGGAGCAGAGCTTTCGCGGCGCCGGCCTCACCTTGCCGCTCCAGACCGGGAGCGCCATCATCGGGGCGCGCGTGCTGGCCCCCGACGGCGCGACCCGTGGCGCGGAGCGCGATCGGGTCGTGGCGGTCGCCAACGAGCTGGCCGAGGAGCTGGCCGGGCGGCCGTCGGCGAACCCGGGCGTCCACGTCAACATCTCGGTCCACGTGGCGCCGGCCGTCGTCAAGGACTCCTCGGAGGCGATCGGCGGCAAGGAAATCATCGGCGGCGACATCCTGTCGACGGCCGGCTGGGCCCCGCAGGAGAACGTCGACGGCGTCCACCTGACCGAAGCCGCCCGCGCCTAACCCGCTAGAGCTGCAGGATCCCGGTTGCGACCAGGATGGCGATCGCCACCCCCATCAACGATTCCCCTGCAATCCCGCCAGCCGCCAGCGACATCACGGAGGCTTCGTCGATGCTGGGCCGCAGGCGGCGGATGACATAGACCGCCAGGGCGCCCGAGAGCGCGGCCACGGACAGCGAGGCCGGCCAGAGCATGGCGATCCCCATCGCGGCCGGGGAGGGGACGAACCGTCCAAACGGCGCGCGGGCCAGGATCGACAGGAGGATGCCGGCGCCGAGACCCAGCCCGCCGGCCAGGAGACCGTGGCGCGGCAGCGTCGCCAGGCCGCCCCGCACGGCCTCCGCCGTGGCCCGCCAGGAGATCGCCGAGGGCGCCGGGAGCCTCTCGGTCCCGATCCCGTAAGCCTTGACGATGACCAGGTAGACAGGCACGACGATGAGAGCCCCCAAGAGCGCCCCCAGGATCTGGGCGGCCACCTGCGCGCGCGGCGAGCCACCGACCCGCTGGCCGGCCTTGAACGCCCAGAGCGTCTGCGCGGTCTGCGTGGAGGTCCCCATCGAGATCGACCCGGCCAGGATCGAAACGATCGGCCCGTATCCCGAGAAGATGAGCTGGGTGAGCGTCCCGACCGCCCCGACCGGCGCCAGATCGGTCTCGCCGGTGGCGCGCGCCGACACGACCGCCAGCACCAGGGCGGTCCCCACCGCCAGCAGCGCCGCCAGCGGATGAAAGCCGAAGGCCAGATAGCCGACAGCGGCGATGGCGATCAGGCTGGCGACGACGGCCGGCATCCCCACGCGCGGGGCGAGCACCGGAAGGCCCGCGCCACTCTCGGCGACCCGCGGTGCGCCCGCGCCCCGTCGACCCAGAAGGCCGCCCAGATCGCGCACGGCGCGCGCCACCGAGCGCCAGTCGAGCAGCAAGGGCAGAAAGCTCCCCGCCAGCAGCAGGCCCAGCCCCGGCCAGACCAGCCAGCCCGAGAAGGCGGAGAACTCCGCCGTCGCCACGATCCCGCTGCGGATCAACCAGGGCGCCAGCACCACCCAGGCCAACACGGCGCCGCCCGCCATGCTGAACGCCGCGCGCAGACCCATCATGGCGCCCGTCGAGACCAGCAGCGGGCTCCAGTTCATCCCCAGCGTCAGCGCGGCCATCGAGACGCCTGCGATCGCGCCGCCGAAGGCGCTGGTTCCAGGGATGACCCGGGGATGCCCGTCGCGCAGCCAGGTCACCGCCATCGCCGCCAGCGCGCCTGTCACCAGAAACCGGGCGCGGCGGAGCGCGCTCTGTCGCGCGGCGAACATCGTCTCGATCAGCTCGCCGGTCGCGTTCCCGGTCGGGAAGGGGAGCGCCTCTTCGACCACCAGCTTGCGCCGGAGCAGCGTCGCCGCGAAGATCCCGATGACCCCGACCGCCATTCCCCACAGCGCCAGCCCCCAGCCCGGGAAGCTCCGACCAAAGAGCGCCATCGCCGGCACCGGCCCACCCACCCCCGCCACGAAGCCCATGATGGCGGCCGACGCGGCGGTGGTCTGGGTGATGTTGTTCTCGAGCGCGGTGTAGGGCCGCCGGCCGAGGCGCCGGACCGTCGAGAACAGCGTGAACCCCAGCAGCGCGGCCGTGATGCTGCCGCCGTCGATCATCCCGATCTTGAGGCCCGTGTAGACGTTCCCGGCGGCCAGCACCGCGCCGATCAGGCACCCGGTGAAGAGCGCCCGGAAGGTCGCCTCAGGGGCGCGCGCGGGTGCCGAGGTCGGCACGGATGGGATCGGCGTGCCCACGGGCGTCGGGTTTACCGCACCACGGACGGACTTGGTCACGCGACGTCGTCGGGCTCGCGCAAAGATGGCTCGCGGGTCCGCAGGCCGTGCTTCCAGAGCAGGCGGTAGAAATAGATGCGGTCGACGCCGGCGGCTCGGGCCGCGGAGCTCACCCGGTTTTCGTGCTGGCGCAGCAGCTCTTCCAGGTAACGCCGCTCGAAGGCGCCCACCCAGGCCTCGCGGGCCTCGCGGAGCGGCTGGCCGATGTTGACCGCGCTCTCGGGACCGGAAACGGCGGCGGAGCTGTCCGTGACGCTGCGGGGCGCGGCGAAGTCGTGGAGCGCCAGGCAGCGCTCAAGGTAGTTGCGCAGCTCGCGGATGTTGCCGGGCCACGAATGCCGCGCCAACGCCTCGAGGAACTCAGGCGCGCGCACCCGGGACCAGGTGGTCTCGTCGACGGTGCCGAACGCACGCACGATGTGGTCGACCAGCAGCGGCAGGTCCGGCAGGCGCTCGCGGAGCGGCGGCAGCCTCACCTCCACCACCGCCAGCCGGTAGTAGAGATCCGAACGAAACTTCTGCGCGGCCACCTGCTCGCGCAGGCTGCGGTTGGTCGCCGCGATGAGGCGCACGTTGACCGGGATGTGGTTGTTGGTGCCGACGCGGCGAACCTCGCGGCGCTCCAGCACGCGCAGGAGCTTCGGCTGAAGATCGAGGCTCAGCTCGCCGATCTCGTCGAGAAACACCGTCCCGCCGCCGGCCGCCTCGAAGACCCCCTGGCGCGCAGAGACGGCGCCCGTGAAGGCGCCGCGCTCGTGGCCGAAGAGCTCGCTCTCGAGGAGCTGCGGCGGCATCGCGCCACAATCGACCACCAGGAAGGGCTTGGTGGCCCGGGGGCTGCCGCGGTGGATAGCCTCGGCCGACACCTCCTTGCCGGTGCCGGTCTCGCCCTCGAGCAGGATCGTCGCGTCGCTGGGCGCCGCCTTGCCGAGCAGGTCGAAGACGGTCTGCATGGCCGGGGATCGACCGATCATCCGCCCGAAGCGGTCGTCGCTGGTGCGGAGTCCGCCGGATTCGGAATCGATGCGCACGGGAGCGCCGCCGACTGCCAAAGCCGCGCGCGCACCCGGATACCCGTTCCCCACGGCAGCGACATCGACCATTTTGCGCGCCACCTTGACTAGATAGTCACGCCGCGGCGCGTAGTTGGGGGCCATTCGGTCCGCCGCCGAAGGTTTGCTAGGTCCCCGAGGCGATTCTTGCCGCGCCCAGGAGACCCGGCTGGGCGTTGGTGACGACGTATGCGGGGAGGCGTTCGACCAGCGTGTGCAGGCGCCCCTTCCGGTCGAACGCCTCACGGAAGGCGCCGCGCTGGAGGTAGCTCAAGATGCGCGGGGCGATCCCGCCCGCGACGAAGACGCCGCCCGTGGCCAGCACCATGAGGCCGAGGTTGCCGGCGGTGGCGCCCAGGATCGAACAGAAGATCGACAGGGCCATCTCGCAAACCGGATCGGTGCCCGCCAGCGCCCGCTGCGAGATGGCTGCCGCCGGATCGTGACCTGCGCCGTGCGCCGCCAGCGCGGCGGCGGTCTCCGGACGAAGGAGGGCGCGGCAGGCCGGCTCGGCCGAGAGAAACGTGAACACGTCGACCAACCCCTGACCCGACAAGACTCGCTCGCAGGACACGCGCCCGTACTTGGTGGTCAGGAACGAGACCAGGCCCATCTCGAGCGGGGTGCGGGCCGCCAGATCGACGTGTCCGCCCTCCGAGGGGACGACCTGGTACCGATTGTCGCCGGCCGACCAGATCAGGAAGGCCTGGCCGAGACCGGTACCGGCGCCCAGCACCGCGATCGGGCCGTGCTCGGTCGGTGGGACACCGCCGAGGGGCACCAGCTCGTCGCTGCGAACGGCGGTGACCCCCAATGCAGCGGCGTAGAAGTCATTTACCAAGGTAACACGCGGGATCCCGAGGCGCCCCGAGAGGGTACGTCCGTCGACGATCCAGGGGAGGTTGGTGGCCCGGCACATGTTGTTCTCGATCGGGCCGGCGATGCCGAAGCAGGCGTTGGTGACCCGGGCAGCCGCGCCGATCTCGGTGGCGGCCGTGGCCAGGAAGGCCTCCGCGATGACGTCGAGCGAGGGGTGCGCGGCCGAGGGATAGGTCGCCTCGAAGAGCGGCGCGCCGATGGGCCTGTCGTGCGGGACGCCCTCGAAGATCGCGAGGCGGGTGTTGGTCCCCCCGATATCGCCGGCCAGAACGGTCATGACACCCCCGTTCGGGAAAGCGGGCTGGCCGCGCTCGCGGCTTGGACGCGCGCGTCCTCGGACAATTCGCTGGCTGCCGCCGCGTCGCAGAACACGGTGACGGACCCGGGACGTCGCATGATTCGCGAGGCGGGCAGGTCGGCCGCCCGCCGGCTGAGCACCGCCGCGAGGACCGAAGCTTTCTCCCGCCCCGTCACCAGAAAACAGATCTCGCGCGCACCGCACAGCGCGGGGTAGGTGAGCGTCAGGCGGTGCGCGCCCTGCGCCGGGACGTCCACCGCGACCGCGAGTCGCGATTCCTCGCCGAGAGCCGTGGTGCCCGGGAACAGCGACGCCGTGTGCCCGTCGGGGCCCAGGCCGAGGAGCGCCAGGTCCAGCCAGGGGGCCGTGGCGTCGGCGGACAGCGCTTTTTCGTAGTCGCGCGCGGCCGCGTCGAGATCGGGATCCTCGGCGCGCCAGCGAAACACATTCTCCGGCGGAACGCCCGCCGGAGCGAGCAGCGTCTCGCGCGCCATCCGATAGTTCGATTGAGGATCGGTGGGACCCACGGCGCGCTCGTCGCCGAAGAAGATCGCGGCCCGCGTCCAGTCGACGGCATCCACGAGCGCCGGGTAGAGCGCCCGCGGCGTCGAGCCGCCGGCCAGCGCGATCCGAAAGCGCCCGCGCGCGGCAATGGACGCCGCCGCGGCGGCGCGAATGTGCGCGGCCGCCGCCACGACCAGGTCGGCGAGGTGCTGGGCGACGACGATGCGGGGTCCGGCGGGCACTGACATGGGCGGCGCGGAACTTACCGCGGGGGGCCGGTTCTTGTCTCGGCCGACCGGCGATGTTAGTCAAAGACCGCCACATGGGCGCCTTCGAAGAGCTGACCTGGCGGGGTCTGGTCCAGCAGACGACCTCCGACAACCTGGCCCAGCTGCTCGCCACGCCTACGGTGATCTACACCGGCTTCGACCCGTCGGCCTCCAGCCTCCACGCGGGGACGCTGGTCCCGCTCATGACGATGGCGCACCTGCGCCGTCACGGCCACCAGATCATCGCGCTGGTCGGGGGCGCGACCGGGATGATCGGCGATCCTTCGGGCAAGACCAGCGAGCGGAAGCTGCTCGACGCCGAGGAGGTCGGCGCGAACACCCGGCAGCTGGCGGCCCAGCTGGCGACATTCTTCGAAACCGGCGAGGGGCCCCCCGTGCGGATCGTCGACAACCTCGACTGGCTGGGGAAGCTGAGCCTGGTCGACTTCTTGCGCGACGTCGGCAAACACTTCGCCGTCAACCAGATGATGCAGCGCGATTCCGTGCGCCAGCGGTTCGAGACGCGCGAGGCCGGCATCTCGTACACCGAGTTCTCGTACATGCTGCTGCAGGCCTACGACTTCGTCGAGCTGCACCGCCGCTTTGGATGCCGGCTGCAGTGCGGGGCGTCGGATCAGTGGGGGAATATCGTCTCGGGCGTCGATCTGGTGCGCCGCCTGGCCGGCGAGACCGTCCACGGTTTCACGATGCCACTCCTGACCAACGCTGAAGGGAAGAAGTACGGCAAGACCGAAAAGGGCGCGCTGTTCCTGGACGGAAAGCTCACCTCGCCGTACGCGTTCTATCAATTTTGGCTCAACACCGCGGACGCGGATGTCGGGCGTTTTCTGCGCTGGTTCACGCTGCGCGCGCAGCCGGAGATCGAGGCGCTCGGGGCCGGCGCCCAGCAGGGATCCGGGGATCGGGTCGCCCAGAAGGCGCTGGCGGCCGATCTGACCCGCCAGATTCACGGCGAGGCCGAGCTCGGCCGGGTGCTCCGCGCGGCGGAGTCGCTGTTCGGGGGCGGCGATCTGCGTGCCGTCGGGGGCGCGCTACTCGAGGAGGCACTCTCGGCCGCGCCATCGATCACCGTCGGTCGCGACAGGTTCGAAGGGGAGGGTGCGCTGCTGGTCGATCTGCTGGTCGAGGTCGGCGCCTGCCCATCCAAATCCGACGCCCGCCGCCAGGTCGCGGCCGGCGCGATCGCGGTCAACGGAACGCCGCTGGCGTCGCCCTCGGCCGAATTGCGCCTCGCGCCGCGCGATCTCATCGACGATCGCCTGCTGATTCTTCGCCGGGGCAAGCGCAACAACTACGTCGTGCGCGTCGGTTAGCGCCGGCTGCCGGTGGTCTGCGGCTCGAGCGCCCAGAGGCCGCCCGCGTAGGCCAGGCATTTCGCGAAGAGCGGGTCGCGCCCGCGGGGGCCGAGCGCGGCGACGCACAGCTCGGCGTCGGAGGAGGCGTCGAGCTTGACCGCCTTGGCGGGCGCGATCGGAAGCTGCACCGAGGCCTGATCGATGGCGGTCCGGCAGACGATATATTCGTCGCGCCCACGGTCGGCCAGCTCGATGGCGAGCACACCAGTCGCGTCGCAGGCCCCGTCCGAGGGAAGCAAGAACGCCTCGATGCCACCCGCCGCTCCGTCGCCACGCGCGAAGTCGAACCGCAACCCGCCGTCGGAGGTCTGCGCCGAACGCAGCGGCCGCCAGCCGAGCATCTGGCCCAGCCAGGCCACCAGCAAGAGCGCGCTGAGATCGCCGCCCGGCCGGTGACGGACCGTGAGCCGGGTGGCGCGGTGAAGCGGCGCGCCGCCCACCGGCGGATCGAACAGGCCCGCGAAGAGAAGCCGAAGACTGCCGAGCCGCAGCCACCCGAGATCGGCGACCGGCAAGGGGTGCGCGTGCGCCGCCAGACGCTGCAGATCGAAAAGATGCGGCGGCCGGACGCAGCTCCCGGTGTCGACGATCAGCCGATCGGTCACCGGCAGGAGCTCGTGGGTCAGCAGCGCGGAAGGCATCGTGGCGTCCGTCCAGAGGGCCGCGGTCGGGACGCCCGGGATCTGCAGCGCGCGCACCAGCGCACCGAAGTGCGTCTCGGCGGCCACCGGCCCCCGCAGCGTGATCTCCTCGGAGTAGACCACCCGCGCGCCTCCCGGTTGCGACACCACGTTGCTCTCGATGGTGGCGACCAGGCCGTCGCCTCCCGCGCCGGCACCGACATCGCTCGGGTCGTCGAGACAGAGGGTGATGGCGCGGACCGGGACGCCCTGCGCGATCTCGTCGACCAGCGCCTTGGTCTTGGCCAGCGCGCCGGCGCCGCGCGCCGGAATCACCAGGTTCCAGAGCGCCGCGCGCGAGACCGCGGCGCCCGCATGGGTGTCGCCGGCGCTCGAGGCGCGTTTCCACAGGGCACCCAGCTCCCGTTCGATCTCGCCCACCTCGACGGCGATCGGCTCGCCGCGTGCGAAGCGCTCGAAGTTGGCGTGCTCGCGCTCGGCGTCCGGGCTCACGGCAGCCGCCAGGCCCGCCCGTCCGCGGCCAGCATCCGATCGGCCGCGTCCGGGCCCCAGCTGCCGGCGGGGTAGCTGTCGAGCGTCGTGCGGCCGGCCGCCACCTGCTCGGCCCAGCGCTGGTGAATGCGCGAGACCCAGCTCCAGCTCGCCTCGACCTCGTCGGCGCGCGTGAACAGCGTCCCGTCGCCGAGCAGACAGTCGAGCAGCAATCGCTCGTAGGCCTCGGGCGGCTCGACCCCGAACGACGAGCCGTAACGGAACTCCATGCTGACCGGCGCGATCTCCATGGCCGGTCCCGGAAGCTTGGAACCAAAGTTGAGCGCGATCCCCTCGTCGGGCTGGATGCGGATGCTGAGGACGTTGGGCCGGATGGTCTCGCCGCGCTTGCCGAACAGCAGGTGCGGGGCCTCCTTGAACTGGATGGCGATCTCGGTGACCCGCTTGGGCATCCGCTTGCCCGAGCGCAGATAGAACGGCACGCCCGCCCAGCGCCACGAATCGATGAACAGCTTGAGCGCCACGAAGGTCTCGGTGGTCGAGCGGGGGCTCACGTCCGGCTCGCTCAGGTATCCGGGGACGGTCTTGCCGCCGATCGAGCCGGCCGCGTACTGCGCGCGCACCACCTGCTGCTCGAAATCACTTACAGGAATGAACCTCAAGGCCTTCAAAACCTTTAGCTTTTCGTCGCGCACCGCATCGGCCTCGAAGGCCACGGGCGGCTCCATGGCGGCCAGGCTCAGGACCTGCAAGAGGTGGTTCTGAACCATGTCGCGCATGCTGCCGGCCTGTTCGAAGTAGCCGCCGCGCGCCTCTACGCCGACCGTCTCTGCGCCGGTGATCTGGACGTGATCGACGAAGTGGTTGTTCCACAGCGGCTCGAAGATCCCGTTTGCAAAACGGAACACCAGCAGGTTCTGGACCGTCTCTTTGCCGAGGTAGTGGTCGATCCGGTAGATCTGCTGCTCGTCGAGAATGTCGTGGACCTCGGTGTTGAGCGCGCGGGCGGTCTGCAGGTCGATGCCGAAGGGCTTCTCGATGATCACCCGCGAGAACGGCTGCCCGGGCGCCGGCTTCGGCGCCAGGTTGGCGTGACCGAGGCTGCGAATGACCGGCGCGAACGTGGAGGGCGGCGTCGAGAGGTAGAAGACCCGGTTGCCGGGCAGGCCCAGCGTGTGCTCGATCTCCTCGAGGCGGACCTTGAGGCGCCGGAACGCCGCCGGATCGTCGTAGGCGCCTTGCTGGTAAAAGACGTTGCGCGCGAAGGCCGCCCACAGCGCCGGGTCGACCGGCCGCCGCCGGGCGAACTCCTCGCATCCGTGCCGCATCTCCTCGCGGAACGCCTCGTCGGAGAGCACCTGCCGGCCGAAGCCGAGGACCGCGAAACGTGCCGGCAGCAGGCGATCCCGGGTCAGGCTGTAGAGCGCCGGCAGGAGCTTGCGCCGGGTGAGATCGCCCGAGGCCCCGAAGATCACCATCGCCGCGGGCTCGGGGATCCGTTCCTCGACCAGCCCCTCGCGCAGCGGATTGGGCAGGAGCAGCGACTCTTCCGAAAGGGTCTTCAAGGAGCTCTCAAGGCGGACTTCCGTGGGGCGCCCGGCGCCGCCAGGGCGTCCACCAGCGCCGCCAGGCCACCGTCGATGTCGGCGCCCAGGTCGACGCGCAGGACGCGCCGCCCCCGCCGCCGCAAGACCTGAAGATCGCCGAGCGCCTGGGCGTTGCGCAGGGTCCCGAAGCTATAGCCCTGGCCGGGGATCGGCAGGTCCTGGCCGACGTCGGCGGTCAGTTGCAAGAACACGCCGGTGGCCGGTCCGCCTTTGTGCAGCTGGCCGGTCGAGTGCAGAAAGCGCGGGCCGTACCCGACGGTGGTGGCGTCGTGGCTCCGATCGCGGCAAGCGACGCGCAGGCGGGTCAGCAGGGCGTCGCGCGCCTCGGTGTGCATGAAGTAGGCGCAGATCGCGATGTAGTCGCCCGCCGTCGCGGTGGCGAGGTGGGCGGCGATCCGGTCCAGATCGCCAATCTCGCAAGTGTCCTCGGGGGCCGGCAGCTTGCCCTCGGTCGCGTAGACGGCCAGCAGGGCGCCGGTGGCCAGCTTGGCCTCGGTGACGTTCGGCTCGTCGAACGGGTTGAGGCCCAGCGTCGCGCCCGCGATCGCGGTGGCGATCTCCCAGCGGAAGAACTCGCGCCCCAGCGCCTCCCGGTTCGGCAGCGCGATGCGGACCACCGGGTGGCCGGCGCGCTCGATCGCGGCGACGGCCTGGTCCTGCCCGGGATCGCCGGCCCCGAAACGGAGATAGACGAAGATTCGATCGGCGCCGTAGACCTCGGGCGCGCCCAGGGGCTCGCGGTCGATGGGGACGATCCCCTTGCCTTCCTTCCCGGTCGATTCGGCGACCAGCTGCTCGATCCAGGAGCCGAACGAGTCGATCTCGGGCGACATCACCAGCGTCATCTTGTCCCGGCCCAGCTTGGACGCGGTGCCGAGCAGCGCGCCCAGACGCAGCCCCGGATTGTCGGCGGGTGGAACCGCCGGGCTCGAGGCCGCGGCAAAGGCCAGGCTGGCCTCCAGCAGCCCCTCGACCGGCGCGCGCAGCAAGATCGCCGGGACCATCCCGAAGTAGGACAGCGCCGAATAGCGGCCGCCGATGTCGGCCGGGTTGACGAACACCCGTCGGTAGCGCTTCTCCTCGGCGAGCTTGCCGAGGCTGGTCGCCGGATCGGTGATGGCGACGAAGCAGGCGCCCGTGCGCGCGATGTCGCCGTCGTTCGCGGCCAGCACCTTCTGCCAGAAATGACGTTCGAACGACTGGATCTCGAGCGTGCCGCCCGACTTCGAGGCGACGATGAAGAGCGTCTTCTTGCCGGCGATCTGCAGGTCGACGCGCGCGACCGCGCTGGGATCGGTGTTGTCGAGGACGTGCAGGTGCAGGCCGCCGGGCTGCGCGGGCCAGGTGAATCCCAGCACCTCGGGACACAGCGAGCTGCCGCCCATCCCCAGCAGGACGGCGTCGGTGAAGCCGGACGCGACGACGTCGTCGGCGAACGCCGTCAGCTCGTCGAGCTTGCTGCGCATGAGCGCGGGCGATCGCAGCCAGCCGAGGCGGCTCTTGATCGATTTTTCGTGCGTCGGGTCGGCGGTCCAGAAGGTCGGGTCGGCCGTCCACATCCGCTTGAGCGCCTGGGCCTGGGCGAGACGCGCGATCTCCTGGTCCGTCGCCGCGCCCAGGGCCCCGGGCGCCGCCACCTGCTGCCGGCCCGAGGTCACTTCGAGCAGCAGGGCCCGACGGGCGCCGATGGCGTCCATGAGCGCGGCCATGGACGCCATGAAAGAAGCCACGCCGTCGTCGAGTAGGCCATGGCAGACGCGCGACAGGTCGAGGCCGAGCGCCGAGAACTCCGCCACCGCCTGCTTGGCGCCCGCCAGGTCCGTCCCCAGACGGTCGGCCGGATTGCCGTGGGACACAAATGCCTCCAGCGTCGCCGGCGGCACCGTGTCCACCGTGTCGCGGCCGATGAGCGCGTCGACGTAATAGGTGTCGGGGTAGCGCGGATCCTTCGTTCCGGTCGAGGCCCAGAGCAGGCGCTGCGGGCGCGCGCCTGCGTCGGAGAGCACCCGCCAGCGCGGCGAGTCGATGGTCCGCGCGTAGATGTCGTAGGCCATCTTGGCGTTCGCGATGGCGAGCTTGCCGAGCAACGCCTGGCAGCGCGAGGCGTCGGCGCCGGCAGCGACCTTCTCGTTGAGGAGACGGTCGCAGACCGCATCGACGCGCGAGACGAAGAAGCTGGCCACCGAGCTGAGGCCGTCGAACGATCCGCCCGCCGAGCGACGGTCCTCGAGACCGGCCAGATAGGCCTCGGCCACCTCCTCGTACTGCAGCAGCGAGAAGATCAGGGTGACGTTGACGCTCACGCCCTGCGCGGTGAGCGCGCGAATCGCCGGGATCCCTTCCGGCGTGGCGGGGACCTTGATCATGACGTTGGCGCGCCCGACCAGCTCTTTGAGGCGCAGCCCCTCCGAGACGGTGCGCGCCGTGTTCGTCGCCAGCTCGGGCAGGACCTCGAGCGAGACGCGGCCGTCGACGCCGCCGCTGGTCTCATAGACCGGCAGCAACAGATCGCAGGCGCCGCGGATGTCCTCGAGGACCAGGGCCTCGTAGATGTCGACGGTCGAGCGGCCGGCGGCGACCAGCCCGACCAGCGCCTCCTGGTAGTCGCCCGACGAGACGATGGCGCGTTCGAAGATGGTCGGATTCGAGGTGAGGCCGCGGACCCCCTGGTCGACCAGGCTGGCCAGCGCGCCGGAGTGCAAGAGGCTGCGGCGGAGATCGTCGTACCAGATGCTCTGACCGAGGTCGGCAACTTGGTGAAGGCGGGTTCCTGAGCTGGCCATCTCTGTTCTCCTCTTGCGTACCGCTTGGCTTCCTACGGGCTGTCTTGCTGGCTCTCTTGCCGAGTCTCTTCTGATTCTATCGCCGCGATCAGCGCCACCCGACGGGCGTGGCGGCCACCCTCGAAGGGTGTCTCCAGCCAGGCGTCGACGATCGCGATGGCGTCCGCCTCCGCCACCAGGCGCGCGCCCAGGCAGAGGACGTTGGCGTCGTTGTGGCCGCGCGACTGCCGCGCCCCCTCCAGATTCCAAGCGTCGACGGCGCGCACCCCGCGAACCTTGTTGGCCGCGATGCAAACACCCAAGCCCGTTCCGCAGACCACCAGACCGAAGGAGCCCGCGTCGTCGCGCACGGCGCGGGCCACGGCGGCTGCCCAGGTGGGGTAGTCGCTCGACCCGTCGGTCGGCGGGCCCAGATCCTCCACTTGCCGCCCCCGGCTGCGTAGGTGCGCGACCAGCCGACCGCGCAAGGCAAACCCCGCGTGGTCACTGCCTGCGTAGATCTTGGTCACGGCCTGATTCTCATACTGCAATCCGGCGCGGAGGGCGCACCAAAAAGATCATGAGCGCGGCGAAGGTCGCCGTGGCGCCCAGGGCCGCCAACCCGGGCCCGTAGCCGGCGCTTCCGCTCTTGAGGTGCCCCATCAGGAACGGCCCCACGAAACCGCCCAGACAGCCGGTCGAATTGATGAGACCGACCGCGGCCGCGCCGGCGGCGCCCGACAGGAACCAGCGCGGCATGGCCCAGAACGGCGGCATGAACCCGTAGATGCCGCCACCGACCAGCGCCAGGCTGAGAAGCCCCCAGCCGGAGACCGCCGGAGCGACGATGGCGATGAGCAGGCCAGCAGCCGCCATCAGCATCGGCGTGATGGCGTGAAAACGGCGCTCCCCGGTACGGTCCGACGACCAGCCGGAGACCGCCGTACAGATCCCGCCGGCGACATAGGGGAGGGTGGCGATGAGCGACACGGTGAAGTTGGGCAGGTGGGTCAGGCTCTTGACCATGGTCGGCATCCAGAGGCTGAAGCCGTACGAGGTGGTGACGATGCCAAAGTAGGCCAGCACCAGCAGCAGGATCTCGCGGCGGAGAACGGCCCGCGCCAGCGACCGCCAGCCCGGCGCCACCGGCGTCTCCGCGGCCTCGCGCGCCAGCGCTTCGAGCAGGAAGGTCTTCTCGGCGTCGCTCAGCCAGCGGGCGTCGCGCGGCCGATCGGTCAGATAGAAGAGGGTCACCACGCCGAGGACGATGGCCGGGAGCCCCTCCAGCAAGAACAGCCAGCGCCAGCCCGGCAAGCCCGCCCAGTGGGCCCCGAGCAGCAGACCCGACACCGGCGCGCCGATCACGTTCGACAGCGGCACCGCCAGCATGAAGAGGGCGAAGGCGCGCGCGCGATCCTCGGCGCGGAACCAGTGCGACAGGTAGACCAGCACGCCCGGGAAGAACCCCGCCTCGGCGGCGCCCAGCAGGAAGCGCAGCCAGTAGAACTGGTTCGCCGTCCGCACGAACGCCATCGCGCAGGCGACCAGACCCCAGCCGACCAGAATTCGCGCAATCCACCCGCGCGCGCTCCAGGTCTCGACCAGCAACGTGCCCGGGATCTCGAACAGAAAATATCCGACGAAGAAGATCCCGGCGCCAAACCCGTACTGGTGATCGGTGAGCGACAGATCGTGCCGCATCTCGAGCGCCGCGTAGCTGATGTTGACCCGATCGAGATAGGCCACGAAATACAGCAGCAGCAGATACGGAACGACCCGCACGAGGACGCGCGCGCGGATCCGTGCAGCGAGGTCATCCACGATCGGGGCACGAGCATACATCAGCCGTGCTAGCTTCGGCGCCGCGTGCACGGGTTCCCACAGAGTCTGCCGGGCCACGCCGTGTTTCTGCTGCTGGTGGAGCTGGCGCTGCTGGTCGGCGTAGCCCGCGTCGGCGCGGAGATCGCCAAGCGGGTCGGGCTGCCGGCGGTGGTCGGCGAGCTGACCGGCGGCATCGCACTCGGGCCTTCGCTGTTCGGCCACTACGCGCCCGGCGCCTTCGCCGCGATCTTCCCCCCCAACGTCGAGCAGTTCCACCTACTCGACGCCTTCGGCAGCGTCGGGATGACCCTGTTGCTGCTCCTGACCGGGCTCGAAACCGATCTGCGCCTGCTGCGCAACCTGGGGCGCGCCGCCTTCATCGCCTCGGTGATGGGGATGGTGTTGCCGTTCGGTCTCGGGTTCGGCCTCGGCTACGTCATGCCGGCGAGCTACCTCACCGACGCGAGCCACCGCATCCTCTTCAGCCTCTTTCTCGCCACCGCCATGTCGATCTCCGCGATGCCGGTGATAGCGAAGATCCTGGTCGATCTCGACCTCACCAAACGCAACATTGGCCTGGTCATCCTCTCGGCCGGGGTGGTCGACGACACGGTCGGATGGCTGATCCTGTCGCTCATCGCGGGCGCCGCCACCCACGGCGCGGCCCGCTTCACCGACCTAGGCCTCACGGTGGCCTACCTGGCCGCCTTCATCTTCGCCGCCGCGTTCGTCCTGTTTCCCCTCCTGCGCGTCGCGGTCCGCGCCGTCAGCGAGCGATTCAAGGCCAACGATTCCGATCTGGTCCTCATCATCGTCGTGACCTTCTTGTGCGCCGCCGCGACGGAGCGCATCGGCGTCCACCCGGTGTTCGGCGCCTTCGTCGCGGGCGTGGTGTTCCACCAGGTCCCCCGGCTCAAGAAGGAGACCGTGGCCCGGCTCGAGTCCTTCACCTTCGGCGTGCTGGCGCCGATCTTCTTCGGGATCGTGGGGCTGCGGGTCAACCTGTGGGACCTGGGGGGCGGCCGCATGCTGGGGCTGGTCATCACGGTGGCCTGCGTCGGCAAGCTGGTCGGGTGCTCCCTGGGCGCCTACTGGGGGGGGCTGCGCTTCTGGGAAGCGGCCTCCATCGCGGTGGCGATGAACGCGCGCGGCGCGATGGAGATCGTCGTGGCGACCATCGGCCTCTCTCTCGGCATACTCACGCCGCAGATGTTCTCGATCATCGTGATGGTGGCGATCGTGACCTCGTTCCTGGCGCCCGTCGGGCTGCGGCTCACCATGCCGCGGGTCCGGATGACCGAGGACGAAGCGCGGCGGATCCTGGCCTCCGAATCCAAAGGGGCCTTCGATCCAGGTTCCTTGCGCGTGCTGCTGGCCACCGGTGGCGGATCCAACGCCCTGGCCGCGGCGCCGCTCGCCTTCGGTCTTGCCAGCAAAAGTAGCGCCGCCGTGAAGGTTCTCCACGTCGAAGCCCAGAAGTCCTGGTGGCAGCGTCTCCGCCATCCCTTCGGCCGCCGCGCCCCGGGAAGCGTCAGCGATCAGATCGAGGCGATGCGGGCGCTGCCCCACGGTAAACCGTTCGAGCTCGCCAAGGCGAACGGCTCCGGGATCGCGCGCGCCATCTGCGACGAGGCGCGCCGCGGCTGCGACGTCATCGTCATCGGATCTGGCGAAGGGCCCTCGATCGGCGGCCCGGTCGTCGAGCAGGTGGTCGGCGCGGCGCCCTGCCACGTCGCGATCATGAAGGCGGCCACCGCCGCCGGCGACTACCGCCGCATCCTGGTCCCCGTCGACGGCAGCCTGGCGTCGCGCCTGGCGGTCGAGCTGGCGCTCCGCTACGCGGAGGGGACCGAAGCCGAGCTGACCCTCGCCGTCCTGACCGAGCGGCGCCCCCAGGCGGCGGCCTACGCCGATCTGAGCGGCACCCACCCGCCCGTCGCCGCGCCGCCCACCAGCGCGGAACAGCTGGAACGAATCTCGGTGGTCTTCCGCGCTTCACCCGTCAAGCCGAGCATCATCCACCTGGCCTTCGATCCCCGCTCGAGCGCGGTCACCCAGGCGGTCGAGAAGGGCCAATTCGACCTGATCGTGCTGGGCACCGAGAACCGCGCCGTTCAACACCGCCTCTTCTTCGGCTACGAAAACGAGCGCCTCATCCGCGCCACACGGGTGCCGGTGGTGGTGGTCGTTCCCAACCTGGCGCGTCTCGCCACCGGGGGCGCCTGATGCGGCGGCGATTGACGGTCACCCAAGTGGGCGCTACCGTCCGGCCACATGGCCGCTGAGATCGTCCACATCGAGTTCAAGAGCGCGAACTTCGCGCGCACGACGGAGTTCTACGCGCGGCTCTTCGATTGGCGCACCGACCAGAACGCCAATGCCAGCTACATGAAGCTGAGCGGCGAGGGCGCCCCGAGCGCCGGCTGGGTGCGCGCGGACCTGGTACAAGCGCCCGGTCCGATCACCTATCTGGCTGTCGACGACCTCCCCGCCAAGCTGCAGGAGGTCGAGCGCGCGGGTGGCCGGGTGCTCGTGCCGAGCCTTCCTTTCGCGGGCGGCGGCGAGGTCGGTCTCTTCGCAGATCCCGACGGCAACATCCTGGGTCTATGGCACCGCAAGGGCGCGGGCGCCGCGACGACGGTCACGCCAACGGCGGCCAAGGTCGCCCCCGCGGCCAAGCCGGCCGGCAAGGCGACCGCCAAGACGGCGACACCCGGCAAGGCGACCGTGGCCGCCAAGGAGCCGGCCAAAGAGCCGGCCAAGAAACCGGCCAAGAAAAAGTAAGCCGCCCGTCAGAGCCACTGACGCAGGCTGTAGGCCAAGCGCTCAAGGAGGCGGCCCAGCCACGATCGGCGCGCGAAACGCTCGCCGGTCAGCTCTTCGCTGGCGGCCATGTCGCCGTCCAGCATGGCGACGACGGTGGCCGCATAGGCGTTATCGATGACGTTCACCACCATCTCCAGGTTGTAGGCCAGCGAGCGGTGGTCGAAGTTGTAGCTTCCGATCGAGACGAAGATGCCGTCGACGGCCAGGACCTTGGTATGGATGACGGACCGACTCCGAAAGATCCGCACCGACGCCGCCAACAATGGCTCGAAGACGGCGCGCGCCGCCAGGTCCAGGATCAGCGAGTCGCTCGACATGGGGAGCAGCAGCCGGACGTCGGCGCCGCGCCGGGCCGCCTGCCGCAAGGCGCTCAGGATGCCCCGGTCGGGCACGAAGTAGGGATTCGCCAGGTACAGGCGCTCCCGGCAGCCCCGGATGGCGTGCAGCGCCGCCCGCCGGATGACGAAGCGATCGCGCAGCTCGCTGTTGGAGATCACCGCCAGCGCCACGTCGCCGGCCGGCGCCGGTGGCGGCAGGCGCGCCGGATCGAGGCGCAGACGCTTGGGCGCCCGCCGATTCCAGGTTCGCAAGAAAACGCCCTCGACGGTGGCCACCGCCGGCCCTTCGATCTGGATGACCGCGTCGTGCCAATCGCCGCCGCCGTCGGCCAGACACACCCAGTCGTTGGCGATGTTGAGGCCGCCCGTGAAGGCCACCCGTCCGTCGCACACCAGCGTCTTGCGGTGGTTGCGCCGGATGAGCGACCACAGCCGCGGACGCCAGAAACGGTACTTGTGATACGCGACGACGTGGATTCCGAACCCGCGCATGCGCTGGAAGAAGCCCGCCGGAGTGCCCCGGCAGCCGACGAAGTCGTAGAGCAGCCGCACCTGGACGCCCCGCTGTGCCGCGCGCGCCAGCGCCTCTGAGAACTTCTGTCCGATGGCGTCGTCGCTGAAGATATACATCTCGATCGAGATGCGTTCGCGCGCGCGATCGATCGCCTCCAGCCAGGCCGGAAAAGTCTCGGCGCCATTGCGCAGCAGCCTCACCGCTTGACCGGTGATGAGCGCCTGAGGATCCTCGATGTAGCGGGATCCCGGCGGGGGCATCGATTGTGGGGACGCTGTCATTGACCGAGCCCCTCGGAGCGACTAGTGTCACCGCCGTCGATGGGTCGCGAAGAGCATATCGAATTTCAGGGGCGCGTCATCGAGGTCTTGCCGGCGGGAAATTTTCGCATCGAGCTCGAGAACAGCCACCAGGTCCTGGCCCATCTCGGTGGCAAGCTGCGCAAGCACCGCATCCGCGTGGTGCTGGGAGACAAGGTGACCGTCGCGCTCACGCCGTATGACCCGACCCGCGGCATCGTCGTCTATCGCGGCTAGGCGGCCCCTTCCCAGCATTGCGGCCCTCGGCCGGGCGCGCGCGCTTCTCCTCGATACCGCCGCACGCGATCGTTCCGGCCCGCTCGCGGCGGGGCTGGCGCATTTCGAGTCGTGGGAGTCGCTGGCCGCGCTGGCCGAGACGCCCTGGCTCTCTCCGGGGCGCCGCCCGTCGGCGGTGGCGCTGCGGACGGTGCGACACCGGTTGCGGCTGCTCGGCTCGGCGCCCTCGACGTTCGCCGCCGCGGCGGTCCAGGGCGACGCCGAGCCGGTTCACCTGCGCGGGATCTGCGCCGCGCTTCCGGGCGGCGGCCCCGGCCCCGAGCTCTGGCGGCGCGAGCTGGCCACGGAGCGCGAGCTGGCCACGGAAGATGGCGGCCGCTGGATGGTGGAGGCGGGCGGGGATTTCACGCTCGGGGACGAATCCGGCGCGACCGCGCTCATCCTGGCGGCGGGCGGCCGCCTGGTCAACGCCGCGCGCGTGTGCGCGGGCGACCAGGTCTCGGTTTTCGGCTTCACCGACGAGGCGCCCCAACCGGCCGGACTGGCCCAATCCCCGCACGGGCGGGGCGGCCTGACCCTGGCCCTGCGCTCGGGTTCCGAGCTCCCGTTGCTCGTCTGCCTGATCAGGCGGTACGATCGGGGGGACGATGCCCCCCGACAGTAAGCTCGCCCCGCCGGCGCCCCCCGCGCTCAAACCGGCGGTGGATCCGGCGACGCTCGCCCACCGCGATCTGCTGGGCGGCGATTTCTGGCGAAGCATCCCGGCCTACGCCCAGGTCAGCCGGGAGGAGTTCCTCGATCACAGGTGGCAGGCCAAGCACTCGATCACCAACATCGGCAAGCTCCTGACCACCCTGGAAGGCCTGGTCTCGGAGGGATTCATCGCCGACGCCAAGGGGGGCTTCGAGCGCGCGCCGATGTCGGTCCGCGTCTCGCCCTATCTGCTGTCGCTCATCGACTGGCGGAACCCCTATGAAGATCCGCTGCGGCTGCAGTTCATCCCGCTCGCCTCGCGCCTGCTGCCCGACCACCCGCGCCTCGACCTCGATTCGCTGCACGAGCGGGTCGACATGCCGGTCCCGGGCCTGACCCACCGCTACACCGACAAGGCGCTCTTTCTCGCGCTCGACACCTGCCCGGTCTACTGCCGCTTTTGCACCCGCAGCTACGCGGTCGGCATCGACACGGAGGAGGTGTCGAAGTTCCAGCTCAAGGTCAACCTCGACCGCTGGGAGCAGACGTTCGCCTATATCCGGTCGCGCCCCGAGCTGGAGGACATCGTGATCTCCGGCGGCGACGCCTTTCAGCTCCGCCCCGAGCAGATCACGCTCATCGGCGAATCGCTGCTCTCCATCGATCACGTGAGGCGGATGCGCTACGCGACCAAGGGCCCCGCCGTCATGCCCCAGAAGATCCTCACCGACGACGCCTGGACCGACGCGCTCACGGCGGTCGTCGAGGAGGGACGTCGCCGGCACAAGGAGGTGGTGCTCCACACCCACTTCAACCACCCGCGCGAGATCACCGAGATCACTCAGGCCGCCATGGACAAGCTCTTCGAACGCGGCATCACCGTTCGCAACCAGACCGTGCTCCAGCGCCGGGTGAACGACAGCGTGGCGACCATGGGCCTCCTCGTGCACCGCCTCAGCTACCTCAACGTGCACCCCTACTACATCTACATGCACGATCTGGTGAAGGGGGTGGAGGACCTGCGGACCACGCTCGCGACCGGCCTCGAGATCGAAAAGGGGATCCGCGGCGTGACCGCCGGCTTCAACACCCCGACCGTGGTGGTGGATGCACCCGGGGGCGGCGGCAAGCGCGATGCGCACTCGTACGAGCACTACGACCGCACCACGGGAGTCTCGGTCTACACCGCGCCCGCGGTTCACCCGGGCGAGGTCTATTTCTATTTCGACCCGATCGACCTACTGCCCCCCTCGGGACAAGCCCGCTGGGCGGATCCGGTCGAGCAAGTGCGAATGGTCGAAGAGGCGCGGGTGGCCGCGCTCGCGGCGCCCCACTAGACTGCCCGTGACCGGCATGAGCCAGGGATGTACGAGCTGCGGCAACAAGGGCGGCTGCGACACGCGCAAGGGGGCGATGTTCGGCGCGCTCGACGAGGCCCTGGCGCGCCTGTACCCGACCCGCCGCTGGAACGAGCGGGACGAAGCCGCCGGGTTCGGAAGTGGGCTCGGGGCGGGGGAGGGCGACGCGCTGGCGGCGGCGCTGTCGGCGCGTCTGTCGGCGGCCACGCTCTACCGGCCCGGCGCCGACGACGAGACCTGCGACTACATCTACGTCCTCTGCGTCGGCCGGGCGCCGTCGCTCGTCGAGCTGCGCGAATCGGCCCTCGACCCGGCGACGGCGGACAGCCTCCGCGCCGCCATCGCCGACGCGCCGATCGCCGAGGTCTACCTGCGGGTGGCGCTCTCGACGCTGGCGCGGTTCGCGGCGGTGCAGGAGGTGGCGCTCTCGGCCGAGCTGGATCGCGACAGCGGGGCGCTGATCCTGACCGAGGCGCCGCGCGCCGGGATCTTCGCGCCGACCTTGCTCCGCCGGCTGCAAACGCTGGTCGCGGTTCTGACCGAGCGGGAGATCCGCCACCTCGACTTCGGCGAGATCGTCGAGCCGCCCGCCGAGTTCGATCCCGGCGACTACGCGGCGGCCTACGGCGGCGTGCCCGCCATCGCCAACTACCTCTTCTACCCGCAGCCGCCGGCCGCCATCACGACCACCACGCTCACTTGAGCTTGGCGTAGACGTCGTTCATGAGCCCGGCGCCGAGCGCCTTGGCCCGGCGCTCCTCGGGCGCGTCGTAACGGCCCACGGGCGCGGCCGCGACCTCGTCGAGCAGGCGCTTGGCCTCGGCCGCTCGGTCGCTGTCCACGTAGGAGACCGCCAGATAGACCCGCGCCCGCAGCGCGGCCGGGTTGAGCGCGAGCGCGCGCCGCAGATGATCCTCGCCCAGCTTGCGATCGCGTTTGGGCCAGGGAAGCTTGTCGAAAAACCGTCCCCAGGCCGTCTCGACGCCCCCGAACTCGTAGCCGTCGTTCAGCGCCGCCGCCCGCCCCAGCCGCTCGCGAAACTTCCCTTCCATCCCCAGCGACAGCGCCTTGACCACCCCCAGGCCCAGCGCGTAGTTGCCCATGCAGACGGCGGCCCAGTAGTGGCCGGCGACGTCGTTCGGGTTGATCGCGATGGCGTGCTCGGCGATGTCCCAGCCGTCCTTTCCCCATCGCGATCGCTGCTCCTTGCCGAGGCCCGGGTCGTCGCTGGCCCAAAAATAAAAGCGCGCCGCCCGCCAGAGCAGGCCATAGTCGTTCGGCGCCCGGGCCAGGCCGGTCTGCACCAGGCGCTGCTCCTCGGAGAACGCCGCGCGATCGTCGCGCCGCCGGTGCAGATCGTCGATCCGCGCCATCAGCGCCGGCAGGGATTGGCCCGCCGCCGAGGCCGCGTCACGGCCCGCGGGGGTTGCCCCGCCCGCACTGCCGCCCCCATTCCCACCGCCCGCGCCGGTCGCGGCGTCGACGGAAAGAACGAGCACGACAGCGACGGTTAGCAGATTCACGGGCGGAGTATATAGGTTATGCTCCCGCGAGCCCCAGGGAGGACCGCCTTGCCGGAAAAAGTCACGACAAACGGAGAGCTCCGAGCCGAGATCAAGATCGCGGACAAGACCTGGGAAGTCCCGGTCGTCATCGGAACCGAGGACGAGCACGCCATCGACATCGGGAAGCTCCGCGCGCAGACCGGGTACGTCACGATCGACCCGGCGTACATGAACACGGCCTCGACCAAGAGCGCGATCACCTTCCTCGACGGCGAGCGCGGCATCCTCCGCTACCGGGGGATCCCGATCGACGAGCTGGCCGAAAAGTCGACCTTCGTCGAGGTGGCCTACCTGCTCATCTACGGGCACCTGCCCACCAAGCCGGAGCTGGCCGGCTTCTCGGAGCAGCTCACCCGCCACTCGATGCTTCACGAGGATATGAAGCGCTTTTACGACGGCTACCCGGGAACGGCGCACCCGATGGCGATCCTCTCCGCCATGGTGCTCTCGCTCTCCAGCTTCTATCCCGAGGCGCTCGATGTGAAGAACAAGGCGGAGCAGGAGGCCACCATCGCGCGCCTGCTCTCCAAGATGCGCACGATCGCGGCCTTCTCCTTCAAGAAGTCGATCGGCCAGCCCTTCGTCTATCCCAAGAACAACCTCAGCTACTGCGCGAACTTCCTCAACATGATGTTCTCGGTGCCCGCCGAGCCGTACGAGATCGACGAGGAGATCGTGCGGGTCCTGAACCTGCTGCTGATCCTGCACGCCGACCACGAACAGAACTGCAGCACCTCGACGGTGCGCCAGGTCGGCAGCTCACAGGCCAACCTCTTCGCCTCGATCTCCGCCGGTATCTGCGCGCTGTGGGGACCGCTCCACGGGGGGGCCAACGAAGAGGTCCTGACCATGCTGCAAGCGATCAAGGACGACGGCAGCGGCCCCAAGAAGTTCGTCGACCTCGCCAAGCAGAAGGACTCGGGCTTCCGGCTGATGGGCTTCGGCCATCGGGTCTACAAGAACTACGATCCGCGCGCCAAGATCATCAAGGTCGCCGCCGACCGGGTCATGAAGAAGATGAAGCAGCCCGACCCGCTGCTGGATATCGCCAAGGCCCTGGAAGAGGCGGCGCTCTCCGACCCGTACTTCGTCGAGCGCAAGCTCTACCCGAACGTCGACTTTTACAGCGGGATCATCTACCGGGCGCTGGGCATCCCCACCAACATGTTCACCGTGATGTTCGCCATCGGCCGCACGCCGGGGTGGATCGCGCACTGGAAAGAGATGATGGAGGATCCCTCCACCAAGATCTCACGCCCGCGCCAGATCTACACCGGGCCGCCCCTCGGGCACTACATCCCGATGGACAAGCGCTAGCAACCGGCAACCGGATGGACCGGGCGGCCGGCCGGGCGCTAACTACTTCTTCGCCTGCGGTGGCGGGCTCTTGGCGGTCGTGGGCGTCGTCGCTGCGGGCGTGGTCGCGGCGGGCGGCGTGGTCGCGCCGGGAGCAGCCGCCGGAGCAGGCGCGCCCGCTGCAGGTGCGGCCTCGGCCTCATCCCCCTCGGGCGCGCGATCCCAGCGATCGACCTTGCCGGAGCCGGTCGAGTCGTAGCCGATGCGATCCAGCTTGCCACCCTCGTAGTACTGCCACTCGTCGACCTTGCCGTCGCCGTTCGTGTCGCGCTCTTCACGCACCAGCTTGCCGTCCTCGTAGTACTTCCAGACGTCGGGCCGCTGGTTGAAGTTGGTGTCCAGCTCCTCGCGCACCTTCTTGCCGTTCGCGTAGTAGGTCGTGATGTCGAACTTCCCGTCGAAGTCGAGATCCGCCTCGTCCATCGTGATCTGCGCGCCCTTGTCGTCGAAGTAGGTGACGAGATCGATCTTGCCGTCGTAGTTCAGATCGACCTGCTTGCAGGTGAGTACGTCGGTCTTCTGCCCACCGATATCGACGGTCTGAAAATACTTCCAGACATCGGGTTTCTGGTCGTGATTGGTATCGGCGGTCACCACGTTCTTGCCGGTCTCGTTGCACTTGCTGCGATCGACCGCGGGTCCCGCGGGGACGTTGGAACCGGCGGCGGAAACCATCTCGGCGTGCTTGGGCGTCTCGCCGCAGGCCGCCAGCGCCAGCGCGGGGAGCAGCGCCAACCAGGATTTGGAGAGAGACATGCGGGTACGGTAGGGCGAAAATGGCGTCGCATCAAGTGGTTACAATCTTGACCCTCGACCTATGGTCATGCATGGTCACTCCATGGCGAGGAAGAAAATCTCCACGACCATCTACATCACCCCCGAGCAGAGCGAGCAGCTCAAGCAGCTCAACGCGAAGACCCGCGTCCCGGTGGCCGAGTACATCCGGCAGGGGATCGACCTGATGCTCGAAAAAGAACGGCACAATCTTCCCGGGCAGCTCACACTGCACGTCCCTTCCGGTCGCTGAGCCCCCCGCCGGCCCGCCGAATGTCCTAATGTCGACGCCGACGCGCCTCATCCGTAACTTCTCGATCATCGCCCACATCGACCACGGCAAGTCGACGCTGGCCGACCGGCTGCTCGACGCGACCGGGGCGCTCACCGACCGCGAGCGCAAGGCGCAGTTCATGGACAGCATGGACCTCGAGCGCGAGCGCGGGATCACCATCAAGGCGGCGACCGTGCGGCTGGCGTACGAGGCCTCGGATGGACAGACCTACGAGCTGAACCTGATCGATACGCCCGGCCACGTCGACTTCCACTACGAGGTGTCGCGCTCCCTGGCCGCCTGCGAGGGGGCGGTGCTGGTCATCGACGCCTCACAGGGCGTGGAGGCGCAGACGCTGGCCAACGTCTATCTGGCGGTGAACAACAACCTCACCATCGTGCCGGTCATCAACAAGATCGACCTGCCGGCCGCCGATCCCGAGAACGTGCGCCGCCAGATCGAAGAAGTGATCGGCATCGACGCCTCGGAGGCCATCCTGGCCTCGGCCAAGGAGGGCAAGGGGATCCACGAGATCCTCGAGGCGGTGGTGGCCAAGGTGCCGCCGCCGGTGGGGGACGTGGACAAGCCGCTGCGGGTCCTCTTGCTCGACAGCTGGTACGACGCCTACCGCGGGGTCGTGATCCTGGTGCGCGTCATCGACGGCATGCTGCGCCCCAAGCAGAAGATCCGCTTCATGGCCGCCCGGCGCGACTACGAGATCCAGACGCTGGGCGCCTTCGCGCCGTTCGCCCGCGAGATGCCCGAGCTCGGACCGGGCGAGGTCGGCTTCTTCACGGCCGCGATCAAGGACGTGGCCGACGCGCGGGTGGGCGACACCATCACCGAGCTCGGGCGTCCGGCCCAGCCGCTGCCGGGGTTTCAGCCGGTCAAGCCAATGGTGTTCGCCGGCATCTTCCCGACCGACACCGCCCGCTACGAAGACCTGCGCGACGCGCTCGACAAGCTGCGCCTCAACGACGGGTCGTTCACCCGCGAGCCCGAGACCTCGGCCGCGCTGGGCTTCGGCTTCCGCTGCGGTTTTCTGGGACTGCTGCACATGGAGATCGTCCAGGAGCGCCTCGAGCGCGAATACAACCTCGACCTCATCACGACCGCGCCGACGGTCCGATTCCGCTGCGTGTTGCGCAACGGCGACGTCATCGAGCTCGACAACCCCGCGAAGTTCCCCTCGGAAGGGGACATCGACCGCATCGAGGAGCCGATCATCGCGGTCACCATTCACACCCCCCCGGAATATGTGGGGGCCATCCTCAAGTTATGCGAGGAGAAACGTGGGACCCAGACGGGCCTGACCTATGCCGGCGAAAAACGGGTGATCATCCGCTACGACCTGCCGCTCACCGAGATGGTGTTCGGCTTTTACGACCGGCTCAAGTCGGTGTCGCGCGGCTACGCCTCGCTCGACTACGAGCCCAAGGACTACCGGGCCGCGGACATGGTGCGCATGGACCTGCTGGTCAACGGCGACAAGGTCGATTCGCTATCGCTCATCGTCCACCGCGAGGGATCGTTCATCAAGGGGCGCGATCTCTGCGTCAAGATGAAGGAGCTCATTCCCCAGCAGCAGTTCGAGGTGGCGATCCAGGCGGCCATCGGCTCGAAGATCATCGCGCGCACGACCGTCAAGGCGCTGCGCAAGAACGTCACCGCCAAATGCTACGGCGGCGACATCAGCCGCAAGCGTAAGTTGTTGGAGCGACAGAAAGAAGGTAAGAAGAGGATGAAGCAGGTCGGCAACGTGGAGATCCCGCAAGAGGCCTTCCTGGCCATCCTGAAGGTGGACTGAGCGATGCCCGGCAAAAGGAGCGGCCTGGGCGGTTCCCCGGACGAGGAGCGGACCACCAGCCTGCTCGGCTGGTGGCGCGCGCGTACCGCGCACAAACGCGCCCGCGTCGAGGGGCAGCACCTGGTCAAGGAGTCACGCCGGATCCTCAAGAAGAAGAGCTACCGGATCCCGGCCTCCGTCGCCGCCCAGATCACGGCCGACCTCAAGGCCGTCGAGGAGGCGCTGGCCGGGGCCGACCTCGAACAGATGCGCAAGACCATCGCGACCCTCGACGACGCGATGGACGACCACCTGGCCTTCGCCCGAAAATCGACCATCCGCGAATACTCGGAGTCGATCGGCGTGGCGGTGGCGGTGGCGCTCCTGCTGCGTGCTTTCGTGGTCGAGGCCTTTCAGATCCCCTCCGGGTCGATGATTCCGACGCTGGAGGTGGGCGATCACATCTTCGTCTCGAAGTTCGCCTTCGGGCTCAGCGTCCCCTTCACCGACGCCAAGATCCTCCAGTACGCCGAGCCGCAACGGGGCGACGTCATCGTCTTCAAGTTCCCGCAGGATCACAGCGTCGACTACATCAAGCGGGTGGTCGGGCTGCCGGGCGACGTCATCGAGGTGAAGCAGGACGAGGTCTACATCAACGGCAAGGCGCTCCCGCGGGAGCGAATCCCGCGGGTCTGCCAGTACAGCGAGGGGCCCCACACCTCGGGCCTCGGTGACGAGCGCGACTGCGAGCTGTGGATGGAGACCCTGGGCGACAAGCGCCACGAGACGATCCAGGAGCCGGGGCGGGGCGGACGCGACTTCGCCCGCTACGTGGTCCCGGCCGGCCACGTCTTCTGCATGGGCGACAACCGCGACAACTCGTCCGATTCGCGCGTCTGGGGGCCCGTCGACTACGATCTCATCAAGGGCAAGGCCCTCATCGTTTGGTGGTCACGCGGCGAGACCGAAGGCTGGAGTCCGATCGCCTGGATCAAGGCAATCCGCTGGCACCGGTTCTTTCATCCGGTCAGATGACCGCCTCGCTCTACCTATGTAGGAAGTAGAGCAGGGCGGCCACCAGGGCCAGGGTCGTGCCGATGACGGCGACCACCCGGTAGGCCTCGAACCGGTCGGGCGAGCGGTCGAGGGCCAGCTGGGTCCGGGCGATCTCGTCGCGCAGCGCGTTCGCGTCGGCGAACCGCTTGTCTCGATCCTTGGCCACCATCTTGAGGATGATCGCGTCGACCGGCGGCGGGATGGTCACCTTGTCGCTCAGCTTCGACGGGGCGGGCGGCTCCTGCCGCATGTGAAAATTGATGATCTCGATCGGGCTCTTGGCCGCCTTGAAGGGCAGGTTTCCGGTCAGCATCTCGTACGCCATCATGCCGAGCGCGTAGAGATCGGCGCGGCCGTCCAGCTTCTGGCCGCGGAGCTGCTCGGGCGACATGAACTCCAGCGTCCCGAGCGTCTGCCCCACGGCGGTGAGCGCCGGCACCGGCTTTTCGTCGGAGACCACCTTGGCGATGCCGAAATCCAGCACCTTGACGTGATCTTCGCCCTCGCGCGTCTCGATGAAGACGTTCTCGGGCTTCATGTCCCGGTGCACGATCCCGTTGGCGTGCGCTTCGGCGAGCGACGCCGCCACCTGGTCGAGGATGCGCAGCACCCGCGCATACGGCAGCGGCCCCTCCGACTTCTGGACCTGGTGCAGGCTCTGGCCGCGCAGCAGCTCCATCGCCAGGTAGAGAATTCCGTCGGGGGTCTCGTCGAAATCGTAGGTGGTGACGGTGTGCGGGTCGCGCAGCTTCGAGCAGGCCTCGGCCTCCCGGCGGAAGCGGGCCACTATCGTCTCGTCGGCGACGTTGTGGGGGTGAAGGATCTTGAGGGCGACCTCGCGCCCGGTCGCGATCTGCTTGCCCCGGAAGACCGCGCCAAAGCCCCCTTCGCCGATCTTGTCCTCGACCAGAAAGCGGTGGTTGAGCGTACGGCCGATCAGGTTCTCCAGCGGCTGCGCCACCGGCCGCACGCTTCCCGCGGGCCGCAGCGGCCCCGACCCCGAGGACGGCGTCCCGGGTGGGAACGTCGGCGACGGCGGAAAGTTGGGCGGCAATGATATGGCGGGGCTCGGGGGGATAGACCCGGCAACGGCGAGCAGCGACGCCGGCACGACGACGGGCGCGGGCGCTGGTCCGGCCGGCGACACCCGCACCGTCTGGACCGAGGCCTTGGATGGGGGCTTGGCCGCGGGGGGCGTCGTGACGGGCTTGGCCGCGGGGGGCGTCGTGACGGGCTTGGCCGCGGGGGGCGTCGTGATCGGAACGACGCCCGTTGACGCCGCCTTGGCGGCCGAGGCGGTGGGCGTTATCGGTTGGCCGCAGGCGCCGCAAAAGCGAGCGCCGCCTTCGATCTCGACCGCGCAATGTGGGCAGTGGGGCATCGGCGGCTCACCGTCAAGGAAGCGTGACCCGTGAATCGGATCGCTCCGACTGGTCACGCTCACACTTCATCACGAAGATCCCACCCGCCGCCGCGAAGACCAGCGCCGCCAGGAACAGCGCCAGCAGGGAGCGCGCGGTGCGCGTCGCGGGCGGGGCCTCCGCCGCGGGCGGCTTGACGCGCGCCGAGGCCTCTCCGGCGTCGGTCTTGGTCGGAACGTCGTCCGGCACGACCAGGTCGCGCGGCAGCCGCTCCTCGACCGTCTCGCGCCCGAGGCCCGAGTCGTCGGTCGTGCCCATCGCCTCGGGCACGGGATCGTTTCCCGGGTCGTAGCCGATGAAGCTGACCAGATCCTCGGGGGCCGGCGGCACCAGCGCCTCGCCATCGAAGCGGGCCAGCGCCACCGTGATGTTGTCCGGTCCGTCGCGATCGAGCGCCTTTTGGATCAGCCCCTCGCCCGCCTTCTGCAGGCTCGGCTCGGCGATCAGCACCGCCAGGATCTCCTCGTCGGTGACCGGGCCATGCAGGCCGTCGGAGCAGAGCAGGGCCACATCGCCCTTGCGCAGCGGGACCTGCGACAGGACGACCTCCACCCGTTCCTGGACGCCCAGCGCCTGAAGGATGATGTTGGCGTGCTCGAAGGCCTTGGCCTCCTCGATGGTCATGGCGCCCGCTTCGATGAGCTGCCAGGCCAGCGACTGGTCCTTGGTCACCTGCGCCAGCTTGCCGTCCCGCAGGATGTAGCAGCGCGAGTCGCCGATCTGCGCGACCACCAGCGTGTCGTCCACCAGCCCCGCGACGGTGCAGGTGGTCCCCATCCCGCGCTCGCTCTGGTTGTCCCGCGACTGGATGAAGATGGCCTCGTTGGCGCGCTCCACCGCGCGGCGCACGAGGCGCGCGAACCCGTCGCGCGGTTGCGGCTCGGCGGTGACCAGCGCCTCGTAGATCGCGTCGGCCGCCATCTGCGAGGCCACCTCGCCGGCCGCCGCGCCCCCCATGCCGTCGCAAACCAGCAAGAGCGCCCCCTGTTCCCCCAGCTTGAAGGTGAAGGGGTCGCGCCCGTCGCCCGCCCGCACCGCGCTCGTGACGTCGGCCACGAGGAAATTGTCCTCGTTGTGCTCGCGAATCAGCCCGACGTCGGTCTTACCGAAGACCTCGATCGCGATGTCGGGGGGGCTTGGCATCCGGCGACCCCCTCATCCTATCTCGAACCGCAGCAGCTCGTCGCCCATTCGGATGAGGTCACCCGAATTCAGCCCGTGAGGCCCACGGAGGCGCAGGAAGGTCCCGTTCGAGCTGCCCAGGTCTTCCAGGTGCCCGCGCCCGTTGCGGAAGGCAATCTGGGCGTGCCGCCGCGACATGAATTCGTCGTCGGAGAAAACGATGTCCCCGGTCTCCCGCCCCAGAACCACGTCCGGGCGGGTCAGGTGGAAGACGTCGCGCGTGACCGAAGCCGGCGTCACCTGCCGCAGCCGGGCCCAGGGCGGCCGGACCGGCGTCCCGAACACCACCACGCCGTGCTCGAGGGCCGGCCGCAGGTTCCGCTCGGCGTCGGTGAGGAGCTCGAAGCGAAGGACCTGTTTGCCGACCAGCAGGTGGTCGCCGTCCTGCAAATCGACCGAGCCGCGCAGCCGGACGTAGATGCCGTTGCGGTTCTCGAGCGGCGTCAGCACCCGACCGGCCAGACTGGCCACGATGCGGGCGTGCCGCGGCGCCAGGTGGGGATCCTCGAAGAGCAGATCGCCCTCGGTGCGCCCGATGTCGATCTGGTCGCCCAGCAGGTTGTAGGCGATGCCGTCCGTCCCGTCCCGATGGACCACCACTAGGCGGAACCCCACGTGCTGCTGCGCCACCCGGACGGCCGCCGACATCGGCGAGCCGGCCGGGGCGCCTTCGATCATCCGGTCGGTCGAACGGTTGGAGACGCCGGGTACGGGGGAGCCCAGGCGATCATCGGGAATCTCGGACAACCGATCGACGGCCAGGCGAGTCCCACAGTACTGGCAAAAAAGAACGTCCCCAGCGTTCGCGTTTCCGCAGCGCCCGCATTTGGTCATGTCGAAGGGGTTTGCAAGCGGCCGAATCCTTTGGTAACAGGCGGGCCGGACTCAAGAGGCCGCCGGCTCCCGCCCCCCGATTTCCTAAGTGCGTCAACAGATAACAATTTCCGACGGACCGGTCAAACAACGGATGGGCGCGGGCGTCGGGCTGGGTGTGGCCCTGGCGGCGGCGCTGAGCCTCTGCGCCTGCGGCCCCTTGATCGAGCCGGCCTCCTTTCCGGTCCGTCCCGATTCGGTCCGTTCGGCCGATCTGCTGGGCCCGTATGACGGCATGGTGGTCGACGCGGATTCGGATCGCCCCATCGCGGGCGCCACCATCGCCGCCTCCTGGGCCTTCGAAAGCGGCATCGGGTTCCATGCGCCGGCCGGCGCGCGCGAGGTGGTGGTCGAGACCGGCGCCGACGGCCGCTATGCGATCCCCCGTCTCGACGATCTTCCGGAGGGGGCGTCGGCGCGGATCCGCCGCTTCACGCTGGTGGTCTACCACCGCGGCAACGTCGCCTGGCGCAGCGATCGCATCTTCCCGGGCCGCAGCCAGCGGCGCGATTTCAGCCAGCGCGGCGCCCGCATCCGCCTCGACCGCTGGCAGTCCAGCTTCCGCCACGCGGCGCACCTGGTCTTCCTGGGCGGCGGCACCAAGGTGCGGGCGGCGGCCGCCTGGGAGCTGCAGGCGGCGGCCCTGGAGCTGGACGGCGAGCGCGTGCCGATCACCCGCCCGCGGATGGAGGGGGCGGCGGCCACCACCTTGCCGCCGCTCGACATCTCGAAGCTCCTCAGCGACGACGAGATTCGCGGCGTGACCGGCTATGTCGGGAAATTCGAGGACGGCAAGCTGACCGATCTGCCGACCACCGAGTTCTACGACAGCCGCCACTTCAAAGCGCTGGGTAAGCCGGAGAGCTACGACGTCGGCCTGCGCGTCTGGCGGCTCGGCGCCTCGGCGTCGGAGGTCCAGTATGGCAAGCTGATGAGCGCGCTGCCCGACGCCCGCACCACCGACGAGGTCGGCGACGGCTCGTTCCGGGCGCGCGAGGGGGCGCTGGCCGGCCTGGTCTACCTGGTGCGCGAGCGCGGCGTGGTGGTGTCGCTGACCTGCGGCAGCGCGCAGTGCCCCGAGCCGGCGCAGCTCGCCAAGCTGGCCAAGCTGGTCGAGTCGCGCCTCCCCGATCTGCCTCCCGAGCCGGTGCGGAACGCGGCGCCGCCGCTGCCGGAGGGCGCGCCCACGGACAGCAGCGGCCCCGCCACCAAGCCGACCCCCGAGCCCGAGGTGCCCGAGCCATGACCGAGCGACCTGCCGCGCGCGCGACGCCGGCGATCCGTGCCCCCGCGATCGTCGGCCCGGCCGTCCTGGTCGTCGCGACCTTCGTCGCCACGATCTTCCCCGCTTCGCCGGCGCGGGCCTACGATCCCGCCACTACCCACGCCGGGCTCACGGAGCGCGCCGTCCTGGCTTCGGAGCTGCACCGAACGCTCGCGCGCCGACTGTCGCGGCCCCTCGGGCTGTTCGAGCCGGTCGCGCTGCGGCGGGCCGATCTCGACAGCGGCGAGGCCCGCACCCTGGGCGGACGCCTCGACGCGCTCGATCCCGCCGGCGGCTATCGACCGGGGCCCGACGGCGTCGCGCCCGCGCTGGCCTGGATCGTCGCGGGCACGGTGATCGCCGAGACGCCGGCCGAGCGCGGCCAGAACCTCTTTTTCGATCCGGTCCGCGGCAACGGCCTGGCGCAAGCGGGCGGTCTGTTCCAGGTCGGGTACGGGCTGCGCATGCTGTTCGACGCCGGTGGGATGCGTGGGGCGGCCACCGGGACCAACTTCAACCTCACGGGGCGGCCGTCCACCGAGTGGCTCCTGGCGCCGGACAACGACGTCGGTCTGCCGGTGTTCTACGACCAGCTGGAAGCGGCCGTTGCGGGCGAGCTGCCGGGACCTCGGGGGACGGCGCTGGCCCGCGCGCTGCTGGCGCTGGGGGGTACGCTGGCGGTGCTCGAGGACGCCGGCGACCCGGCCCACGTCCGCAACGACTTTCGCCGCGCCTACCTGGGCGCTGGCGGCTCGAGCCCCTTCGACCGCGGATCGCCTTTCGAACGCTACGTGGCCGACACCTTCGGCCGAACGGGCGTGCCGGCCGCGGGCGCACCGGTGAGCCGCCCCACGGTGATGGCCTACATCACGGCGGCCGACCGGCAAGGCCTGGCCGATCGGACGCAGCGCCGGTTCTTCTCCGACGGAACCCTCCCGGAGGACGGCATCGTCGACCGCGACACGACCGGCGCGGACGTGATGCGCGACGCGCGCGAATCGCTCCCCTACGCGCTGCCCGCGCTGCCGCGGCTCGACCTGCGGGGTCTCGGCGACAAGCGCTACCTCTATGCGAACGCGGCGCTCGATCGGTCCGACGGGGCGCCGATGGGCCGCCGGCGCCTCTTGGCCTACCTGCGCGTCCCGGGGCGGGTGCGCTTCTTCCTCGACGGCGGCGTCTACGTCGACACGGCGCGCACGCTCTTGCCGGAGATCGGCGCGTACGGCGCGGGCCTCATCGATCATCTGTTCCGCGCCGAGATCCGGCTCGATGTGACGGCCGACGCCGTCGCGGTCTCGATCGCCGGCGCGCGCGGCGACGTGCAAAAGGGCGAAGTGCGCCTTTACGCGGAGGACGCCGACGGACGCCGGCGCGCGTTTGGCACCGCGGTTCCCGGCACCAGCCCGACGAGCCTCACGATCCCCGCCGGGACCCGCCGGATCGCGGCGGTGCTGCGCGGGCAGGACGAAGCGGGCGAGCTGGTGGCGGTGGCGGAGCAGCCGGTTCGCTGACGACGGCGAGACGCACCCGAGACGACAGCGACAGGTCGGGCGCGATGGCGCCCAGGAGCGCCGTCGCCTCCGTGTAGGCCTCGGGATCTTGATCGGCAGCGGCGGCGTCGGCGGCCCGCCGCAACGCCTCGATCAATCCGGCGTCCCGGACGAGCGCCTGGGCCCGCAGGTCCGCCAGGCCTGTCGGATCGCCGGCGGCCTGGGCCGCCCGCGCCGCCCAGGCCAAGAGCCGTGCGCCGGCGGTTCCGGTCTCCTGCGCCGCCGCGCTCCGGAAGGCCGCCGTCGCGATCTCGGCGCGTCCGCCCTCCAGCGCGGCGCGCCCCAGATCGAACCAGGGCCAAGGGTTCTCCGGATCGAGCGCCGTCGCCGCGCCGAGCGCGTCGAGCGCGTCCGCGGTTCGTCCCAGCCGGCCGAGCGCCAGCCCCCGTGCATGCTCGGCATCCGCCGCGCCGGGATCCGCCTTGAGGGCACGCTCGGCCTGGCGCAAAGCGATGAGCGGGGTGACCTCTTCTCCGGAGGGATCGAAGACGCCGGGCGCGTACTCGCCGTCGGGCCCGTAGAGGATCTGCTCGCGGGCGACGGTGGCGTCGAGCCAGGCCGGGAAGCTGGACCCGGCCAGCGCCCGCTCGTCGGCGCCCGCGTCGAAGCGAAGGACCCGTCCGCCGCCATCGAACGCATACCGTTCCCCGCCGGCGGCGATCGCAAACACCAGCTCACCCGGCCGATCCTGCGCCAGGGCGGCCAGATCGATCGGCGCCGCGGGCCCGACGCCGGCCAGCAGCACCGTCTCGTGAAAGAGATCCGCGCCGTCGAACGAGCGCAGAAATGAGAGGTAGACCTCCGGCAGCGCGCGTCCCAGCACCGCGGCCGCGCGCTCGAGATCGGCCTTGGCGGCCGGCGGCATCACCCGGATGAGCCCGGCCGGAAGCCGCGCCATCGCGCCGCGGAACCGATCGAAGAAGATCTCGGGCCGACTGGCGTCGCGCCGACCGGCGTCTCGCCCGCGGCCGCGCGTCACTTGCTGACGAGCGCCGACGGAAGCGGGCTGCCACTTGCCGCGAACGCGGCACCGAGGCGGGCCGACACGCCGCGCCCCTGCAGCCGACCGGCCCCCGGCTC
>CALAOV010000344.1 GCA_937889515.1 uncultured Myxococcales bacterium | reverse complement strand
AATTCGACCCGCGAGGGGCCCGCGCCGAGCCCGACCGGATCGAGGCGCGTCGCGTCCACTCCCTTGGAAATCAGGAAGTCGCGCACGGCGTCGGCCCGCTTTTGCGTCTCGAGCTTGGGGACCCCCTGGGTCTTGACCTCGATCCGGAGCCGCCCGATCTCGGGATGCCCCTTCATGACCAGCGCCACGTCGTTGACGGCCTTGGCCGACTCGCTCTTGAGCGCGAGCTTCCCGCCATGGCCGACGAAGCCGATCTGCGGATCGACCTCGATCTTGCCCTCGACCAGGCGGACCCACTCTGGCCCCGGATCTGGGCAGCCGTCGTCGTCCTTGATGCCGTTCAGCGTCTCCGGCTGCATCGGGCACTTGTCGATCGTGTCGGGGATGCCGTCCTTGTCGTTGTCCGGATCGGGGCAACCGTCCTCGTCCTGGAATCCGTCCGCATCCTCGGGCTCGTTGGGACAGTTGTCGAAGCTGTCCGGAATCCCGTCGCTGTCGTTGTCCGGATCGGGACAACCGTCCGCGTCCTGGTAGCCGTCCTTGTCCTCGGGCTCGTCGGGGCACTTGTCGACCGCGTCGGGGATGCCGTCGCCGTCGCTGTCCTCGGTGGTCGACGGGCAGCCGTCGTGGGGGAGCTTGCCCTTGCCGTCTTCGGGCGCGTTGGGGCAGGCGTCGTTGAGGTCGGGGATGCCGTCGTTGTCGTTGTCGGGATCCGGGCAGCCGTCGGCGTCCTGGAACTCGTCCATGTCTTCCGGATCGTTCGGGCACTTGTCGAGGGCGTCGGGGATACCGTCGTGGTCGTTGTCGGGGTCGGGGCAGCCGTCGGCGTCCTCGAAGCCGTCGCGATCTTCGGGCTGGTCCGGGCACTTGTCGTTGATGTCGTAGATGCCGTCGTGGTCGCGGTCGCGGTAGTCGGGGTTGAAGGCGACCCCCAGGAACAGGCGCAGGTTGGGGGCGCCGATGCCATTGCCGAGACCGCGTCCGCCGCCCGCGGTCACCGACCACATGCCGTTTATCGAACGGCGCCCGGCCAGATCGATCTCGAACGGGTTCACGTCGTTGTAGAAGCTGGCGAATTGGTTGAGGCCGCTCCGCCCGAACATCTCGAGGATCACGTCGGTCTTCGGGGCGAGCGCGTAGGCGGCGGCTGCGCCGTAGAGGATCTGTGGGCCCAGATCGGTCGCGAAGCTGTTGGAGGTCTCGCGGATCAGCAGGCCCAGGTTGGCCGCGGCGCGCACGGGGCCGAGGTCGGCGGTCGCGATGGCCTTGATCCGGCCGGTGACGGTCTTGTCGCCGAGATAGGCGCGGCCGCCCGTGTGCCCCGTCGGCAAGGTGAGCCCCGCGGAGAGCGCGATGTCGTACTGATCGTCGTCGCCGCGGGTGGCGAGGTGCACCTTGCCCTCGAGGCGCAGATCGCCGATTCCGCTCTCGGTGAGGTGCAGATTGGCCGGCACCCCCATCGCGCTGATCTCGTCACCGTCGAGGTACGGGGTGAAGGGCAGCCCGATCCCGAGCTGATACTTGCCGAAAAGACCGATGGCGGCGTCCAGCTCCGCCGTGAGCTGGTTGTCGATGACGTTGGTCGCGCCCGGCGTGGCGCCCTGAGTGAAGATCGTGTACGGGCGCTGCTGGTAGCTGAGCGTCATCCCGAAGCTGAGGCGCTTGTGGTCGGGGACCTGGGCGCCTTCAACGGTGAGGAAGTTCTGGGGGCCGATCGCGGGCTGAAAGAGCTGCGCATCGAGGCTGGTGTCCTGCGGCGGCAGGTTCTGCGCGCCGGCGGGCCGCGCCAGCGCCAGCAGGAACAAGGTGACGAGCGAACAGGCGATCGAGGCGCCGCGCGTGCGCGACCGGGTCTTTGGTGTCATTCAGGGGATCCCGAACGAAGGTGGAGGTCGGCAGGCGTGTGATCAGCATATCGCTGAACGCACCTCGAAGTCCATGAACACGTCAGCGCGGGCGGCCGGCGGCGCCGGGATCGACGTCGATCGCGAACCGGTGCACACCCGCCCGCTTGACCAGATCGATGAGATGTACGACGTCGCCATGGGGGACCGCCCGGTCGGCCGCGATGATGGCCTGGAGCTCCGGATTTCTCGGCAGCTCGTTGCCGATGGCGCGCCCGACCGCTTCGTCGCTGCTGCGCTCGCCGTTGAGGTAGAGGGCCCCATCCTTCATGAGGGTGAGTCCCAGCACCGTGCGGGTCTGCTCGGTCCCGGAGGCGGCCCTGGGCAGGTCGACCTTGATCGCCGGGTTCACGATGAAGGCCGCCGTCACCATGAAGACGATCAGCAGCACCAGGGTGATGTCGACCAGCGGCGTGACGTTGATGTCGACGATCATCCGCCCGGGCTCGTCGTCGCTGCCGAAGCTGCCGCGGCCGAAGGCCACCGTCCTAGTCCTTGGCCGGCGGTGGGAGGGGGCGCGGGGTGGGTGGAATGCTCGACAGGACCAGGTGCCCCATCGCGTCGATACGGGCGATCGCCTTGCGCACCTTCCCCTGGAAAAAGTTGAAGGCGACGACCGCCGGGATCGCCACCATGAGCCCGACGGCGGTCGCCACCAAGGCCTCGGAGATCCCCGACATGACCGCCGCCGCGCCGCCGGTCTGGTTGCGGGACAGATCGGCGAAGGCCTTGATGATCCCCAGCACCGTGCCGAAGAGGCCGATGAACGGCGCGTTGTTCCCCAGCGTGCCGAGGATACCGAGGTTGCGCTCTAGGTCGATGCGCAGGCGGGCCTTGGCGCTGGCCATCGTCTCGGCGACCGCGTCCGCGCCGCGATCGAGCTCCGCGACACCGGCCGCCGCCACCAGCGCCGCCGGGGCGCGCAGTCCCGTCAGCGAGAGGCGGGCGCCTTCCAGGTCGGATTCCTTCAGCCGCCGGACCAGCTCCCGTCCCAGCGCCTCGAGGTCGCCACCGCTCCCGCGAAAGTAGAACGCGCGTTCGACCATCACCGTCACCGAGAGCACCGACAGGCCGATCAGCACCCACAGCACCCACTCCGAGCCGAGCAGCGTGAACCCCAGGATCCGTTCGGTCAGATGCATGTGCCCTCTGCGCGGCCGATGCGCGAAACGCTACCATAGATCATGGCGGGGTCAGGAGGAGCGCCTCGATGACCACCGTCGCGTAGCCGCCCGCCGGAAGCGCAAAGCGCAGCCGCGCCGCGCGAAGGCCGGCCGCGGCTTCGCCCAACCCGGCGGCGTCGCCCGCCGTCTCGCGAACGAAGCTCTCCCCGTCGACGGTGACCTTGAGCAGCACCGGCCGGCGCGCGCCGGGGAGCTCGCGGCCGGCGCGCGTGAAATCTTCCCGCGTGGCGCCGACCGCGACGATCGCTTCGTCCTCGATCGCGCGGGCGGGCGAGTCGGGCGGCGGCTCGATCTCGCGGCCGCCGGGGAGAGGGCCGGTGGGGACGACCTCGCCCCGGTCGACCCGATCCTGATCGATCGCCGGATCGGTCGAGACGAACAGGCCGCCGGTTTCGGTCTTCTGCAGGACGTCGCCGAGGCGGACCTGGGCCAGATCGCCCGTGGCCGCCCGCAGCTCGAGCGCCCGGTTGAAGACGGCCGATTGCAGCGCCGAGAGCAGGAGCCGGCGCCGGCGTCGATCCCGCTCTCGCCGCTCCCCGCGGAGCAGCGCCAGGCCCGCCGCCGCGTTGTCGCCGCGGGCGCCGAAGCGCTGGGCGCCGAAGCGGTTCGCCACGCCGCGCGCCACCAGCGCCGCGAACCGCCTCTCGAGGGTGTCGAGGTCGGCGTCGTCGGCGGTGCCGGTCAGCACCACCTCGAAGCGGTTGCCGCGCAGATGCCCGAGGCGCAGCTTGTGCGGGTGCGGCGTCGCCACCAACACCGTCAGGTCGTCACCGATCGCGTAAGGGACCGACAGGCTTAGCCTGGCGGGACCCATCGCGGGAGGGTTTGGGGACCCTTCGAGGGTCCCCATCTTGGTTGGTACACTCAGCCACTGGCGGGTGAGCGCGTGGCGATCCTTGAGGCCCGCGTACCCCATGTCGCGCGGCGCGATCTCGAGCGCGGCGGCGATGCGCGCGATGGCGTCGAACGTCGTGAGATCGCGTTTTTCGATCCAGAGGAATGTATGTGTGCCTTCGCCACTGGGCGGGTACGCGGGGATCTCCTCCACCATGAAGTGCGCGGGAGACGGTTGGAAGGTGAGCACGGCGGGCGGGAAAACGATCAGCCGGCGCGTCCCGGCGATCCCGACGGGCCCGCCGCGGTCTCGAGCATCGCGAGGTACATGCGCGCCGAGCGGTTGTCGGGCTCCGAGCTCAGCACGGCCCGCCATTCGTCGGCGGCGTCCGCGCGCCGGCCGGCGGCGTAGTACCCCAGCCCGAGGTGGATACGGCCCGCGGTAAAGCGGGGGCTCTCGGTGCGCACCCGTTCGAGCTCGCGGATGGAGCCCGCCACGTCGCCCATCTCGCGGCGGGTTTTTCCGAGCTCGGTGCGGATGTCGGCGAAGGCCGGGCAGAGCGCCAGCGCCCGCTCGTACTCGCCCACGGCCTCGTCGTAAAGGGCGACGGCGCGATAGGCGGTGCCCACTTCGGCGTGCATGTTGGCGATCTTCCCTTTGACGAACGGGTCGAGCTCGCGGGGGGCACGCTTGGAGGCCGCCATCGCCCGCTCGTAGATCGTCCTGGCCTCGGCGTACTTGCCGAGATCGTTGCAGGTCACGACCAGGTTCAGCGCTGCCTCGGTGTAGGAGGGGTTGATGCGCAGGGCCTCGCGGAACATCTCTTCCGCCTCCGCCAGGCGCCCCTCTTGGTGGTAGATGAAGCCGAGCATGTCGTAGACGTCGGCGTAGGGCGCCTTTTCGCGCAGGACCTCCGTCAGGCAGGCGACCGCTTCGGGGTGCTCGCCGGCCAGGTAGTGGGAACGGCCGCGGGCGACCAGCTCCCGCAGTCCGGCGCGTCCCCCGTCAACCATGGCCCGCCTGCGCGGGGGCGGACGCGGTCGGCTTGGGTTGTGGGTCGGGCCCGAAGCGGCGGGCGATGTACTCGAGGTAGAGCTCCGAGCGGCGCGCTTGGGGCGCCTGGCCGTGCTCGTCCACGACGCGGGTGAACGTCTCCTTGGCCCGCAACGGATCGTTCATGTGCAGATAGGTCTCGCCCAGGGAGTAGAGCAGCTCGGGCTCGCGGCCGGAGCCGGGGTAGCGCTGGATCGCACCTTCGAGGCGCATGGCGGCCGCCTTCGGGTGATCGGTCTTGAGGTAGAAGCGCGCCACGTAGACCTCGTGGTCGACCAGCCGCTTGAGGACCTCCTGGCGCATTTCCTGTACTTTTTTCATGTACGGCGAGGTCGGGAACTTCTTGTGGAAGCTCTCCAGCTCGCGTTGCGCGTCCTGCACGGCCGACTGGTCCTTTTCATAGGACGGCGGCATGATCCAGAGGTCCTCCGGCATGTCGCGGAAGTAGCTCTCGGAGATCCGGAACGCGATGTACCCGTCCTCGACCTTCTCGTGCGTCGGGTGCAGGCGCGCGAAGCTCTTGTAGCTCTCGATCGACTCGGTGTAGTTGCCCTGGGCGAAATGCGTGTCGGCCAGGGCCAGCTCAGCCATGGTCGCGTATTTGGAGAACGGAAATTTCTGTTTGACGAACTGGAAGTATTTCTTGGCCTCGGCGTAACTTTCGTCCTTCAGCTCGGCCATCCCCTTGTCGTAATTTTGCTTGGCCGTGAGAGAGTAGGTGATCGGTTTGGTGTCATCGTCCGACTCGGCGCAGCCGAGCCCGATCGCGGCGGTCAGCGCGACCAGGGCACAAAGGCGTCTAAAGCGAGGTGACATGAGAAAAGCATGGTACGTAAGCGGGGCGTCGCCGTCTACCCGGGCGACATCATCTTTCCAGGCGTCGCCCAATACCCCAGACGGATTCCGCCGCATGCGTCGTCGTCCCCTCGAGCGTTTGACTCTACAGGCCGCCGCGGCGTTGCTCTTTACCGCCGCGGCGCAGGCTCTGGGCTGCTCCGGCGCAGCCCCTTCCGGTGTGGCGAATGGGCGCGCGGTGATCGCCCCACCGGCGACGCCCGGCGCGCACGACGCGAACCTGGCCGGCGCGCGCTGTCGGCCCGGCAGCGGCGAGCCCTGCACCTGCCGGCAACGGCCCGGCGACGTCGCCGAGACCGCGCCCCCCGACGCCGACCACAAGCGCTTCGAAATCCGGCTCGGCGCCGAAGGCGGGAGCGCCACCTTCGATTCGCCGACCCTGGGCGGGCTGGCCGCCGGTTCGGACGAGACGTGCTTTTACATCGACGTCCTTCCGGGGACGACGTCGCAAGTGACGTTCACGGCGCGGGCCTCGACCCGGGAAGGGGGCATCGCCCCCATGCTCGACCTGGCGGAGTACGGTCCCAAGGGGCCCTGGTGGTACGATCTGCTCTCCGTGCGGTGTGACGGCCCGGGTCACCGATGCAACCGCGACGCGGCCGATGCCTGGAGCGCGGAGGCCAAGACGCGCAAGCGCGGGAGAATCGATCCCTGCGGTTCGACGGTGATCTCGCACCTGGTCTGGGACACCTCGGGCGGAACGGGCGATCGGGAGCTCGGGGTTTTTCGCGATTTCATCGTGCGGTTCACCATGGAGGTGAAGCGCTTTGCCACCCAGTTCCCGCCCGGTGCCACGGAATGCGTGCCGAAGTGAAGGTGCACCTCATCGGCATCTGCGGCACCGGGATGGGATCGCTGGCCGGTCTGCTCAAGGCGGCCGGTCACGACGTGCGCGGCTCCGACGAGCATGTCTATCCGCCGATGTCGACGCAGCTCGCGGAGCAGAAGATTCCGGTGTTCGAGGGGTTTGCCGCGGCCAATCTCGACTGGGGACCGGACGCGGTCGTCGTCGGCAACGTCTGCCGCAAGGACCACGTCGAGGTGCTCGCCGCCCAGGCGCCGGGTCCCGGTCATCCCATCCCGCTCGAGTCGTTCCCGTCGCTGTTCGGGAAGCTGTTTCTCACCGACAAGCGCGTGGACGGAGCCGGGCCTCGCCCGGCGGAGTCCGTCGCGGGGGGGCACGGGGACCCTGCCAGGGTCCCCGATTCGAAGAAGTCGATCGTCGTGGCCGGCACGCACGGCAAGACCACCACCTCCTCGCTTCTGGCGCAGGTGCTGGCAGATGCCGGGCGCGATCCATCGTTCCTGATCGGTGGCGTGCCGCTCAACTTCCGCCAGTCCTGGCGTCTCGGCGCCGGCGCCGAATTCGTGGTGGAGGGCGACGAGTACGACACCGCCTTCTTCGACAAGGAGTCGAAGTTCCTGCACTACCGGCCGCAGATCGCGCTCCTCACCTCGGTCGAGTTCGATCACGCCGACATTTTTCGGGACGAGGAAGCGGTGCAGGCGGCCTTTCGAAAGTTCGTGGCGCTGCTCCCCGAGGACGGCCTCCTCGTGGCGTGCGCCGCCTCGCCGGGTGCGATGGAGGTGGCGCGCGGCGCGCGCTGCCAGGTGATCACCTACGGCCGTCCCGGATCCGGCGCCGACTGGACCTTCGAGGTCATTGCGCGGGCCCTCGGTGGGCGCGCCACGCTGGCGATCGCGCGGCGGGGGGAACGGGTGGTCACCGTCGAGACCAACCTGCCCGGGATCTACAACTACGAGAACCTGATCGGCGTCATCGCCGTCGCGTCGGGTCTGGGCGTGGAGCTGCCGGCGATCGCCCGCGGGGTCCGGCGGTTCCTCGGCGTGCGGCGCCGGCAGGAGGTGCGGGGCGTCGCGCGCGGGGTCACCGTGGTCGACGACTTCGCCCACCACCCGACGGCGATCCGCGAGACCATCTTGGCCCTCAAGGGGCGGTTCGGGCCGGGGAAACTGATCGCGGCGTTCGAGCCGCGCTCCGCCACCAGCCGGCGCAACGTCTTTCAGACCGAGTTCGCCGACGCGCTGTCCGTGGCAGACGAAGTGGTGCTGGCGCCGCTCTACGCGCCCCAGAAGGTTCCGGAGGCGGATCGCCTGGACGTGGAGCGGCTGGCGGCCGACCTGCGCCGCGAGGACGTCCCTGCGCGCCTGATTCCCACCGTCGAGGCGACGGTGGCGCACCTGGCGGAGCGGGCGTCCCCCGGCGACACCGTGCTCGTGATGTCGTCCGGTGACTACGGCGGCCTGCACGATCGCCTGCTCGACGCGCTCGGCGATCCGGTCATGCCTGCGCGGGCCGAGCACAAGATCCGCATCGGCAATCTGCTCGACCGGGTGGGCATCGCCCATCCCGTCCTGGAGCAGTTCTGGCCGAGCTACCTGGTCATCCCCGGCGCCGATGCCGGGGCGCCGCTGGTCGGCTGCGTCGCGATCGAGGTGGTCGGCGAGGTGGCGCTGCTGCGCATGCTGGCGGTCGCGCCCGAGCGGCGCGGCGAGGGGCTGGGCTACGTCCTGGTCGAGGCGGCCACCGAGCGATCGCGCGCGCTGGGCGTGCGTCACCTCTACCTCGTGACCGACGGGGCGCAGGGCTACTTCGGCGAGAAGCTCGGCTTCGCCGCCGTCGACCGCAAGGAGGTGGCGCCCCCCATCGCCGCCACCGCAGAATATGCGCTGGCGCGATCGAAGAACGCGACCTGGATGCGAAAGGAGCTCTAACGACATGGCCGCACCCGTTGCCTCCGGTCCATCCGACGCTGCGCCGCGCGATCCCCTGGAGGGTGCGCGTCAGGTCGCCGTGGAGATCGCCCGCGACGCGGGGAAGGTGTTGCTCGAAGGGTGGGGGACGCGTCCGGCGGTCGGGTTCAAGTCCGAAGACATCAACCTGGTCACCGAATACGACAAGCGCTCCGAGGCGCTCATCGTGGCGCGCCTGGCGGCGGCCTTTCCCGGCGATCGAATCGTGGCCGAGGAGGGGACTACCGTGGCGGGTGAGGGGGGCGCCCTGCGGGTCTGGTACGTCGATCCGCTCGACGGGACCACGAACTTCGCGCACGGGCTGCCGATCTTCTCGGTGTCGATCGGCCTGTGCGTGAACCGGCGGCCAGTGCTGGGTGTGGTCGAGGCGCCGGCGGTCGGCTGGTCGTTCGGGGGCACCATCACCGGGGG
>CALAOV010000343.1 GCA_937889515.1 uncultured Myxococcales bacterium | reverse complement strand
CCACCGAGATCTACACTCTTTCCCTACACGACGCTCTTCCGATCTCGGCGCCTTCTTGCGCGCGGACGTCCTCTTCGAGGTCGGCGAAGTGTTGCTCATCGAATTCGATCTCCCCGGGGGACGCCACGTCCGCACGCAGAGTCGGGTGGTGCGCGTCGCGCGCGGCGGGCAGAAAGACAAGTTTCCGGGGATGGGGCTCGAGTTCCTCGATCTCTCCACCGAGGATCGCGCGGCGATCCACGCCCGCATCTCCTGACCGCCGCGAGCGAGAAAAAGGATCCGAGCGATGGCCGAGACCCTGGAAGAGCTGACCTACGACTACGAGGACGAGGGGACGCTGGTCCGCAAGCAGATCGACAAGACCGTCCTCACCAAGGGGAGCTGGGCCACCGTGATGTTCCTGTTCCAGGAGCTCGATCGGGCCAAGGGAAAATTTCGGCCGCCCAAGATGGCCATCGTCCGCTTCAAGAAGTCGAAGGGGAGCTACCGCAAGCAGTCGTCGTTCAACATCTCGAACGAGAAGCAGGCGCGGCAGATCGTCGAGGTGTTCGAGAACTGGTATCCGAAGATTTCAGAAATCGCCGAAGCGACGGCGGCGATCGGCGACGGGGACGAGGTGCCCGGCGACGACGACGCGCCCAGCGACGACGCGGACGGTAGCGACTGACCCCCATCGCCGTTCTGGTCAATCCGCGCTCGCGCGAGAATCGGCGCAACCCGCGCATGGCGGCGGAGTTCCAGGCGCTGCTCGGCGCCGAAGGGCGGGTGCTCGCGCCCAAGACGCTCGAGGAGCTGGACGGGGCCGCGGCCGCTCTGCATGCGAGCCCGCCCGCCGTCATCGCGGTGCACGGGGGTGACGGGACCTTGCATCGCGCGGTCGCGGCGCTGGGGCGCGCCTTCGGCGCCGACCCGATCCCGCCCCTGGCGGTCCTCTGCGGCGGCACGATGAACGTGGTGGCGGCCTCGCTCGGCATCCGGGAGCGGCCGATGACCTTCCTGGCGTCGGTGGTCGAGGCCACGCGGCAGGGGCGTTCGCTCGACACGCTCCGGCGGCGCTGCCTGCGCATCGGTGACACCCTCGGCTTCATCTTCGGCAACGGCCTGATGGCGAACTTCCTCACCGAATACTACGGAACCGGCCGCTACGGCCCGGCGCGCGCCGCCTGGCTGCTGCTGCGCGGCCTGGGCTCGGCGTTCATCGGCGGGGCGTTCGTGCGTCGGCTGTTCAAGCGGTTCGAGGGGACCATCCGGATCGACGGCCAGCTCCTGGATCGGACGACATTCGTCGGGATCGGGGCGGCGACCGTCCGCGAGGTCGGCCTCGGTTTCAAGCTCAACCACCGCGCCGACGACGATCCCGAGCGCTTCGGCGTGCTGGCCATCCATGGGGCGCCCCTGTCGCTCATCCCCGACTTCTGGGCGGTACACACCGGTCGCGGCATCGCCCCGAAGCGGGCCTTCAGCGGCGTGGCCTCCACGCTCGACGTGGTCCCCACGGACGCCAGCATGGCCTACACGATCGACGGCGACCTCTACCGGGCCGAAGGCCCCCTGCGCATCTCGGTCGGACCGGCCATCACCTTCGTCAAGCCGGTCTCCGCGTTGATCGTCTCGCCACGGAAGGATACGATGGGGACACTTCGATGAGCTCGTCGTTTCCGCTGGACGGGATGAGGGTACGTTTCGCGGGCGACTCGAACGTGGGGATGAAGCGCGCCCACAACGAGGACGCCTTTTACCTGCCCGAGACCGAGCGCCTCGCGATCGTCGCCGACGGCATGGGGGGCCACGCCTCCGGCGAGGTGGCCAGCCGCATGGCGGTCGAGACGATCGTCGGCTTCTTCAAGGCGACGCAGGAGGACCAGCAGCTCACCTGGCCCTTCAAGATGGATCACGGCAACCGCTACGACACCAACCGGATGGTCACGGCGATCAAGCTGGCCAACCTCAAGATCCACGAGCAGGCGCAGAAAGATCCCCGCTGCCACGGCATGGGAACCACTGTGGTGTCGACGCTGTTCGTCGACCGTGCGCTCGTGATCGGGCACGTCGGCGACAGCCGCCTGTACCGCTGGCGCGACGGTGCCCTCAAGCAGATGACCGAGGACCACTCGCTGCTCAACGACTACATCAAGATGAAGAACCTCTCGGCCGAGGAGATCGCGTCGTTCCCGCACAAGAACGTGATCGTTCGCGCGCTGGGCATGAAGGACACCGTGCAGGTCGACGTCCTGGTGGACGCGCCGGCGCTGGGCGACCTCTATCTGCTCTGCTCGGACGGTCTGTCCGGCATGATCAAGGACGACGACATCTCCGCGATGGCGGCCGGCGAAGAGGATCTCGACGCCCTGTGCGAGAAGCTGATCGCGACCGCCAACAAGAACGGCGGCCTCGACAACATCACCGTCGTCGCGATCCGGGTCGAAAAAGCCTAGACCTGGACGATCTCGGCGGGGGTGGCGACGGCGTCGCTGAGATCGCTGCCCGGGGGGACCGTCGCGCCCGGCCAGATCACCGACCGCCGGGCTTTCGCGCCGGCCGCGACGCGGGCGCCGGCGCCCACGACCACGTCGGGCCCGACGGTGGCGCCGGACTCGACGACGCCGCCGGCATCGATCCGGGCCGGCGCGATGATCTGGGCGGAGGGGGCGATCTCGGCGGTGGGATCGGTGCCGACCAGCGGGCCCGGCGGATCGCGCAGCAGGCCCGGCGCCCGCAGAAGCGCCAGGTTGCCGGCCAGGTAGCGCGCCGGCGTCGAGTGCTCGGCAAAGTAGCCGTCGAGGGTCACGGCGCGGATAGTTTCGCCGGCCAGGAGGGCCGGAAGGTAGGCGTCCCGGATCACATCACAGAAGACCGGCTGCAACCGATCGAGCAGGGCGGGCGCCAGGACGTGCACACCGGTGAACATCCGCGGCGTCACGACGCCCTCGGGCGCGCGGGGTGAACGGGCGTCGAGGATGCTCACCACCCGCCCCCGGGCGTCGACGCCGATCGCGCCCCAGCGCTCCGGTTCCGGATCGTCGCGCAGCAGCATGGTGGCGGCCGCGCCCGCTTCGTGCGCGGCGAAAAGCGCCGAGAGATCCAGGTCCGCCACCACCTTGGCGTTCATGACCAGCACCGGGCCCGGCGCGAACAGGCCGCGGGCATACGCCAGCCCGCCCCCCGTCCCCAGCAGCTCCTCTTCGACGGAGTAGTCGATCGCGATTCCCAGCGCGCGCCCGTCGCCGAGCGCGGTCCGCACCAGATCGCCGCGGTGAAAGACGTTGATGACGGCGCGGGTGGCGCCGGCGCGGGCGGCGGCGTGCAGGCCGAAGCGGATCGCCGGGTAGCCGCAGATCGGCACCAGCGGCTTCGGCAGCGTCAGACCGAGCGCGCCCAGACGGGTCGAGCGACCGGCGGCCAATAGCATCACATTCATGGAAGCAGGCGATCATGGTATGCGATCGGCATGAAGATTTGCGTCATAGGTACCGGGTATGTCGGGCTCGTGGCGGGCGCTGGCTTCGCCGACATGGGGAACGATGTCGTCTGCTGCGACGTCGACGCCCAGAAGATCGACGGACTCAAGCGCGGCGTCATGCCGATCTACGAGCCGGGTCTCGACAAGCTGGTCACCCTCAACGTGACGGAGGGCCGACTCACCTTCACCACCGACGTCCCCCATGGCGTCGCCGGGGCCGAGGTGATCCTGCTGGCGGTGGGAACCCCGCCCGGGCCCGACGGCTCCGCCGATCTCTCCTTCATCCTCAAGGCCGCCGAACAGGTGGGGGCGGCGCTGACCGGCTGGAGCGTGGTGGTCACGAAGTCGACCGTTCCCGTCGGCACCGGCGACAAGATCGAGGCGATCATCAAGAAGGTGGCCAAGCACGAGTTCGCGGTGACCTCGAACCCCGAATTCTTGAAGGAGGGGGATGCGGTCGCCGACTTCATGAAGCCCGATCGTGTCGTGGTCGGAACCGATGACAAACGCGCCGTGGAGACGCTGCGCGCCCTCTATGCGCCCTTCACCCGCACGACCGATCGAATGCTGGTCATGGACCGCCGCTCGGCGGAGCTGACCAAATACGCCGCCAACTCGATGCTGGCGACACGCATCTCGTTCATGAACGACCTGGCGAACCTCTGCGAGCTGCTCGGCGCGGACATCGAGCTCGTGCGCAGGGGGATGGGCTCGGACGCCCGCATCGGGCCGAAGTTCCTCTTCGCCGGGCCGGGATTCGGCGGGAGCTGCTTCCCCAAGGACCTGCGCGCCGCCATCAGCACCGGGCGCGAGGTCGGCTACAAGCTGGAGGTTCTCGATGCGGTGGTCGCGGTCAACGAGCGACAGAAGCAGCGCCTGGGCGAGAAGATCATCACCCACTTCGGCGGCGATCTGAGCGGCAAGCGCATCGCCGTCTGGGGCCTGGCGTTCAAGCCCGGCACCGACGACATCCGCGAGGCGCCCGCACTGGTGCTGATCGACCGGCTGCTGACGGCCGGCGCCATCGTGTCGGCGAGCGATCCGGTGGCGATCGAGGCGGTCCGCAAGCAGCTCGGCGACCGGATCAAGTACGACGAGTCACACTACGAATGCGCCCAGGGCGCCGACGCGCTGGCGTTGCTCACCGAGTGGAACGAGTTCCGGCGCCCTTCATTCGAGCGTCTCAAGTCGATCATGCGCCACCCCGTCTTGTTCGACGGCCGCAACGTCTGGAATCCAGCCGAGCTACGCGCCGCCGGCTTCACCTACTACGGCATCGGCCGCGGCAAGGACGTGTAGGTAGCTGGCTATTCAATGTGGGACCCTCGAAGGGTCCCACACCCCCCGCGATGAGCTTCGACGGCGAAGCCGTCTACGCTCGACGCGACTCTTACCCTGCTCTGGCGGCGAGGGGAATGGCGGGGGAGGGGGCCCAGCCGGAGGATGCGGCGGGGCCGGCAGCCGGCAGCCCGACCAGGACGGGTTGACGGCGCTGGTGGGCGGCTTCGTAGCGGCCGGCTACGATCGCGATCCGATCGGGATAGAGGTGCAAGGCACCGACCAGGCCCACCGAATCGGGCGGCATGGTGTACGACTGACCGTCGTGCACCACCACGGCGCGGGGCCCCACCAGCACCGGAAACCGGAGCGCGAAGTCGCGCGGCTCGACCCGCAGCGGCCGGAGCCGCTGGCGCTCCTCGGTGAGCAGGAGCGCCGAGGTCTTCCCCGCCGCCTCCGTCTGCGGCTCGTTGTTGAGGTCGCGTAGCCAATCGGCCAGCTGACGGGCGGCATCGGCCTCGTCGGTGAAGCTCACCCCTTTGAAGAAGGCCAGCTTCAACCAGTTGCCGAGGTTGGTTCCCGGGCCACGGTCGGCGCCGCGGCGCGCCCGCACCTCGATGCCGAGACCGATCTGCAGCGCCGCGTAGGCGAACGCCGGATCCCACTCGCTGACCCGTCCGTCGCGATCCGCCCCGACACCGATCGGGCGGGCCCGGTCGAATGCCGCCAGGAGGGGAACCCCCCCCATGACCCGGTAGTGGGCGATCAGCGTGCGGACACAGGTCTCGACGCTCTGGTCGGGGACGAAGGAAGCGATCGTCCAGCGGGAGTACTCGAGACGCGAGACGAAGAACGTCAGCGTGCGCTCGGTGCCATCTCGGAATCGAAGGTCGACCTGCCCGAAGCCGTGCCGCGCAATCTCACCCGGAATCTTGTCGTGATCGCTGAGCGGTCGGCTCCGCCGAGGTCGTACGCTGGCGATGAGCGAATAGAGCGCGCTCTTGCCGCCCGCATACCCCGCTTGCCGGGCCCGCCGCACGACTTCGAGCGATCTCAACCCTGGCTGTTTCAGCAGGAGATCGACTACAAATGCGCGGAAAGGCTGCGCTTTTGAGGGTCGTCCCACACTTCTTTTGATTGCACCAGTTTCTCGATTCACAACCCTATGTACGAGCGGAGCGTCTATTCGGATACACGGAAAATACGATTTCAACCCAAAGAGCTTAACCCTTGCACGGGTCACCCGACCCGGACGCCGGTCCGCAGAGATCGGCGGGCGTCGCGGCGCTCTAGGGCCAGGTCTATGAGGCGTGAAAGCAGGGCCTTGGGCGACAGACCGGAGGCCTCCCACATCTTGGGGTACATCGAAACGGCCGTGAAGCCGGGGATGGTGTTCACCTCGTTGACGTAAAGGGCACCGCTGGCGCGTTCCAGGAAGAAATCGACACGGGCCATCCCGCAGAGCTCCAGCGCCCGGAAGGTGGCGACCGAGAGCGCCTGAACCCGAGCGACCGCCGCCGGGGGGATGTCGGCGGGGATCTTCCAGCTGGCGCCATCGGGATCGACGTACTTGGCGTCGTATGAATAGAAGCCGTCCGGGTGGTGGACCAGGATCTCGCCCGGGATCGACGCTACCGGGTCGTCGTTGCCGAGCACCGCGCATTCGATCTCGCGCGCGTCGACCGCCCGTTCGAGCAGGACTTTTCGGTCAAACGCGAAGGCAGCCCGCACCGCCGGTTCGAGACCGCTCGGCCCCATCACGCGCGACACGCCGACCGAGGAGCCGGCGTTCACCGGTTTGACGAAGAGCGGGTAGCCCAGCGCCGGCGCCCCGACCAGGGCCGCCGCCGCATCGCGGGCGAAGGCGGACGCCGTGACGACCACGAACTCGACCACGGGAATCCCGGCGTCGCGCAGCAGGCGCTTGGCGACGTCCTTGTCCATCCCGACCGCCGACCCGAGCACCCCCGCACCGACGTAGGCCACGTCGCCGAGCTCGAGGAGACCCTGCACGGTGCCGTCCTCGCCGAAGGTTCCGTGCAGCACCGGAAACACGACGACCTCGTCGCCGCCGGGTACCAGCGCCTGGGGCGCCGACGCCAGCCCCTCTTCGATGCCGACGACGGGCGCCGCGTGGTCGAGCGCGAGCGCGCGCGGATCGCCGGTTGCCGCCGCCAGCGTCCGCTCCGACTCCCGGTGCCAGCGCCCCGATCGGTCGATGCCGATCAGGGCCGGCTCGAACCGATCGCGATCGAGGGCGGCCAGCACGTTGCGCGCCGAGAGCAGGGAGATCTCATGCTCGGCCGAGCGCCCGCCAAACAAGATGACGACCTTCGTCTTCTTCATGGCCGTCCATGGTAGGCGACGCCGAGCTGAGAGAAAACAAAGCTCCACTCGTCGACGAGCTGGGCCACCACCTTGGCGAGGGGCTTGCCAGCGCCGTGGCCGGCGCGGCTTTCGACCTGCAAGAGGATCGGGCGCGGCCGAGTGCTCTCCGAGCCGGCGTCGCTCGCACCGCCGCGAGAGCCTGCGCCGGCGGAGCCCGCGGTCGCGGCCTGCAGCCGCGCCGCCATCTTGCGGGCGTGCATGGGGTCGACGCGCGAGTCCGACGCGGCGGTGTGAAGGTAGACGGCCGGGTAATTGACGCCGTCGCGCACGTGCTGGTACGGCGAGTAGGCCGAAAGCCACCGAAGGGCCGCCGGATCGTCGGGCGAGCCATACTCGGGGATCCACAGTGCGGCGATGCGGAAGAGGTGGTAGCGCAGCATGTCCAGCAGCGGGACGCCGCACACCACCGCGCGAAACAGCTCGGGGCGCTGGGTGAGCGCCGCGCCGACCAGGAGACCCCCGTTCGAGCGGCCCGAGATCGCCAACCGATCGGCGCTGGTGACGCGGCTTTCGCTGAGCCAGGCCGCCGCGGCGATGAAGTCGTCGAAGACGTTTTGCTTGTTGGCCAGCATTCCGGCGTGGTGCCAGGCCTCGCCATACTCGCCCCCGCCACGCAGGACGGCCAGCGCGAGCGTGCCGCCGCTCTCGAGGAACGGAATCATGGCCGGCGTCCAGACGGGCAGCACGTTGAAATCGAAGCCGCCGTAACCGGTCAAAAGGGCCGGGCGGGACCCGTCGCGGGGAAGACCCTTGAGGTGCGCCAGAAAGAGCGGCAAGCGGGTGCCATCCCGCGAGGTGACCATGGTGCGCTCGACCTCGAAGGCGGCGGGATCGATCGGCGCCGTCAGCCCGCGCCAGACCAGGCCCCGGGGCGACGCGCCGGCACCGACGCGATAGACCGTGGTGGGGGCGAAGAAACTCGTGAAGCTGTAGAAGACCTCGTCCGCGTCGCGCGCCCCGGCGAGGCCGCTCAGGGCGCCGATGCCGGGCAAGGGAACCTCGCCGCGCGGCGCGCCGTCCGCGTCGAAGAGCCGCAGGTGCGCGGTGGCGTCGCGCAGGTACGCCGCCGCCAACCCGCCCCGAAAATAGACCACGCTGTCGAGCACGTCCTCCGACTCGGCGAGGACCTGTCGCCAGTGCGCGCGGGCCGGCTGTTTCGGATCGACCGCGAAGAGCCGCCCGCGCGGCGCGCCGTCGGTCGTGAACAGATACACGCGATCGTCGAGCATCTCGACGACCCGAAACTTGGCCTCCTGGCCGGTCGCCACCGCCACCGGCGCGCCCGCGTCGCCCGCTGCGGCGTGGGTGTCGACGAGGTAGACCTCGCTCTTCGACCACCCTTGCTCGACGCTGATGGCCAGCCAGCGCCCGTCGGGAGAAAGATCGACCCCGGGCCAGTCGGTGCGATCGCGCCCCTGCCCGAAGATCTTCTGGTCGCGCGCGGGCGCGTCGCCGAGCCGGTGGTGAAAGACGGCGCGGTGATAGGCCTCCTCGCCGGCGGGCACCTCGCCGGGCGCCGGGTAGCGCGTGTAGTAGAAGCCGGCCCCGTCGGGGGTCCAGACCAGCGAGCAGGCGCGGGCGCGGGGGATCTCGTCGGTGAGGTCGCGTCCGCTCGCGACGTCGCGCACCCGCAGCGTCGATTCCTCGTTGCCGTCGTCGGAGACGCCGTAGGCGACGCGCCCGCCATCGTCCGAGGGGAACCACCAGTCGAGCGCCCGCGTGCCGTCGGCCCGCTCGAGGTTCACGTCGACCAGCGGGCGATCCTGGCCGCCGATTCGGTCCCGCAGGTAGAGCACCGGTTGGTTCTGCTTGCCGTCCCGGCGTGTGTAGAAGTATCGGCGGGTCTTGCCGTGCGGGCGGGAGAGGGGAATGCCGAGCGAACCGATCTCGTAGAGCTGCCAGAAGCGCTGCTCCAGCGCGGAGCGTCCGGGGACCGCGTCCAAGAACCGGCGGGTCGCCGCGTTCTGCGCCTCGGTCCAGCGCTGAACCTTCGGTGCCTCGCCGTCCTCGAGCCATTTGAACGGATCGGGCGGTGCCGCGCTCGTCACGCCGCACATTATTGAGAGGTAGAGGAATGCGCGCAAGACACCGAGAGCGGCGCGCAAGCTCACGTGTCGCGACCGTGCATGAGGCGGCGCAGCTTGGGGCGGAGGAGGGCCAGGCCCAGCGCCGCGACGGTGCCCGATACCACGAAGATGAGATAGAAATCGGCCTGCCCGCCCAGCAGGCGGAAGATCTCGCCGCGCGCGACCCGGTCGGTCAGCGCCGCGAGCTGGCCCGCCAGCAGCTCGCCGGCCGCGGTGGCCAGGAACCACAGCCCCATGAAGAGCGAAGCCAGCCGGAACGGCGCCAGGCGCGTCACCAGCGACAGACCGATCGGCGAAAGACAGAGCTCGCCGAAGGTATGGAGGGTGTAGGCGGCGACCAGCCAGAGCGGGCTCACCAGCACGCCCCCTTCGCTCCGCTTGGCGCCCACCACCATGAACAAGAAGCCGGCGGCCAGCAGCCCCAGACCGGCGGCCATCTTGGCCGGCGTACCGGGCTCGCGGCCGCGCTGCGCGAGAGCGGTCCAGACGGCGGCGAAGATCGGGGCCGCGATCAGGATGACCGCCGAATTGATCGACTGAAACCACGACGCGGGAATGGTCCAGCCGCGAATCAGGCGATCCGTGCGCTCGGCGGCGAACAGGTTCATCGATGAACCGGCCTGCTCGTAGGCCATCCAGAAGAAGATGGTGAAGAAATAGATCACGAACAGCGCGACGATCCGATCGTGCTCTTCGGGCGAAAAGCCCGACAGGCGATCGCCGCGCGCCGTGGCCGCGCGCCGGTTGGGGACGACGCCCACGCCCGGCAGGTAGCGCGACTTGAGCCGCAGGTAGACCAGCAGGCCGATCACCATCCCGACGCCGGCCGCGCCGAAACCCCAGTGCCAGCCCCAGCGCCGGCTCTCGGCGAGATAGCCACAGATGATCGGACCCAGGAGCGCGCCCACGTTGACGCCCATGTAGAAGATCGTGAAGCCCGGATCGCGGCGGGGATCGTCCTCGCCGTAGAGCTGTCCGACCATGGTCGAGACGTTCGACTTGAAGAAGCCGGTACCGATCACGATGAGCGACAGGCCCACGAAGAACGCCGACAGCGGCGGCGTCGCCAGGAGGAAGTGCCCGGCGGCGATCACGAGCGCTCCGATCACCATGGCGCGGTGGGTCCCGAGACGCTGATCCGCCAGCACGCCCCCCACCACGGGGAGCAGATAAGCGAAGAACCCGTACCAGCCGTAGATCCGCTGCGAGCGGGCGCGATCCCAGCCGAGCCCGCCGTGCTGGGCGTCGACCAGATACAGCACCATCAAGGCGCGCATCCCGTAGTACGAGAAACGCTCCCACATCTCGACCGCAAACAGCAGGTAGAGACCCGGCGGCTGCCGCGCGCGATCGGCGCCAGCGGGATCGGCTCGGTCGATCAATACGGCTCTTGGCCGGTGATGTTGCCGCCCGGAGAAAAATCGCAGGGCACGGTGTCGCAGCCGATGGTTGAACTCGTTACCGGCACCGGCCGCATCGCGACGAGTATGCCACCGCTCGACCTCAGGGGGGCGCGGACGGGAGAGCGGGCGGCGATGTGGGTGCGGGCGTGGGCGCCGGAGCGCGCGGCGCGGGCGGAAGAGCGGGCGGCAGCGTGTCGAGGAAGACGTGGACCATCCGGTCGACGTCGGCGGGATGATCGGCCGCGAGGTCGAGGCTGTCGCGCGCGTTCCACAGGACGCGCCCGTCGTACGTCGAGACCAGCGTCATCGAAACGTAGAGCTCGTCCCCGGCGAACACCGGATCGTCGTATCCGACGTTGCCGTCGTGCGTGTAGACCGGCTCGTCGAGCGGCACGATCACCGCGACGCCGATTCCGGGGCCGCCACCGCCGCCGCGATAGACCCGGGCCCCGCGCGGCACCGCCGGGACTGTCCCGCCGCCCCGCCAGCCGGTCGCCGGCGCACGCGCAGGCGCCGCCGATGCGCCGTGCCAGCCACCTCCACCTGGCGCCGCCCCCGCCGAGGGTGCGCGCGTGAGAGGCTGGCCGCGG
>CALAOV010000342.1 GCA_937889515.1 uncultured Myxococcales bacterium | reverse complement strand
TTGGTCAGTGACTGGAGTTCAGACGTGTGCTCTTCCGATCTGTACCGGCGCGGTCGCCGACTGCAGCTCGCTGCCCCTGTGCGACACCTTCGAATCGACGGCGGCCGGCGCGGCGCCCAGCTCGACGCTCTGGACCTTGATTCCGAACTCGCCCGGGTCGGGCGACACGGCGACCATCGACGGAACGATGGGGGCACACGGCTCCGCGCATTCCCTCAAGGTGGTGAGCAACGATCGGCTCTACCTGCGCAACAGCACGGTGATCGGCACGCTCGGCTCGGTCGCCCACGTGCGCTTCTACGTCCGGTTCGCCACCGCGCTGGCCGCGGGGCACGCCGCGATGATCGTGACCCACCCGATGGCGGTCGATCAGTACTCGCAATCGAACGAGCTCAGGTTCGGCAGCCAGGACAACGTCTTCCACTGGAACACCGACTCCGACGCGGCGAACATCCCCGACGTCAGCCCCAACGGCGACGCCACCAGCTTCAAGCCCGTCGCCAACACCTGGTATTGCGTCGAGCTCACCATCAACACCAACGGGCACCTCAACGTGTCGGTCGACGGCAACTCGATCGCCGGGTTGACCGAGGACGGCGTCTCCACCCCCGACGTCGACGACAGCTGGGTCGGCAGCACCGCCTCGCTCTCCCGCTACACGATGCTGGCGGATTTCAACGTCGGCTGGGACAGCTACGGCGCCGGCGCCCTGACCCTCTGGTACGACGACGTCGCCCTCTCGTCGGGCCCGATCGGCTGCCAGTAGCCCCGGCGCGCTCGCCAGGGCCACGCGCATCTCGAACGGGCACGGCCCGCCGTCGTGATCCATGTTTGGGCGCATGAACCAACGGTCCTTGGGTAGAACCGGTCTGCGGGTCTCGGAGCTCTGCTTCGGCACGATGACGTTCGGCGGCGACGGGATCTACCAGGCGATCGGCAGCACCGCGCAGGCGGAGGCGGACCGGCTGGTGGGCATCTGCCTCGACGCCGGCATCAACTTCTTCGACACGGCCGACACCTACTCGATGGGGAACGCCGAGACGATCCTGGGCAAGGCGCTCGGCGCCAGGCGCAAGGAGTTGGTGGTCGCCAGCAAGGTGCGCGGGCGGGTCGGCCCGGGACCCAACGCCGTCGGGCTGTCGCGGGGCCACATTCTGGACGCGATCGACGGCAGCCTGCGGCGGCTCGGGACCGACTACATCGACCTGTACCAGATCCACGGCTACGACGCGCTCACGCCCTGGGAAGAGACGCTGCGTGCCCTCGACGATCTGGTGCGGGCGGGCAAGGTCCGCTACATCGGCGCGTCCAACCTGGCTGCGTGGCATCTCATGAAGGCGCTCGGCATCAGCGAGCGCGACCGCCTGGCGCGCTTCGAGACGATCCAGTCCTACTATTCGATCGCCGGCCGCGATCTGGAGCGGGAGCTCGTCCCGCTGATGGAATCGGAGGGGGTGGGGCTCCTGATCTGGAGCCCGCTCGCGGGCGGCTTTCTGAGCGGGAAGTTCGCGCGCGATCGGAAGGGACCCGAGGGCGCCCGACGGGTGAGCTTCAATTTCCCGCCGGTCGACGAGACGCGCGGCTACGCCGTCCTCGACGTGCTGGCCGAGGTGGCGCGGGAACACGAGGTCTCGGTGGCGCGTGTGGCCCTGAGCTGGCTATTGCACCAGAAGGTCACCACCAGCGTCATCGTCGGCGCCCGCAACGAGACCCAGCTGCGCGACAACCTGGCGGCCGCCGAGTTGAAGCTCTCGGCCGCGCAGCTCGAGCGCCTCGACACCGCCAGCGCGCTGCCGCCAGAATACCCCGGCTGGATGATCACCGTGCAGGGCCGCGACCGGCTGGAAGCGATCTCCCCCGAGAAGCGCTTCGCCAGCACGGCGAAGCCGTAGCCGCGGGGCCCGCCGCCAGGTCCGTCACGATGTCCGTCACAATCTCCGCCCCGATGTCTGTCCCGATGCCTCCAGACCCAGCCGGCGAGGCGATCGCGACGGACGATCTCCTCGCCCCTCTGCTCGCGCTGCTGGCGGGCCGGCGCTTCGTCGCGCTCACCGGCGCCGGGTGCAGCACGGAGTCCGGGATACCGGACTACCGCGGCGGCGGGCGGACCGGGCCGCGAAATCCGATCCAGCACGATGCATTTTTACGCCGACACGAGGTCCGCCAGCGGTACTGGGCGCGCGCCACCGTCGGCTGGGCACGGTTTCGCTCTGCCGAGCCCAACGCCGCCCACCGCGCGCTGGCCGCGCTGGAGGCCGCCGGACCGCTGGTCGGCGTGATCACCCAGAACGTCGATCGTCTCCACCACCGCGCCGGAAGTCGGCGGGTCGTCGAGCTGCACGGCGCGCTGGCCGAGGTCCTCTGCCTGCGTTGCGGCGCCGGCGAAGACCGAGACGCCGTGCAGGCGCGCCTCCTGCAGGAAAACCCGGGCTGGCTGGAGACCGCGGCGGAGATCCACCTTCGTCCCGACGGCGACTCCGATCTGCCGGCCGACGTCGTCGCGGGGTTCACCGTGGTCGGTTGCCGCGCCTGTGGGGGCGACCTGAAACCGGACGTCGTCTTTTTCGGCGGCAACGTGCCGGAACGGACGCTGGCCGCCGCCTGGGAGCTGTTCGAGCAAGGCGACGTGTTGCTGGTGGTCGGATCGTCGCTGACCGTCTACTCGGGCTTCCGGTTCGTGCGGCGCGCGCGCGAGCTCGACCTTCCGATCGCCGTCGTCAACATCGGCCCCACGCGCGGCGACGATCTGGCGCACACGAAGATCTCCGCCTCGGCCTGCCAGGTGCTGGAGAGCCTGGAACGACTGCTCATCTCCTCCTCGGGCGGCAGCGCAATACGACCATGAGCGCGGATACCTCCCCGGAGATCGAGCGGCGTTACGCCCGCCTGTTCATGTCGCGCTCTCCCCAGCAGCGGGTCGTGATGTGTTTCCAGATGTCCGACACGGCGCGGGCGATCGTTCGACAGAGCCTGGCGTGCGCCGGCCTCACGGGCGAGCAGATCGGGCCAGCCCTGGTGACCCGTCTCTACGGAACCGACCTGTCGCCGGTCGCCCTCGCGGCTTGCCGGCTACGTGTGGGACAAGCGTTTCGGCCGCCCAAAGACGATCACGCCCGCCCCGCTCCCGACGTCCCCAAAACTTAGATTCGGCGGATCCCTACGCCGGATGTGCCGGCGGTGCGCGCACGCCGCCTGGGGAAATCAGGCAGGCGGACAGAGCGATGAGCGCGGTGCCGCCGATGGCCCATCGAACGCCGCGCAATAGCAGCAGGGCTCCCGCCAGAGCGCCGAGCAGCATCAACGCGACCGAGAGCAGGCGTCTGCCCACGCGGGGGTTGCTGCCGCCCGCCAGCGACGAGTCGGCCGCCAGGCCCGTCAGCGTCAGGGTGAGGACGGTGGTCGTCATGTCGGGGACGCCCAGCTTTCGCACCGACGCGTTCTGAATTCCCATACCCGAAGCCAGAAGGGCGATCTCGGGAATGCGCTGAGGGGGCAGGTCTCCGTGCGCCCAGGCCACGGCGGTGGCCGCCGTCAAGAGCGCGGCCTCGAGCGCCAGTGCCACCTTGAAGGAGACGCCGACGGCGGCCAGACGTCCCCCGACCAATGCGCCGACCAGAAACGCCGCCAGGGCGACGACGCAGTCCGAGGTCGCGACCCGCCCGGCGCCTGCGAATGAAAAGCCGAGAAACACGACGTTGCCGGTCATGTTCGCCGTGAACACGTGGCCGAGACCGAGCACGCTCGCGGCATCTACCAATCCCGTGGCGAAGGTCAGCAGCGCCAGCGCCCGGAGGAGGCGACCGTCATTGAAATCGGCTGGTGCCAAGGCGGATCCTCTCCTAGCACACGGATGAGCTGTAACGGCAGGGGGGCGATCCGTCTCTGTATCGCAGAGAGAGGAGGATATCCGACATGGTCTGCATCGCCATCAACCTGGTGAGCCTGCGCATGTTCGACATCGCCGTGCGCGATCTCGCGCTGGCGGCGGGGGCCTTCGCGCTGGCGGGCCTGGAGGGCGTGCGGGTTGGCGCCGGCGCCCGTCGCGCCCTCGCCCCACGAACCGCGACCGCAACGACCTGACCGCAGCGATCGGGGTGGGCGCGCGGCAGAGGGCGCGCCTGTCCCGATCGGCATCCCGCTGAGAGAACCGGGGTAGAACCTGGGCGTGCTGGCCCCGGTCGCGACGGTCCTCTCGAGCGGGATCCTGCTGGTCTGGCTGCAGTTCGCCTGGGTGCTGTCTCGGATCGCGCGATTGCCGAACCTGGCGCGCGCGCCGGCGGAGCTGCCCGACGGCATGGTCTGGCCCCGGCTGTCGGTGGTGGTGGCCTGCCGCAACGAAGAGGCCGCGATCCGGACGGCGCTCGCGTCGTTGCTGGCGCAGGACTACCCGCCGGAGCTGTTCGAGGTCATCGCCGTGGACGATCGATCGGAGGACGCGACGGGCGCGATCTTGCGCGAGCTCGGCTCCTCGCACCCCGCGCTGCGGGTCGCGCGCGTCGATGTCCTGCCGTCCGGGTGGCTGGGGAAAACCAACGCGCTCCACCGGGGCGCGGCCGAGGCCACCGGAGACTGGATCCTGTTCACCGACGCCGACGTGGTGTTCACCCCGAACGCGCTCCGGCGGGCGGTGGGCTGGGCGGTGCAGGACGGCCTCGGGCACGCGGTGGCCCTGCCGCGCTTCATCGCGCCGGGGTTGCTGGAGCGTGGCTTCGTTTCGCTCTTCGGACTGTTCCTTCTGCTGCACCTCCGCGTCGACGAGCTGCGCCGGCCCGGCAGCGCGGCGCACGTCGGCATCGGGGCGTTCAATCTGGTCCGCCGCGATAGCTACCTGGCGATCGGAGGGCACGAGCGTCTACGCCTCGAGGTGGCCGACGACGTCAAGCTGGGCCTGGTGCTGCGCCGGAGCGGCGTGCGGCAGGGGTGCGCCGATTCGGGCGGGTTGGTGCGGGTGCGCTGGCAGCGGGGATTCGCGGCGTCGATGCGTGGCCTCTTGAAGAATTTCTTTGCCGGCTCCGACTACAGCTGGCTCACGACGATGCGGACGGCGGTCCTGGTGCCGCTCGTGACCACCTTTCCCGCCGTCTATCTGGCGGCGTCGGTCTGGCTGCCGCCGCGCGCCGGGGCGCTCGCCGTCGCGGCGCTGGCGGTCGCGCTGCCGATGGCCCTCCTCGGCGCGACTGCGCGCCGCCTCGCGGGGGGACGCGGATACGAAGGTTTACCGCTGCCGTTGCTGGGCATCTGCCTGGCGCTCGTCGCGCTCGCGAGCGCGCTCCTCGCGACGCTCCGCGGCGCCGTGATCTGGCGGGGTACCCGTTACGCGCTTCGCGATCTCCGCGCCGGCGCCGTGCGCGACGCCGATTGGCCCACGGACGGCGCGCCCGGTTGATTCGAGAGGATGTCTCGGAACCGTCTGACCTTCGATCGCATCTCGTGAAGCTCGGGATTCGAAAGAGAGATGAATCCCGCTCGAATCTCGACGGCGGAGGGGAATCGGCTCTCCAGTTTCTCCCACTCCGCGCGCGCGTCGGGGCTGGCCACGTCGAGCAGCAAGCGTGTTTCGACCTGAAGAACGTCCAGGTCATCCAGGATGTTGTGACTGTCGGCGGAAATTAGATGTTTCATGAGAAAATCGACCCGCCAGTGATAGCCACGCCATGCCGCCCTGCCAATGGGCCGCGGTCGCTCACGGCATCGAAACATTGCCCGAACGCGAGGGTTTGGTCGTGGCGGGCGTCACAGCGCCGACCACGCTCCGCGCCCTGGCACCGGCGCGGTCCCACGCGGCGCGGGTGGTGCCTCGGGTCGCGGGAAAGAACCAGACGGCCGCGGCCGCCGCCGCGAGCGCCAGGAGGACCGACCCGGGCCTCAGCCGGCGGCCGGTCCTTCGCGGTGTCCGGATGAACGGCAGCGTGTCGCCCTCGACCGGCTGCGCGGGCGTCTCGAAATCTTTGGCCTCCTCCGCCGCGCGCCGATCGAAGGCGCGTGCCGTCGCCGCCGCGGTCACGCCCCGCCTATCGATCGCGACGACATCGATTGCGCCACGGAGCGCTTCTGTGAAGGCCGCGACATCGGGGTAGCGATCGGCTGGGCGCTTGGACATCGCACGGCCAATGACCACATCCACCCCCGGGCCCAGCCAGGGCGCCCGTTCCGACGGCGGATGCTGCATCCCGTTTATGACCCGATAAAGGAGGGCCAGCGGGTCGAGGCCTCTGAAGGGATCGTGGCCCGTGAGCAGCCTGTAGGCGACGCCGGCCAGAGCGAATTGATCGCTGCGATGGTCGATGTCTTCGGTCAGCCCAGCCGCCTGTTCGGGGGCCATGTATTCGGGCGTGCCACTCATCCGGGCCTCGCTCGCCGGACGCGCGACTCGGCCTGCCCGCGAGATCCCGAAGTCGATCACCTTGACGAAATCGTCGCGGCCATCGGTCGACACCAGGATGACATTGTCCGGCTTGAGGTCCAGATGGACGATGCCATATGCGTGCGCGGCCGTGAGCGCCTGCGCGATCTGATCGATGATGTGGAAGGCGGCGCGCGGTTCGAACGGCGTCCCCGCCGCCATACCCTCGCTGAGCGATCGTCCCACCAGGAGCTCCATCACCAGGAATGGAACGCCCTGCTCGGTGATGTCGAAGTCCAGGATCTGCACGATGTGCGGATGCCGCAGCGCGGACATGATGTCGGCCTCGTGCCGAAAGCGGACCAGGACGGGGTCGTTTCCCCCCAAGGCGGCGTGAAGAATCTTGACGGCCACTTCGTTGCCCAGACGCACGTGGGTTGCGACGTAGACATCGCCGCAACCACCTTCCGCCAACTGGCGCACGATCCGGTAGGTTCCCCTCAGGACGGTGCCGACGGTCGGCGGCGCAGCGGCGACGGCTGGGCTGCGGTCGTCGTGGCCGCGGTTTGGTGTCACGTGGAGAAGCTAGCCATCATTCCGAGGATCGGCCCCGAGGATCGGCCCCGAGGATCGCCCCCGCGAATCGCCGGTCGTCCGAACCTTTCGCGTTTTCCGGGCGATCGCGCCTTGTCTTGCCGGTACCCCGCCTTAAGGATCTTAGGGTCGTAGTGGTAGGCCGATGTGAATCCCGCTCTGCAAGACCGCACGCTCGCCCAGCAGCTCAGCGGGGCATTCACGTTCTTCGGTACGCTCGTCGGGGCGGCGTTCGTGGTGGCTGCGCTCGGGTTCGGCGTCAGCCGCGCCTGGCTGACACCCGCCGTGGCGCGAAGCCGACTGGCCGTGAGGACCGAGAACGCGGCCCTCGCGGCGATGCTGGACGAGGAGATCGGTCTGCAGGCCTACTTGACCACCCGCGATGCCCGCTTCCTTGCGGCCTACACCCGCGGCGAGGTTGCGCTGGATCGAGCCAACAAGATCCTCACGGCCACGGCCGGTTCCGTCCCCGAGCTCGCGGGGGTGATGCTGGCAACGCGCCTGGCCGAGGAAAGGTGCCGCGAGCGCTGGGCTGGACTTGCCGCGACCACCCGTTTCGACGCGGCAGGTCCATCGATGATCGAAGGCCAGGCGCTTTTCGACGCCTATCGGAGCGGGCAAAGCGCGTTCGCGGACGCCCTCGATCAGCACTCCGCCGTCTTGTCCCTGCGCGAGCAGCGCGTGATCGCCGCCGGCGTCACCCTCGAGCTCGCGGTGTTCTTCGCGGTGCTCCTGCTCGCGGTACAGCAGCATCGCGCGCTCCGCGCCGCCATCGTCGTGCCGGTCGCCGCGCTCTTGCGTCATATTCGTCGAATTCGCGACGGACAGCTGGAGACGACCGTCGACGGCGCCGGTCCGCGCGAGCTGGCCGACCTCGCCGAGGGCCTCAACGAGATGGTGCGCGCCCTTGCCGCGGCGCGAGCGTCCGCCGTCTCCCGGGACGAGACCTTGCGGGAGCATTCGGTTCAGCTGCGGCTGATCCTCGATGCGAGCCGCGAGTTCTCGGAGAGTCTCAACCTCGCCTATGTCGTGGGGGCCGTACGGGAGAGCACCGCGGCCGTCGGTGGCTATGCGCGCGTGATCGTTTGGCTCATGGACGAGGACCAGAAACGACTGGTTCAGGCCGGAGAAGCCGGATCCCCCGGTCCGCGCATCGAGATGGGGCAGGGACTCGCGGGGCGGGCGGCCAAATCCGGACGCATCACGTTCGAAGGGCCCGCCGGGCAGGTGCGATTCAGCGACAGCAACAACATAGGCCCGGTGTGTGCGATCGCCGTTCCTCTCATCGTGGGCGCGCGGATCGTCGGCACGCTCGAGGCGCGTCACACCGAGCCGAGGGTGGCGACCACACAGGTGATCGAGGTGCTCGAGACGCTGGCCACCCACGCGGCCACCGCCATCGAATCGGCCCGCATGCACGAAGTCATCGAGGAGCGGAGCCACGTCGACGCCCTGACCCGGCTCTTCAACCGCCGCCGGTTCGAGGAAGACATCCAGACCGAATGTAAGCGCTGTGTGCGCTACGGACGACCGCTGGCCTTCGTGATGCTGGACGTCGACCATTTCAAGGAGTTCAACGACATCCACGGACATCCCCAGGCAGACGCGGCACTGCAACAGGTGGCCGAGGTCATATCGGGCTCCTTGCGCGCGACCGATAGCGCGTATCGGTATGGGGGTGAGGAATTCTGCATCCTGCTGCGCGAGACCAACGCCGAGGACGCGATGCTCTTCGCGGGACGGGTCCGCCAGCGCATCGAGCAGCATTTCAGCTCGGGCGCGATGGCCGGGATCACGGCTTCCTTCGGCGTGGCGGGGTTCTCGGCGGAGACGACGCCTACGCCGCTCATGCTGGTGGAGGCGGCGGACGCCGCGATGTACGAATCGAAGCACGCCGGAAGGAATCGCGTGGTCCTCAGCTCCACCACACCTTTCCCGCCCGGGCTGGTGACGGGCGCGTCTGCGTCGAGCGGGGCTTGAATTGGCCCACCCCACCCGTCGGGCATTCGATCCGCCCTGGCGCCTACATCCGTTCGGCCTCAGCTTCGCGGCATGACCATCGCGGCAACGAACGAGCCAGTCGATCAGGATGCCAGGACGATCCGGGATCGGGAGGACCGGCGGGAAGCTCTCAGAGCCCGTCTCTTCGGGGCCCAGGCGGAGCCAGCGGCGCCGAAGGGGCTGATCGCCCGCCTGGAGACCGAGGTCAAGAACCTTGACGCAGAGATCCGAGAGCTGAAGGCCCGCGCGGCCGAAAGCATCGATTCAATGGTCGAGCTTCAAGCTTGAGCACGGCCGGCGCGGCCAGCCGCTTGGCGCGGTGTCCTGAAATGGTCGAGCTGCTGATATCTCTCGTATCGCGTCAGCCATCCGCTATCGTCCAGAGCCGTGGGGGAGGAAGCGGCCAAGTGGGTCATGATCGTCGACGACGACGAGGACATTCGCGCCATCGTCGTTGACGTGCTCCAGAACGCGGGCTACCTGGCGGTCGCCCTTCCCGGTGGCGGGGCTGCGCTCCGCATGATGGAAGCGACCGTGCCCGCTCTGGTCCTCGCCGACCTCTCGATGATCGACATGGACGGCCGAACGTTCCTCACGGGCGCGCGCGAGCTCCTGGGAGGCGCCATGCCTCCGTTTGTTTTCATGACCGGCGTCGAGCCCTCCCGGCGGACCGACGTCACCGTCCCGGTTCTTGCCAAGCCGTACCAGGTCAAAGATCTCCTAGGCGTCGTGCGGGATCACTTCGGGGCGTGAACCGATCGGCGTCCGCGGAGGGTGGATGGCCGGTGCTCTCGGCAGATCGACCGTGAAGACGCAGCCCGAGCCGGGAAGGTCCCGAATGCGGATCTCACCGCCGCTGGCCCGAATGCCCTTGAGGCTGATCGAAAGCCCGAGGCCGGACTCGGCCTCTCCGCCCTCGCGCTGATCGAGCTGGCGCGACAGCTCCTCGAACCTGTCCGGGGCAAGCCCGCCGCACCCGTCCTCGACGTCGATGAGCACGCGTTCGCCGATCGTCCGGACGCGGACAGCGACGTGGCCATGGCCCCGGGTAAACTTGAAGGCGTTCTGAAGGAGGTTTGCGACGGCGGACGCCAGGATCTGGTGATCGGCCTCGACCGACAGCTGGGAAGGACCGGCGTCGATGGCGAGCTGAACGTCGTGATCCTGGGCGTCGATCGTCGCCACGATCTCGATCTCTTCGATCAGCTCGGCGACGGAGACGCGCTCCGGCCTGGGAGCGCCGGATCCGAGGCGCACCTCGGTCAGCGTCCGATCCATCAGGGCGCGCATCCGCCGCAGGTTGCGCGCCAGCAGGGTCCCGGTGCTGCCCTGAATTCCAACGCTGCCTCTCCTCAGGGCGTCGAACGTCAACATCGAGGTGGTCAGCAGATTGCGCATTTCGTGCGCCAGAAAATCGAGGTGCGCCGTGCTCGAATCGGCTACCACTTTGTCCCGCCGGTGCTCGTACTCCGTGACGGCCCGGGCGGTGGCGTCGTCGAGGCAGCCGTTGAACGTGTGGAACTCGTCGGCGGTGATCGCCACATCGCGTTCGTCCGCGAGCTCGGTGACGCTCTGACAGATGCTGCCGTAGTCCTGCACCACCTGACCGACCGTCAGTCCGAGTCGCTGCAGCGCGCCACCATGATGCGCCGCGCTCGCTACTACGCGGTGTTGCCCACCGCTCCGCTCGCCCTTTCCAGTGCGCAGGATTGCGATCAGCTGATCCAGGAAGAGGGGCAATCCGTCCGCCAGCTCGGATTCGGTGGGGACGGGAACCTCTCGGGCTGCGAGCTTTTCGCGCGAGCGCGCCAGAATCTCACGACGGTTGGCGATCAGGAACTCGTGGAGCACGCGGCGAACATAGTCATCGTGGGACCTTGCGGTTGCCTCCACCGACACTTCCGCGAGCACCCTGACCAAGCTCGACCGCACCCTCAGGCCGCCGGCGCGGCTTTCGGCAAGTCGACCGTGAACACGCATCCCGATCCGGGTAGGTCGCGCACGCGGATCTCGCCCCCGCTGGCCCGAACGCCCTTCAGGCTGATGGTGAGACCGAGGCCGAGGCCGCTCTGATCGAGGTCGCGCTGCTCGAACGGACGGAACAGATCCTCGGCTTTGCCTGGCGGCAGTCCACCGCACTCATCCATCACCTCTATCAGCACGCGCTCGTCTGCCGCCCGGGCGCGGACCGCAATCTGTCCACCGGATCGGCTGAACTTGAAGGCGTTCTGAACCAGGTTCGCCATGACCGCCGCGAGGATTTGATGGTCCGCTTCGACGGCCAGGTCGTGGGGTCCGGGATCCACGGAAAGCTGGACATCGCGATCATTGACCTCGATCTTTGCGACGATCTCGATCTCTTCGAGCAGCTCGGCCACCGACACGCGCTCCGTCCTCTGGGTGTCCGCGCCCAGGCGTACCTCGGCCAGGGTCCGATCAATGAGGACCCGCATCCGCCGCAGGCTGCGCCCGAGCAAGGCACCGGTGCTTCCGTTGACGCCGACGCTGCCCCGGGTGAGCGCGTCGAACGTCAGCATCGAGGTGGTGAGCAGGTTGCGCATCTCGTGTGCCAGAAAGCCGAGGTGCGCCACCCCGGGACGGTCGGCCGATCGGTCGCGCTGATGCTCGTACTCGGTGACGGCCTGGGCGATGGCGTCATCGAGGCAGCGGTTGAACGTCTGGAACTCGTCGGCGGTGATCGCCAGGTCGTGCTCGGTAGCCAGCTCCGTGACGCTCTGGCAGATGCTCCCGTAGTCGTGGACGACCTGACCGACCGTCAGTCCCATCCGCAGCAGCTCGCCACCGTGTAGCGCCGCGCTGTCGGAGACGCCGCGGTGCCCGTCGGTCCGCTGGCCTTTCCCCGCGCGCAGGATGGCGACCAACTGATCGAGGAAGAGGGGCAGTCCGTCCCGCAGCTCGGCCTCGGTAGGGGTCGGCACCTCGCGCGCGACGAGCTTGGTACGCGAGCGACCGAGAATCTCGTCACGGTTGACGACGAGGAACTCATGCAGCATTCGGGGGAGTATACGCGCTCGCGTCGACCGACGATCACGATCCGAATTGGACGCTTGCCGCGCTGTCCCGACGCCGCGCCGATCTCAGTGCACGAACTTGGACAGCAACCGGAGATACTTGGCCTGGTAGCCGTCGTCCGGCTCGGTCACCGACCATGAATCGAGCGGCCAGCCATCGTTGAAATCCGCGTACGATTTCTGGTCGGGCTGGCCGGTGGGCGGCGACAGCGGTGCGGCGCCGCACGAATAGCCGCTGCACCCATTCGGGCAGCAGCCGTCCCAGGTGTAGCTGGGGTTGGGCCCGCCGGTCAGGTAACCGGGCGGTGGCCCGTACTTCGAGACGCCGGCCGCGTCCCACAGCGAGCCCGTGGCGTACCAGGAATGAAAGAAGCGGGTGACCGACTTCGACGCGCCGGTCGCGCCCATGTTGGACAGATAGACGATCTGCAGCGGGTTCACGCCGTGGAGGTAGTGGATGTAGCGCTCGGCCCCCTTGGCGGCCTGCACGCTGGTCGAGGCGTCGATCGCGAAGGTCACCACGTCGTAGAACAGGTTGCCTTGGTCGCTCTTGATCTGGTTGCTCCCCCAGAAGTACTGGGGCAGGTACGCCAGGTACGGATCGGTCGTCGCCTGGATGGCGCCCAGGTTCTGGCTGCTCTGCAGCGACGACAGGTAGGCCGACTTGATCTTCTGCACCACGGTCGCGGTCGGATTCGGAGCCAGCGTGTACTCGAGCAGCGTCTCCTGCTCCTCGCCGTGAGAGCCGTCGATGTACTTCTGAGAGATGAAGTTGACGCCGGCGTAGTTGGCGTCGAAGAAGTCGCGGGCGGTCGTGTCGCCGGTCGCCTCGTAGAGGTAGAGCTCCGCCTGCAGACGCTTCACGAGGAGCGCGTAGCTGCGGTCGGGATCGCTCTGGGGGACCTCTTGCTCCCCGGACCCGACCGTCGGGTTGGAGGTGGAGTTGTAGAAGAACACGGCCGGGTTGGCCTTGGCCCAGGCCCAGGCCTGCTGGGCGCGCGTCACCAACCCGGCGGCGTAGCCGGGATAGGCCGCGCCGAATCCGGCGGCCGAACCGAGCACGACCGAGGCGTACGCGTAGGCGGCGGCCGCGCTCAGCGACGCGGAGGTCGAGGCGGGACCGTAGGCGCAGGGATCGGTCACCAGCGACGGCGCGGTGTTCGCCGGATTGCCGAAGGCGGGGGCGGGCGCCGCCGCTTCGCCGACGATGCTGAGGACCGAGCCGTCGCTCTGCTGCATGCGCACCAGCCAGTCGAGCTCCCACTTCACCTCGTCGAGCAGATCGGCGACGCCGTTGCCCGATTCTGGGATGTTGGTGTCGTCCGCGAACGCGGCGGGGCTCTCGGCGTAGGCGTGCAGGAGCTCGATGACGTCGCTGGCGCCCCAGTTGGTGTACTTGTTGAAGTCGCCGGCGTCCCACCAGCCGCCGTGCAGATCTTTGTTCAAGGTCTTGGCGGCGTCGCTGTAGAGGTAGCACTGCCCGAGGTGCGCGGCGCCGTCGGCCCAATCGGCGCCCGCGTATTGGGCGGTCTTGGCAAAGCCGTCGCGCTGGTAGAAGAGCATCCGCTCGGCCTGCGTCAGGACGGCGCGGTAGACCGCGTCGGAGATGCTGAAGACGTCGGAGCGAACGGCTTTGGTCTCGTCGAGGACGAAGTAGTCGCCGGCGGCGGTGACCGCCGAGAAGTCGAACCACCAGGCCTTGTCGCCCGAAGAGCTGTCGACGGCGCCGCCGTTCCAGACCGCCGGCGCGGCTTCCAGCGCCATCTGCCCCGAATGCGCGTCGACCAGGGCGTACTTCGCGCCCGGCGTGAAGGTCGCGGTCGAATCGAACCCGCGTTGCGGGCTGCGAACGACCGCGATCTTTTCGGCCGTCGTGCGGTAACCAAATTGATCGACGACGATGTTGGGGCTGAGCGGCTGCGATGCGACGATCGTGCCCCCGTCGGCGCCCCCGGACGCGCCTGCCGTACCACCCGACGTGCCACCAGACGTGCCGCCGGAGGTCGCCCCGCCCGTGCCACCCGTGGCACGACCGCCGGCGCCGGGACCGCCGCCGTCTGGGCCGCCGGCCGCGGACGGACTGCAGCCGCCCACGAAGCCCAGCGATAGCGCGGCGAAACCGACGAGCCGTATCCGATCGATCACGGGTCAATTGTATCGGCTAGGCTTGGTCATTCGATCATGAAATTCGACGAGGAAGATCGGGCGGACAGCTCCGAGGTCGAGGATCGCCGCGGGATGCGCTTCCCGGGCGGCGGGGTAGGGATGGGCGTGGGGGGCCTCGGGTTGGCGGGCGGCGTCATCTATTTCATCGTGCAGGTGATGGCCAGCAACGGCAGCCCCACCGCCGCCGCCGTCGGCCGGCTGATCGAGGAGAGCCAGCGCGGCGTCCAGACGGGGCCACCGGTGCCGCGCGGCTCTGCAAATTCGGGAAGTCAGCTCGGCGGGAGCTGCGCCGGTGTCACCTCGACCAGCGACCCGGCGAAGTTCGTGGTCTGCGTCGAAAGCAACGTGCAGTCGTTCTGGCGGCGGCAGCTCGCCGCGGCCGGGAATGGCTACCGGCCGGCGCGGCTGGTGCTGTTCACGGAGGCGACGCGCAGCGGCTGCGGCGTGGCCAGCGCGCGGACCGGCCCCTTCTATTGTCCCGAGGACGACCGGGTCTATCTGGATCTCGGTTTTTTCGAGGAGCTGCACCAGCGCTTTCACGCGCGCGGCGGCGACTTTGCCGAAGCTTACGTGGTGGCGCACGAGTACGGCCACCGCGTCCAGGATGTCCTCGGCATCGAACGGCGGGTGCGGCAGGCACAGGAGGAGCACCCGGAGCAGCGAGACGCGCTGTCGGTACGATTGGAGCTGCAAGCGGACTGCTACGCCGGCGTGTGGGGCAACGCCGCCTACGCCGCCGGCAAGGTGGGCCGCGCCGAGATCGCCGAGGCGCTGGACGCCGCGGCGGCCGTGGGCGACGACCGCATTCAAAAGGAGGTGACCGGTCGGGTGCGCCCCGAGACCTTCACCCACGGCAGCGCGGCCGATCGGCAGAAGTGGTTCGGCGTCGGAATGGATAGCGGCGATCCGGCGGCCTGCTCGACCTTTCACGACGGCGGCTGAGCGGATTTCCGCCCGCGGTTGCAAGCATCCGCGCGGAGGTTCGGCAATCAACCTGTCCCTGCGCGTCGAGCGGCCGCGTTACTTACGGGGCGCGCGCTCGAGCGCAAGGAGGCCTCCGTGATGAAGCGAAACGGTTGTGGTGGATCCAAAGGCACAACGACGGTTGCTGCGCTCTTGGGCGTGGCGTTGAATCTGGGATGCGGGGCTCCCGAGCGGACGACGGGCGCCGGCTCTGGAACGGACGAAGGGAGCACCACCGAGGTCACCGCGCAGCTGACGGCGGTACCGACGGGCACGCAGTGTGTCCGCATCACCGTGACGCCGCCGTCGGGGACCGCTTCGATCCAGAGCTTCACGCTCACGGCGGGCGCGTCGACGGCGAGCCTGTCGCTGGGCTCGCTTCCGGTCGGCAACGATGCCGTCACCGGCGCGGCGTACGCCGCCACCTGCACGGGGATCGGGTCGTCCGCGCCGACCTACACCGCCGACCCCGTCACCGCCCTGGTCCGTTCGGGCGTCGTCACCACGGTCGCGCTCACCTTCCGCCCCAACAACCCGGCGTCGGTGAGCGTGAACTTCGTTACCAACGTGCTGTCCATCGCGGCCGGCGGGTACAACTCGTTCGCGCTCACCAGCGCGGCCCCGCTCGAGTGGGGCCAGGCGGCGTTCAACGACGTGCCGGTGGCGCTGCCAGGGCCCGCCACGGCCGTCACCGCGATCGCGGCCGGCGCCTACCATGCCTGCGCCCTGCACGCCGACGGAACGGTCTGGTGCTGGGGGACCAGCTACTACGGTGGGGCGGGACCGGGCATTGCCGTCGGTGGCGGCAGCTCGACGCCGGTGCAGGTGCCGCTCACGGGCGCGTTCACCATGATCGCGGCCGGCCTCTACCACACCTGCGCCTACCGGCCCGGCCCGGCCAACAACTCCAGCGCTCAGGCGGTGTTCTGCTGGGGGTACAACGGCGACGGAGAGCTGGGGAACGGCACCACCGTCAACAGCGCGACGCCGGTGCAGGTTTCCGGCATCACCGGGATCTCGTTCAACGGCGCGGCCATCCGATCGCTGGGTGCCGGAGCCTTTCACTCCCTCGCCACGATGGGCGACGGGCGCTTCCTCGCCTGGGGCAGCAACAACGTCGGCCAGCTGGGCGATGGCACGACCACCAACCGGACCACGGCGACGTACTCCTACGCCGACTCGAGCGAGATCGCGATCGCCGGCGGCTCGGCCCACACCTGCGCCCTTCACGCGAACGGCTCGGTCTGGTGCTGGGGCCAAAACGTGGTCGGCGAAGGCGGCGACGGCACGACCACCAATCATCTGACGCCGACCGCCGTGGTCGGCCTTCCGGGACCCGCCAAGCAGCTGGCCATCGGCGCCGATCACTCTTGTGCGCTGCTGACCAGCGGTCAGGTGGCTTGCTGGGGGTACAACGCCGAGGGTGAGATCGGAGATCTCACCACGACCAATCGGCTGACGCCGGTGGTTGTCAATCTCGGCAACGACGTCGTGCAGAGCATCGGCGCCGGGTACAACCATACCTGTGTCCTCACGGCGGCCCTGGGGATCTGGTGCTGGGGATACAACGGATTCGGCGAGATCGGCGACGGCACGAACAACGACGCCTTCGGCCCCACCAAGGTGCTGCTCCAGTAGGCACGGTCGGGCCGACAACTCCGCTGCACAGCGGTTCGCGCACTCGTAGATACTGGGGCCAATGTATTGGCCGGCCCCGCCTCGAGTGCTCGGACCGCTGGCGATGGCCGCGGGCCTCGCCGTGGCCGGCGCCGCCGCCATCGCGGGGTGCGCGCCCGCCGGGCCTGCGTCTGACAGCGCCCCCGACAGAATTCGGGCGCGCGGCGAGTTGCTCTGGGGCGCCGACGTGCAAGGGGGCGAGCCGTATGTCTACGAGGATCGGGACGGGGCGCTGGTGGGCTTCGAGGTCGAGCTCGCCGACACGCTGGCCGCGGCGCTGGGGGTTCGCGCGCGGCTGGTGCAGAACGACTGGTCGACCCTGATCCCGTCGCTCGAGCGCGGGACCTTCGACGTCGCGCTCAACGGGATCGAGGTGACGCCGGCGCGCGCGGCGCGGGTCGCCTTCACCCGCCCGTACTACCTCTTTTCCGAGCGACTGGTTGCGCGCCGCGCCGACGCGCGCGTTCGTGATCTGGCGTCGTTGAGCGGTCTGCGGGTGGGAACGCTGGCCAACAGCCTGGCCTGGGATCTCCTGCGCGAGGCCGGCGCCGTCGCCTTGCCCTACGAGGGCGTCGACGAGCCCCTCATCGATCTCGAGCGCGGTCGGACCGACGCGGTCCTCCTCGACGACGTGATCGTCGCGCGCTATCTCGGGCGACATCCGACGCTGGTGGCGGTCGGCGACGTGGCCGAAGGGCGTTACGCCGTCGCGCTGCGCCCCGCCGACGAGGATCTGCGGGCCGCGCTCGACCAGGCGCTCGCCCAGACGATCGCCTCCGGCGCCTGGCGCAAGACGCTGGCGCGCTGGAATCTCGACGGGGATCGCGAGGCGGCCCTGGCGCTATCGCCCACTCCGGCTCCGGCGCGCGTCGCGGCGGGCCCGGGCTCTCTCCTCTCCGTCTCCACCTCCGCGGCGGCCCGTCCGCTGACCCCCCGCCAGATCGCGCTGTTTCTGCAGGGCGCGCTGGTGACGCTCCTCATCTCGCTGGCCGCGATGGCGATCGCGGTGCCGCTCGGTCTGGCGCTGGCGCTCGTGCGTCTGGAGAGCCCACGCCTGCGGCCCTTCGCGACCGCCTACATCGAGATCGTCCGCGGGACACCGGTCCTCTTGCAGCTCTATCTCCTTTATTACGGCCTCTCCGGCATCGTGTCGCTCGGCCCCTGGACCGCCGCCATTCTCGGACTCGGCCTCAACTACGCGGCCTACGAGGCGGAGATCTACCGGGGCGCGATCGGCGCCGTACCCCGCGCCCAGTGGGAGGCGGCGCTGGCGCTGGGCGCGTCGCGCCGCCTGGCGCTGCGCACGGTGGTCTTGCCGCAAGGACTCCGGCTGGCCATCCCGGGCGTCACCAATGACTTCATCTCGCTGCTCAAGGACAGCTCGCTGGTTTCGGTCCTTACCGTCGTCGAGCTGACCAAGCGGATGACCATCACCGCCGTCGACGCCCGGGGCTGGTTGCTCCCGGGCGCGCTCTGCGCCGCGCTCTATTTTGCCCTCGGTTATCCGTTCGCCCGTCTGGCCCGGCGGCTGGAACGGCGCCTGGCGTCGAACGCGACCTGAGGCATGCTAGGGCGATGCCTGGCGAGCACGCCTATCCACCGGACCTCGCCCAGTACGTGGAGGATCATTGGCCCGCTGACCGAGCGCTGTCGGTGCCCCGCGATGCTTTTCGGGAAGCCCTCTCGGTGGCGTTCCAGGCGTCCCTGACCTCGGAAGAGGCCCGCCCGACCCGCTTTCGTCTTCTGCTCACGCCGCCCGAGCAATTGCCCGCCACCGGCGTTCCCAACGAGGGGGTCTTGCGGCTGCGCTTCGATCACAGCCGGGCCTTGAGCGCGGACGAGCTGCGCCGCCTCAGTCCGTCGGTGCCGTTCGAGACCTCGCTCATCGGTGCCTCCGTCGAGGAGGGAAAACTCCGGATCTGGGGACTGGCGCACTCGGGACCGGCCTGGCTCGCGCCCACCTGGGGCGGACGCAGCCTGGTTCCCAACTGGACCTACGATCCGATCATCCACGTGACCAGTCCGGGGCACATCGCGGTCCGCTGCGCCGGAAAATTGGTGGGGGCGCTCGAGCGGGGATTGCTGGTCGACGCGCTGATAGACGTGTTCGATTCCGAGTGGCTCCCGGCGATGTTCGCCCGGGAACGGGATGAAGTTCGTGCCGAGCACGCCGCGCGGCAAGCCCAGACGTCTTCGCCGACGCTGGCGGACCCGTCGCTGGTGGGGCGGGTGGGCCAGCATATGTTCCGCCGCGCCATTCAGTTGGTCCGGGGCCTCGGCCACGGCGGTATGATCTTGGTGGTGGATCCCGCCGCCAGTGAGACCGCGAACGGCCTGGACGGCGTCCGACTCAAGTACCGGTTCGACCGGGATGAGCCCCCCGGCCGCTACCGGACCTTGCTCTTTCAGATCCTCGAAAGTGTGGCCGTCGCCACCTCGAAGGCGTCGGTCGGGTGGCAGGATTTCGCGCAGGATTCGAGCCCCGGCCTCGAGAAGCTCGAGCAGGCGATCTTCGAATTGAGCCGCCTCATCGCCAACCTCACCGCCATCGACGGCGCCGTGGTCGTCGACAAACGATTCAGGCTTCTCGGCTTCGGCGCCGAGGTCTCGGCCGAGCTCCCCGGGCCCGCGCGGGTCTGGCGCGCCCTCGACATCGAAGGCCGGCAGCGCGAGCCGGACGACATCGAGAGTGTGGGCACCCGCCACCGGGCCGCCTACCGCTTCGTCCACGATCACCCCGCCGGTCTCGCGCTGGTCATCTCCCACGACGGAGGCGTGTCTTTCGTCGCCAACCGCGACGGGGAGGTGGTCTTTTGGGAACAATCGGTGAGCCCATGAAGCGGTCGACGGTCGGGGATCGCGTCGGGTGTCTCGCCGCGGCGGCCTCGCTTCTGCTGGCGTGTGGCGCCTCCCACGGTGGGACCACCCACAACGACGCCGGCCCGCTTCCGCCCGATCCCTGCGTCGCCGCGGGGACCTGTCCGCCCGGCGTCTGGATCAACGTCACGCCCAGCGACATGCCGGCGGCCGTTCTCCGGCCGACCGCCAACATCTTCGGCCCGGGCAGCATCGTGGGGGATCCGGCGCGGCCGAGCGATCTCTATGTCGGGGGCAGCAGCGCGGGTCTCTGGAAGTCGTCCGACTACGGCTTCACCTGGACGCAGATCAACGACACGCTCCCGGACGTCCCGCGGGGCACGGTGATCGCCGTCGCCGGGACGACGCCGGCCACGATCTGGGCGGCCGGCTACAACACCATCTACAAATCGATCGACGGCGGCGCGACGTTCACGCAGACCGCCCTGCCCGTCAGCCTCTACTCGTTGAAGATCGATCCGTACGACGGCACCCATCTGGTGAGCGGACTGCACGAGGCCGACGGGATCGTGGAGTCGACCGACGGCGGGGCGACCTGGCAGATGCTCGGCGGCAGCGGTTTCCCCAGCGGCGGAATCTCCTGGTACCCGTACTTCATCGACACCGGCAGCGCCGCGACGACCCGGAAGACCTGGTTCGCCATCGCGCAGGACGGCGCCAGCGCGATCGTGACCAGCGACGGCGGGGCGACTTGGACCATTCCGAACGGCCTCGCCGGCCTGCAGCACCCGCACGGCAATTCGCAGATCTATCAGAACGGGTCGACCCTCTTCGTGGCGGGCGGTAGCGGACCCGACGGGCAGGGCGTCTATCGCAGCACCGATCTCGGCGCGAATTGGTCGCGCGTCGACAGCGGCCAGACGCCCGAAGCGGTGGTTTGGGGGACGCCGACGAATGTCTACGCGATGTACGCCTGGGCCTGCTCGGGTTGCGATCTGGGGACGCAGTTCGAGATCGCGCCGCAACCCGGGACCGCCTGGGCCACCGCGACCGTGCCCGACGAGCTGGTGATCGGGCCGAATAGCGTGGTGGTGACCAACGACGGAAGTCACTACGTGTTCGTGGGGCTCATGTGGGATCAGGGGCTCTGGCGATACGTCGAGCCGTGAGCGGACCGGTGCCACTGGATCTCGATCGACTGTTTGCCGCGTCGCTCAAGACGTTCGTCCCGGAGCGCAAGCTCTTGTCCGATGCGCTCAAGGCCGCCGGGCAAGCGAAGGAAGCCAAGGAGGTCCAGAAGATCCAGCGGCCCAGCGTGTCGGCCTGGATCGTCAATCAGCTCGCGCGGCAGGAAGCGCCGCTTCTCAGGCTGTTCGCCGAGACCACCGCCCGTCTGCGGGGGGCGCAGCGGCCGGTCGCGGGCGCCGAGCGGGGCGACGACACCGCGGAGGCGATGGCGGCGCACCGCGATGCGCTCAAACGCCTCCGCGCCCGCGCCGAAGAGATCCTGGTCGCATCGGGACAGGCGGCGCGTCCGCAGATCCTCGAGCGCGTCGTGCGGAACCTGCGGGTCGGCATGGCCAGCGAGGAGATTCGCCAGACGATCGAGTCCGGGCGGCTGATTCAGGATGTCGGGGACGAGGACTTCCTGAGCCTGCTCGGGCCGCCGTCCGATTTGGGGACCGCCGCGCCGCCGACCGCGCCGCGGAATACCGACCTCGGATCTCGGGAAGTCGCGGCCCGCGCGACCGAAGAGGCGAAGACACGGGCCCGGGCGGAGGCGGAGCGCGTCCGCGCGCGGGCGGACGCGGAACGTCGGAGCCGCGCGCTGCGGGACGAAGCCGATCGGGCGCGTCGAACGCTGGAGAAAGGGGAGCGGGACGTCGAGACCGCGCGGCAGGCGTTGAGCGAAGCGGAGGATCGTCTCCGCCGGGCGCGGCTCGAGTCGGAGCGCGCTGGCCAGGCAGTCCAGGAGGCGGAGGCCGCGCGCGACCACCAACGTTGATCGAGGTGCGGAGGCGAGCCGATTGGAGTTTCGACTCCTCCGCCACGCAGGCGGTATCACGAGGCCCGCCCGCGACCGCGGAAGCGGTATCTCGCCGTTGCGCGCTCGCCGGTGACCCTCAGCTGGGCGAGATCGACGCCGCGGCGAAGGTCCCGACTGGCGGTGGCCGCTCCGATCCCTCGATGTAGCGCCAAGTAGTCCTTGCGCGAAAATACAGCGTCGCCGAAATGCCGGCCCGCCGCCGCGAGCCGCTCGCCCGCGTCGGGCGCCGCCGGGCGAAGCTCGGAGGCGAGCTCGGCCAGCGCCTCCAGCAGGGCGTCGAGCATGAGCTCGACGAAGGAGGTCGAGTCCCCGGCGCGATCGCACGTCGCGAGGGTCGCGTAGTAGTCGCCCTGGCGCCGCTTGATGACAGATTCGGTTGGCACGTTCGCGAAGGCCGGACTCTCGCCCAGCAAGATGACGTGTTGCCAGAGGCGTCCCAGGCGGCCATTCCCATCGCTGAAGGGATGGATGAATTCCAGCTCGTAGTGAAACACGCAGGCCTTCACGATCGTGGGTGTGGCCCGATCGCGCGCCAAGAACGAAAACAGGCCCCGCATCAGTTCGGGGACACGCCCGGCGCGCGGAGCCACGTGGCCCACCTTCGAGCCGCGAATGACCCCGATGTCCCGCGATCGCCAGCGACCCGCATCGGTCACGAGGCCAGCCATCATGACACCATGGGCGGCCAGCAGATCTCGCATCGCGCCTCCCCGCCAGGCGGCGGCCCGATCGTAGGCCGCTATCGCATTGCGCACCTCGGTGACCTCGCGGCGGGGACCCCGGACGGTCTTCTGGTCCAGAATCGCCGTGATCTGGTCGAGCGAGAGGGTGTTGCCCTCGATAGCGACCGATCCCTGCACGGTTCGAATTCGGTTCTGGCGTCGGAGTTGCGGTTGCGGCTGTGTCCCGCTCAGCCCTTCGCAGCGTCCGACCAACCGTGCGATGTCGGTGGAGAGCGTCAAGATACGCGGTGTGATTCGAAACGGCGGTTTCATCGACGGCAAGACGATAGTATCAAATGATACTAGTCAGAATCCTGGTCGGACCTCGCGCTGGCCGGTCGATCCGAATATGGTCCCCGCGTGATTCATCGAGGTCTCTCGCTCTTTGGGCTCGCCGTGGCGTTCGGTTGCGCGGGTCTGCCCCCGCCCGCGCCGCCGGCGTCTGTCTCTCTGCCCGCCCAGAGGGGCTCCCCGGCGCCCGACCTCGAGGCGCTGCTGGCGCGCATGACGCTGGACGAGAAGATCGGGCAGATGACCCAGATCGACCGCACGGCGATCGCCTCGCCCGGCGACATCACCGACTTCTTTCTGGGATCGATCCTGAACGGGGGCGAGTCGTTGCCGACGCCCAACCAGCCGGCCGTGTGGGCCGACTCGATCGACGTCTTTCAAACCGCCGCCCTGGCCACCCGCCTGGCGATTCCGATCCTCTACGGCACCGACGCGGTCCACGGGATGGGCGGCGTCCGGGGCGCCGTGATCTTTCCCCACAACATCGGCCTCGGCTGCACCCGCGATCCCGCTTTGGTCGAGAGCGTCGCGCGCACGACGGCGCTGGAGGTGACGGGCGCGGGTGCGCGCTGGGCCTTCTCGCCCTGCATCGCCGTGCCGCGCGACGAACGTTGGGGGCGCACCTACGAGGGGTTCGGCGAGACGCCCGCGCTCGCGGCCCTGATGGGGCCGGCGGTGGTGCGCGGGCTGCAACAGGCGACGCCCAAGGTCGGCGAGACCGACAGCGGCGGCGGCGTCCTCGCCTGCGCCAAGCACTTCCTGGCCGACGGCGGCACGATGTTCGGCAAAGACCAGGGGGATGCCGTGATCTCCGAGGCCGAGCTGCGCGCGATTCATCTGCCCGGCTACGCGGCGGCCATTGCCGCCGGGGTCGGATCGGTCATGGTCTCCTACAGCAGCTGGAACGGCACGCCCATGCACGCCAACCGGCGGCTCATCACCGACGTCCTCAAGGGCGAGCTCGGCTTCACCGGCTTCGTGGTCACCGACTGGGAGGCGATCAACAAGCTTCCGGGCGACTATTCACAGCAGGTCGAGACCAGCATCAACGCCGGCATCGACATGGTGATGGTGCCGACGAACTTCCGCGACTTCATCACGACGATGAGGGAGCTGGTGGCGGCCGGTCGCATTCCGATCGCCCGCGTCGACGACGCCGTCCGCCGCATCCTCCGCCAGAAGGCGCGGTTCGGACTGTGGGAGCATCCCTTCACCGATCGGCGATTGACCGCGGCGATTGGTTCGAGGCCGCACCGGGAGATCGCGCGCCAGGCGGTTCGCGAGAGCCTGGTGCTCCTCCAGAACGATCGACGCGTTTTGCCGCTGTCGAAGGCGGCCCGCATCAACGTGGTCGGCGCCAAGGCCGACGACATCGGCGCCCAGTGCGGCGGCTGGACCGTCGGGTGGCAGGGCAAGCGCGGCCGCACGACCGCCGGCACGACCATCCTCGAAGCAATCCGGAGCGCGGCCACCACGCCCGCCGCGGTGACATTTTCGGGCGACGAGGTCGGACCGGAGGCGGCGCGCGCGGACGTCAACGTCGTCGTGGTGGGCGAGGAGCCCTATGCCGAGGGGCGGGGCGATCGCAACATCCCGGAGCTGACCAAGGCAGACGAGGCTCTGGTGGTCGACGCCCAGGCGGCGGGCAAGCCCGTGGTGGTCGTGTTGCTCACGGGGCGGCCGCTGCTGGTCGCCTCGATCTTCAAGCACGCGGACGCGGTGGTCGTCGCCTGGCTCCCCGGAAGCGAAGGGGAGGGGGTGGCCGACGTCCTGACCGGCGATTTCAAGCCGACCGGCAAGCTCTCGCACAGCTGGCCGCGGGAGCTGACGCAGATTCCGATCAATGACGGCGACGCCAGCACCGATCCGCTTTTTCCGTACGGCTTCGGGCTGTCGTACTGACGTTAGTCGGGCGCCCTGTCCGGCGCGGTCGCTGTTGAGCGCGACCGCGCCGGTCGGAACGTCCGGGTCTACCAGCCGCCGCCGGCGGGTTTGGCGGCCGGGGCTGCCGGGGCTGCCGCGGGGGTCGGTGCGCCCTCGGCCGTGTGGCACGAGTAGCAGCCGAAGCCCTTGGGGTTGGTCGGGTTCGACTCGTCGAGGTTGAGGAGCGCGGCCATCGCCGGCTTGACCTGCGTGCCCATGAACTTCGCCGCCTCTGGCTTCTTCTGCGCCAGCGCCATGAACCCCGGGCGATCGGTCGCTTGCGGTAGCTTGGGCAGCTCGCCGCCGGGCATCTTGAACTTGGTCTCGGCCGCTTTGCTGCCGTGGCAGGTCTGGCAGCTCATGCTCTTGTATTTCTTGTCGAAGGCCACGAAGAGCTTCTTCATCTCGGGCAGCACCGTGGCCTTCATGTACTTCTTGCGCTGACCGTCGTTCATCTTCTCCCAGTCGATCTTGGAGCGGGCGGGGAGCTTCGGCGCGGCGGCGGCGTCGGCGGCCGCCTTGGTTGGCGCGGCGGGTTCCGCGGCGGCGGCCAGACCGGCCAGGCTGAGGAGGGAAAGCGTCAGAGCGAGCATCGTTTTCATGACGGTCCTTTCGGGTTGAAGCCCGTAGGCATGCGCCGCGTCGGACGCCGTTTCAAGTGTCCTCGCCCGGACGGACCTAGTCCTTGCCGCGCAGCACGACGGGAAACTCGGCGGCGTACTCCACCGGCGAGAGCGGAAACACCCAGCGCGAGACCGTGTCCGTGATGCATCCATCGAGCCCACCCGAGACATGCGGAGGATCGAGAACCACCTTCTTGACGATCCCCGAAGTGCCGATGTCGACGGAGACGGCGATTCGCCCGCGGGTCAGCGTCGGGTCCTGCCGGAGCGCGCGCTGATAGCAGGTCTGGAGCTCCGGCCTGCCTCTCTTGATGCGCGGGCCGATCTCCGCCGCTCTGGGGGCCCTGAGCAGTGCCGTCGAGCGGTTCGATCCGTGCACCTGGACCGGACGCTCGGGGAGGGCTGTGTCCGTCAGCTCCGGCGGCGAGGGCGCGGGCGGGTCGCCGATGGCCGGACGGTTCCACGAGGCCAGCGCCGCTTGCACCTTCGATTCGATGGTGAAGGCGTTGCCCTCTTTTCGACCCATCTGATAGGCGCGATCGGCCGCCTGGTGCGCTTCCGGGTAGTTTCCCGTCGCCGCCAGCAGAGACGCCTTGATCCAGAGATTTTGCCAGTTCTCCGTGAGGACCAGCGACTTGTCGATGAACCGCAGACCGCCCTCGTAGTCCTTCTTGGTCTCGAGCGAGTAAACCGCCGCGTCCGCGTACCAGCGCCACCCGTCGTCCAGCGCCTGGATGGCGCTCTCGATCTGCTCGGTGGTGTGGACCCGGATCGGAATGCAGATTCGACGGTCGCCCCATTCGAGAGCGAGGGATGCTTCCTCGTCGGAGAAGTCGGCGAACAGGAAGGTCAACCGTTCCCGGTGCGGCACCGGCTGCACCGGGGCGACGCCGCGCACGACGTCCCGGGTGGGGCGGTAGTCGGCCATGGCGGTCAGCTGGGTGTCCCGGTTCAGGATGACGATCCAATCGGTCGCCGAGGGAATCGCGAGCAGGGCATAACTGCCCGCGGAGACGGCGGTGCCCGCGAACACCACGTCGCGACTGAAGGTGATCTTGGGAACCGGGCCTTCGCCCGGTCGCCAGGGGACCCCGGGCGGCGCGACGGCTTCCCAGATCGCTCGACCCGCCACCGCGGGGCTGTTGTAGTCGACCGTGATGGTCGTGATGCCGACTGTCTGCGCCACGCTGGCCGACGGGCTTCGGGGTGCCAGCAGCAGCTCCGGTGCGGCGCGACCGGCTGCCGGTGCCAGCAGGCCCGGCAAGATCAGCCAGATCGACGACAGAAGGCCTCGGTGGGTAACGCGCATCTCCATCGGGGCGACAGACTACAACCCCGGTCCAGACGGATTGGTGTCGGTGTGGTTACAGCTGAGCAAACTGCCCGCGAGAGGGCCGCCTTGCGGCCGGCGGCGGCCTCAAACCACCGGGCGCTGGTCGGCGGTCCGCTGCCACAGGTCCCTTCGGACCGCCAAGAACAACGCCCCCGCCGCGATCCAGAAGATCTCCTTCGATCGTTTGACGAAGATGAAGGCGGCACCGACCGCCACCGCGTCCGGAACGCCGAGGGCGCTCAACACCAGCACCTGGGCGGCGTCCTGTACGCCGAGTCCGGCCGGCAGAAAGAAGACCAGCGCCCGCAACAGCGATCCGATCGCATCGAGGCCCAGGATTCCGCCCAGGCCCAAGGGGACGGCGAGGCAGCGCAGGATGAGCCAGGTCTCGACGGCTTCGGCCACCCACTCGAACAGGAACGGAATGAAGCAGCGCAGCCGGCGCGCAAACGAAGCCCGAAAAAATTCGCGCGCCGCGCCCTCGAGTGCGCGAATCCCGCTCTGGCGGCTTTCGATCCAGCGCCGCAAGGGCGCGCTCGGCAGCGCCATCAACGCGCGCGCAATTCGGCTCACCCAGGTGGCCTGCCTGAGGGCAATCAGGAGCGTCCCGGAGATCAGGGTGGTCACAAGGGCGCCGCCCGCCGCTGCCAGCGCCGGTCCGGCTGCCGCGGATGTCTGTCCGGTCTCGGTCCCCCGGCCGAGCAGCAACCAGACCGCCGCCACCGCCAGGTAGATGGCCTCGGCGCCGATGAGATAGGCCTTGCCCAGCGCCAGGCTGGCGCCGCCCGGGGCGATGGGGACACCGAGCCGTCGGTCGAGGAGCGCCAGCTTGATCGCCTCCGCGGCGACCGATCCCCCCGGCAGCGCGAGCCCCACGGCTTCGACCGAGAGCCGGAGCTCCAGCATCCGGCGCCAGGGGACGGGCCGACCCAGAACGGCGAGGATGAGGCGCCAGCCAGCCGCGTCCATCGCCATGGTGAACAACGTCGGCAGCAGAACCAGCGCCAGCGGCCAGCCGACCCGTGCGACCAGGGCCTTGGCGTGGGCAATGTCGGCCGGATGAATGAGCCGGGTGAGCGCGAAGAGGGCCGCCGCTGCGAGCCCGAAACGCAAAAGCGGGATCAGCCGCCGCGGGCGCGTGGCGGTGGGAGGCGTACCCGCGTCTGCGGCGGGCGCCGCCGTATCGGCCAGGATGCTTTCATCCAACGGTGGCACCAACGACGGGGGGACGCCGGCTAGGTCGCACCTCGTTCGCGCCGAACATTTCTCTCTCCTTGATACCGCGTTCCGAAAATCGGCGCGAAACTGCTACGTATCATTGTCGCAACGTTTTGTTGCTGGCGGCCAGGGCTACGTGGCGGGGCCGACGATCGGTCTCCCCGGGCAGCTCTTCGCGGGCCACGGCCAGGCAGGATCGATCACGGTTGCGCTAACTGGTCGGTGATGCTGCTGGCGGCGCGGGGGCATTGCGCCCGTATTTTCGGGCCCGACGCCGCCGTTGATTGCACGTTCGTAACAATCGACTCACATTCGATTGATAACGGCGCAATCCTTCACCGAGTCGTTGACGTCTCGTTGGAGCGATCGACGAATGGAAGGAGTACCTATGAACGTAAGCGATGGCACTCGCACAGCCGATATACGAGGAGGTTGGGGAACCACCCGCGGGCCGGGCGCGGCGCAACGCCCGCCGTCTCGGTGGAGGTGGCTCGACGTTGCGAAGGTTGGCTCTGGTGACCGACGCCTGGTTGCCCCAGACCAACGGGGTGGTCAAGACCTTGGTGCGTCTGGTGAAGTATCTCGAAGCCCAGGGCGTCGAGGTGCTGGTCCTGTCGCCGGATGCCCACCTCACGATTCCCTGTCCGTCGTATCCCGAGATCCGCGTGGCTTGCGACCCCTGGAAAGCCATCGATCGGATCCGCGCGTTCGAGCCCGACGCGGTCCACGTCGCCACCGAGGGGCCCCTCGGGTTTTCTACGATCGCCTGGCTCCGCTACCGTGGGCTGCGTTTCACCACCAGCTTCCACACCCGCTATCCGGAGTATCTGAGCGCGCGGGCGCCGGTGCCGCTCGAATGGGGATACCAGCTGGTGAGGTGGTTTCACCGGCGGGCCGAGCACACCCTGGTCAGCTCTATGTCGCTGCTCCGGGAGCTGGAGGGCAGGCGGGTCGGGCGCCGGTTGATTCACTGGCCCCGTGGCGTCGACGCGGACTGCTTTCACCCCGACCGCCGGCGCGAAGACGTCTATGCCCTCCCGGGACCGATCTGGCTCTACGTGGGCCGGGTGGCCGTCGAGAAGAGCCTGGAGGATTTTCTGAAGCTGCCGCTGCCGGGAACCAAGGTGGTCGTCGGGGATGGCCCCGCCCGGGAGCAGCTGCAGCGTGGCTTCCCGGACGTCGTGTGGCGCGGGTACCGCTTCGGAGAGGACCTGTCGGCACACTTCGCCAGCGCCGACTGCTTCGTCTTTCCCTCACGCACCGAAACGTTCGGGAACGTGATCCTGGAAGCGCTCGCTTCTGGGTTGCCGGTGGCTTCGGTGCCGGCGCCGGGCCCGATCGATCTGATCGAGGAAGGCGTCAATGGAGCGCTCGACGACAACCTATTCGAGGCGTGCCTGCGGGCCGTTCACTGCTCGCGCGAGCGGTCGCGGGCGAGCATCGTCCGCCGGACCTTGCGGACGGGCCACGACGTGTTTCGCGCGCATCTCGTGCCCTGGCGGCCCGAGACGCCCTTCGTGCTTCCCCAAGCGGTCCCGGCGTTCTGAGGGCGCTCAGGGCAACCGCAGCAGGGGCTGGCCCATGCGAATGGTGGTGCCGGGCCGGACGTCCGGACAGAGTGAAAATCCATCGGGGGCGAAGACAATGATGGTCGAACCGAGCTCGAACCAGCCCATCTCCTGGCCCTTGCGGAACGGGGCATCGCAGGCGATGAACCGCGGCCCGGCATATTCGAGGTGGAGGAGGACGTCGAGAAAGTGCAATCGAATGCTGGCGACCAGGATCGATGCGACGGGCACCAGGGTGATGGTGTGACCGCCCGCGGCCAAGGTGGTCCGCACGACGGCCCGCTCGTTCTTGCAGAACAGCTTCTCGACCCGGTGGATCGCAATGGGGTTGGTGTTCCAGGTGTCGCCCGAAAAATAGGCCACCTGCTCGACCCGGCAATCGTGCGGCGCGTGAAAGCGATGATACATGCTGGAGGTGAGCCGCAAGGTGACGTAGCGACCGTTGTGGTACAGGTCAATCAGCGCGGGATCGCCCAGCAGATCCTGGAGCGTATAGGGGAAGCCCTTGGCCTGCAGCAGCTCGGTTCCCTCGATCCGGCCGGAGGCGCCCACGATCGCGTCGCAGGGGCTGACCAGCACGGCCGGATCCGGATCGATCGGGCGGGCGCCGGGTTTGAGCGCGCGGATGAAACAGTCGTGCAGGCTGGCGAACTCGCTCTCGGCCGCCTCCTCCAGGTCGGGACTGGCGAAGAGCCGCCAGATGGCGATCGACAGATCGCGGACCAGCGGATGCTCGATCTTGCCGAACCGCCCCATGAACTGGGTGGCCAGCCGCCGCGGAAGGCGGTTGGTGAGCAGAAAATTGAAATCCTCCTGCTGGGCGAACCGGGCCAGAACGGATCGAATGGATTGGATGCTCATGGCGTTATAAAGGGGACGTCATGACTGCGGTCCTTTACGCGCTGGGCGCGGTGGCGCTGACGGCGTCGTTGCCCCGGATGACAAGCCGCCTCGCGCTGTCGCGGGCCAAACACCCCTCCTTGCGCGGCCACTCCCGGATCTCGCGCTGGTTCGCGGCGCTGGTCCCCTACTACGAATACGACGAGGCCCGTTTCTTCCGCTCCGACGACGCCCCGACCGCGGTCGCCGACCGCCGTCGAGCCGGGTTCATGCGCCTGGCGGATCTCTACCGCGACCGTTTCGCCAAGACCGTCGCGCTGACCCGGGAGGTCGAAGGCGGCCTTTCCGACCTGCAGTTCACCAGTCACTACCGGGTGCCGTTCCAGTACAGCCGCTTCGTGCGCCAGCACCTGTCGGCCGGCTCGTTCGTTCGCTCGTCGGCGGGCGTCCAGCTCACCGACCTGGACGGAAACGAGCTCTTCGACTTGACCGGCGCCTACGGCGTCAACGTCTTCGGTCAGGACTTTTACAAAGGGTGCCTGGAGCGGGGAAGTGAACGGGTCCGGGCGCTGGGACCGGTCCTGGGCGCCTATCACCCGCTGGTCGCCGAGAACGTCCGGCGGCTGCAGGCGATCTCGGGGCTCGACGAGGTGTCGTTTCACATGTCGGGCACCGAGGCGATCATGCAGGCGGTGCGCCTGGCGCGCTACCACACCGGGCGTTCCCGCCTGGTGCGTTTCTGCGGCGCGTACCACGGTTGGTGGGGCGACGTTCAGCCCGGCGTCGGCAACCCCTCGCCGGCGCACGAGACGTTCACCCTGAAGGACATGGACGACCGTTCGTTGCGGGTCTTGCAGAGGCGGCGCGACATCGCCTGCGTGCTGGTGAATCCGCTGCAGGCCATGCATCCGAACGCGAATGCCCCCAGCGATTCGATGCTGGTCGACAGCGGTCGAAGCGCGCGCTTCGACCGGGTGGCCTATACGGAATGGCTCGAGAAGCTGCGCGCGGTCTGCACCGAGCGCGAGATCCCGCTCATCTTCGACGAGGTGTTCGTGGGGTTTCGGCTGGCCCCCGGGGGCGCCCAGGAATACTTCGGCGTGCGGGCCGACCTGGTCACCTACGGCAAGACCCTGGGTGGCGGGCTGCCGGTCGGCGTCCTGTGCGGTCGCCGGCAGCTCATGAAGCGATTCCGCGACGACCGGCCGGCCGACATCTGCTTCGCGCGCGGCACTTTCAACTCGCATCCATACGTGATGGGGGCGATGCACGAATTCTTGTTGGCGCTCGAGACCCCGGAGATTCGCGGTCTTTACCAGGGCCTCGATACGCGCTGGAACGGGCGGGCGGAACAGCTCAATCGGCGTTTGGTCGATGAGGGGCTGCCGGTCCGGGTGGCGAATCTGTCGTCCATCTGGACCGTCTATTACACGCAGCCCTCGCGCTACAATTGGATGCTTCAATTTTATCTGCGGGCCGAGGGGTTGGCCTTGAGCTGGGTGGGAACCGGTCGCCTCATCTTCAGCCTCAACTATACGGACGCCGATTTCGAGGCCGTCGCAAACAAGTTCGTGGCGGCCGCCCGCGCGATGCAACAGGACGGGTTCTGGTGGACCGAGGCGGCGTTGAGCAACAGGTCGATCAGGCGCCGGATCGTGCGCGAGATGCTGTCGGCTTGGTCCATGCGATCGCGCCGATCCGATCAAGCCGGCCAATCCGGTCAATCCGGGTTTGCGCCCTAGGCGGTCTGCTTCGACGGCTCGACGAGCTCGCCGCGCAGAAGATAGAGCGGCGCCTTGTGGTACAGCATGATGTCGTGGAACGGGTCGGTGAGGATCTTGGTGAACCAGACCAGGCCTGTCTTCACGTCCCGCAGGAAGAAGAGGTGGATGGTTCGAAACAGCAGCGCGCCCGCAGCCAGCGCGATCCAGATCTGCGACAGGTCCTGCAGGTAGCCGGTCAGGCCGACGTAGGGCGCCTTGAAGACACCGAAGAAGGTCGGCTGGATATAGAGCAAGAGGGGCGTCAGCCCCCAGACGGCGTGCAGGATGACCTTGCGCCGTAGGTTGTAGCCAACTTTGACCTTCTCCTTGTACTCGTGTGTGGCCTGATTGGCGTCGTCGTAGCCCTTGGGCTCGAAGAAAAAATGTCCGACCTGGCGGATGCACATCGCGAAGGTCCAGCCGAAGAGCGCCGCCACCACCGGGTGCGTGAACAGCAGCACGTAGGTGACGACGAAACTGATCGCGCTCACCAGGTGTAGCGACTGATTGATGCGGCTGTGGTGATAGTAGCGATGGTCATCCCAGCGTTGCTCGGAGAGGGCGTCGAAGAATCCTCGCATTGAAGTCTCCTGTGTCGGTTGGCATTCTCAGTGTCGACCCGTTGCGCCGAGTTCGACAGCGACGTTATCGCAACGTTCTAGTCACGACGCCTCCGCTTGCCGCATGGGCGCGCCGACCAGGGAGAGGCTCACCCAGACCCCGGTGCTGAAGTAGAGCGACATCCAAGGGATCTCGCCGTTCCAGTCGTCCCAGCTGCGGGTAACCACCCGCCGAAGCGCGGAGTCGAGCAGGCCCTGCCGAAGCGTCAGATACGGCCGGCCGTTCAGGGTGTCCACCCGGTGGCGCGACACGTACATGGGCACCTCGATGGCGCACATGAACACGAAATAGGCTCCCAGGAGAAACAGCGACGTTCGCATGAACGTCCGTAGCCTGCCTTTGAGCTGGAACCAGAGCATCAGGAAGGCCACCAAAACCAGGGCCGAGGCGATGGTCCAGGTCGACTCCTCGAGGACGTTGCCGAAGTAGTTGGTGGTCAGCACCGCATACCAAGAAAAAAGCTCGGCGATGACGATGAGGGGAACCAGAAGTCGGGAGATGCGTGTCACCGCCCCCGCGTACGCGTTCGCGCCGGGGGCGGCCTGGCGCAGCAAGACGGCCCATTGCGCGATGAAGGCCATCTCTGCCACCGAGGCGACCGAGCGTCCCACCGCCACGCTGGACAGCCAGGAATCGTGAAAGCAGATTCGCTGAACGTCGGCCCTCGGCCAGATGGATCGGAAGGCGCACCCCGCAACGAACAGGGCGGAGAGGACCAATTGCCGGCTGCGGACGGCGTAGAGAGCCGGGCTCACAGAGGACTTGCTGCGGACCAGCCGCGCGGCCACCAGGAACCAGGCGCAGATGTTGAACGCGCTGACGACCGCTAGGAAAGTGGTCCAAACGGCGATCCCCGTCGAAGTAGTCTCCGGCACCGCGGCGAGTGTGCGCACGTTGTGGTCCGGCGGCAACAAACGATACAGCGTCCCCGTCCATCGGGAGAACGCTTTGCAACAACGGTGACGGTTGCGTTACGGGGCGCGCGGTTCCGCGGCGGCTCGAGATCCGGCGGCGCCGGCTTGCTGCGCCAACCAGGCGACAGCCTCGTCCTCCGCCCAGTACTGGGGGCTCCAGGGCCAGCGTCCGGCCACGAATCCGGTGTGTCCGCCCCAGGTCGAGACCGCAAACCGAACCTCCTCCGACGCCGCGGCCCGCGCGGGGGCCACCGCGGCGGCGGGAAAGAAGGGATCGTCCTCGGCGGTAATGCAGAGGGTGGGGATCCGGATGCGCGGGAGATACCCGAGCGCGCTCGAGTGCCGGTAGTAGTCGTCGGCGCTGCGGAACCCATAGAGAGGCGCGGTGACGCACTGGTCGAACTCGCCGAAGGTTCGGGCCAGACGGATGCGTTCGGGATCGAGGAAGGGGGTCTCCTTCGGAAAGCGCGCGATCAGATCGAGGGCCTTGGGTTTGAGCCTTCTGAGGAAGTGGGCGGCATAGATCCGGCCGACCGGCCGCTCGAGGTAGTGGGCCGCCTCCGCGAGATCGTAGGGCACCGAGATGGTGGCGGCGGCGCGGATGAAGCTCTCGCTGCCTGCCTCGCCGAGCCACTTCAGAAGGACGTTGCCGCCCAGCGAAAAGCCGATCGCGTAGAGAGGCACCTCCGGCTCGCGCGCGGCCAGCGTGCGCACGACCAGGTCCAGATCGCCGGTCTCGCCCGAATGATAGAGCCGCGGCCGACGGTTCTGGAGTCGGCGCTTGATGTCGAGGGGATCCCGCGCGCAGGAACGAAAGTTGAGGACGGTGCTGCGCCATCCCCCGCGGGCCACCAGCACGGCCAGGCCCTGGGTGTGGAGCGAGTGCGCACTGCCCTCCAGGCCGTGGAGCAAGAGCACCCGTGGCGAGCCCGCCGGCCCGGCCGCATGGTCGAGCATCAGGTCGTCGTCGTCCGACGTCGTGAGGACCTCGCGCTCGAACGTGATGAGGCGTCGCGAACGCGCAAGCCGCGCCCAAAGCGTCTGCAGATGCGCCCCAGGAAGCCACCAGGGGGCGACAGGTTTGTGAAGCTCGGGCATACCGCCTGGAGACAATACGGGTGGGGAGGCGTCGTCTCCAGAAAGAGGAGCCCCCACCCCCCGACCGCCCTCGCGGGCGGAATATTCGGCCGCGGCGGAACAGGTGGTGGGGAGGTGCCGGTGCTTTGGGTCGTTCGGCTCAGTGCGCGAAATTGAACAGGTCGAAGAGATCGCCGATCGCCGGCGAGTTCGTTGGCACGTACGGGTTCGAGCTGTCGTGCGTCGGATTGGGAAGGTTGTCCCGGCTGCGCTTGGATACCGGAGACAGGCTCCAGTTGCGATTGATGAACTTCAGGATCGAAACGTGATCCGAATAGTCGTGTGAGATCCGGCCGCCGGTCGCCAGCGGCGACACGACGAGCATGGGAACGCGGCTGCCGTCGCCGAAGAAGTCGACCGGCTGCACGTACCCGGAATCGTAGTAGCCGCCGGCTTCGTCGAAGGTCACCAGGATGGCCGTGTCCTTCCAGAGGTTCGGTTGGCTTTGAACCAGATCTACAATCTTCTTGGTGAAGGCCTCGAAGAGGTCGAGCTTCGACGAAGCCGGGTGTCCGTCGACGGCGCCGCTCGGCTTGACGAACGAGACGGCCGGCAGCTGGCCGGCCGCGATGCCCGCGTAAAGGTCGGTCGTGTCCTTGAGGTGCGCCTGGCGGGCCGCGGTGTTGGTCATGATCCGGCTGCTGTACTGGAAGAAGTTGCAGATGTCGCAATAGGTGTTGGCAGGGTTGGTGTAGTTCGGGTCCTGGACATACCGGCTAAACTGGTCGCCGAAGTAGGCGAACGAGACGTCCTTGGCGCGGAGCTGGTCGCCGATGGTCGGGATCATCGAGGGCGGAACGGTGAAGGCATTGACGGCACCGGTATTGACCGAGCCGTCGCCGAAGTACCCCGGCGCATAGTTGTTGAGCAGGAAGTAGTGACCGGGAACGCACTTCGGGTCGACCTCGTAGGGGAGCGACGCGAGGTAGCCGAGGACCGAGCCCACACCGGGCTGGTCGGAGTCCGAGCAGTCGCTGTAGGAGCCGCCTCCGACGGGATTACCACTGGCGTCCGTGGTCCCGTACCCGTCTTCCGTATACCAGTTGTTCGTCCCGGGCTGCGGGTTCGGGTTCTCGATCTCGGCCGCCGGGGGTGTCGCCGCGGTGCCGTTCCCGTCGCTGTAGTAGACCTCGTCGCCCGTACCGAGGATGACGTGGTTGGCGCCCGTGCCGCCCAGGGCGGCCTGGTGATAGTTGTCGCTCATCGCATAGGTGTTCGCGATCGACGTGAAGTAGGGAACGTCGCCCTGCTGGACGTTATAGAAGGCCAGCGCGGTAGAACCCTCGTTGGTCGAAAGGTCGTTGAAGCCGACGGGTTGCGGCAGGCCATTGTTGCCGGCCCCCATGCTGACCTCGACCCACGAGAACAGGTCATTCAGGCAACCGGAGGGGTTGGCCGCCGTCGCGTAGAGAACGTTGCAGTCGAGCTGTTGCCACGCTTCATAATAGCGATGGACGGGGCTCGCCGCGTAGGCGTCGTACGGAACCCCCGGGGTCAACTGGAAGGGGCCGGGCGGAAGGTCGTTGACGAACGGAATGCGGGTATCCGGGACGTCTAGGGGCGCGATTCCCGTGCCGCCGGTAGTGAGCAGCACTGCGTCCTGGGGCTCGAGGCCATTTTCGAAGGCCTGGGCCACCGGAACCGACGAAATGAAGGGCACGGCGGGGCCGCCGGCGGCCGGCGGCGGGAGCTTGGTGTAGGGCGTCTTTTCCCCCGGGCTGACCTGGAATCCCGGCGGCAGCGGATCCGCCAGCGGGGGCGAGGTGCCCGACGGGTTCGAGTCCACCGCTGAAAACTGGGTGGCGAGACCAAAGTTTGGTCCCGGCGTTCCGTCCGCGTTGACGATCCCCTTGGAGAGAAGATTGTCGACGTGCTGACCGTGTTTGGCCTGATACGTCGCGAAGACGTGGTCGAACGAACGATTCTCGCCGAGGATGACGATGACGTGTTTGATCGGCGACTGGGTTTGATTGTCCCCGCTTCCCGCGAAGGTAGAACCCGCCGCGAGGTCCACATCGACCGAGGTCGAATCTGGTGCCGGAGCGCCACTCCCCGACATACAGCCGGCGAGCATCGATGTTGCTGTGAAGATCCGAAGGCCAAGTCGTTTGCGCATGAATGAGTCCTTTCGTGCATGTCGTGCAAATGCTCTGCGCGCCCAATGAGCGCAGAACCGCTGTACCACCCGGCGTGTGCCAGCGTGGTGTCGTCTCCGCAAAACGATCGTTGCGCGGAGCCACCTACGGTGACGGCTGTCTCACGGAGCCGACGCGAGGGCGTCCGCGCCCGACAGCAGCGCCTGAGCCTGGGCGATCCAGCCGGCCGCCTGCAGCGGATCGACCATCTGGTCCGCGAAGGCCGCAGCGTCGAGGGCGTCGCGAATCTGCGCCGCGAGGGCATCTCGCGCCGCAGTCAGGTTCGCGATCGAGGTCTCCTTGGAGCTGTAGATCAGGTCGCCGGTGTCTGCACCCTCGAGCGCCTTGGTCGAGGTGATCAGCATGTCGCTGGCGAACTGAGCGAAGGGCGCGTTGATCTGTTTGTAGACGCTGCCCAGGGCCTCGACGGTAGCCTGGTCGACCGTCAATGCCGATGGAAGCGCGCTGCCGACCAGGGCCTGGGTGATGACCCGGCCGTCGGCCTGGTAGACGTCGCGCAATCCGAGGAGCGCATTGATCGTCGGGCGGACGTCGGTGTGGTCGGTGAAGATGGTCTGGTCGGGCTGGGACGCCACCCCGGGACCGACGAAGCCGACCCAGGTCTGACCGATCTCCTTCTGGATGTCGCCGTGATTCCAGGCGAACGCCGGATTGATGCAGGTCTCGCAGGTGGAGGTCGGAAAGTCGGTGATGAAGTAGTCGGCGTCCGCAAAGAACGCGAAGGTCGCGTTGCGGGCTGGATCGCCGGTGGTGAACATGTGGAGCGCCTTCATTCCGGTCTGATCGGCCATCTGCGTCAGCAGGTGATCGGTCGCGCCGGTATAGGGATCGACGGCCGTCAGCCCGGCGATGGTCCGCTCGAAGGTGCGCGTGTCGGGGTCGGTCTGCCCCAGCGGGCCAGCGCCCTTCTTTGCCAGATAGAAGGGCGGCGCGTCGTCCCCGTGAACGGTGAAGGTGTTCGGTCCCGTCGCGGCCAGGAAGCTGGCGAACAGTGCCGGAAACTGATGCTGGACGAGCGTGTCGATGTTGGAGTTGAGCTCGCCCACCTGGTTCTGGGTGGTCCAGTCACAGGGGACATTCACGCCGTCACAGTCGGGGGGCGTGGGCGTGCCGCCGACGAAATGATCTCCCTCGTCGACGGTGATGACGAACAGGGTGTTGGTCTTGTCGATGCCGTCGGCCGCCAGACGGGTGAAGAAGTTGGCGAACGCGGTGTCGTAGTCCCGCAGTTGCTGCTCGTAGCCCGGCTGGCCGGGTCCGTAGGCGGTGTGCGCGTTGCCGGAGACGCCGTGGAAGTCGTGCGCGTCCGAGATGTAAGCATAGGTGATGGGGATGCCCTGCTCCTGCATCGCCGCGACGTAGGAGAGCGATACGGCGGCCTCCATGCCGTCGAAGCCCGGGAAGCCCGGCTGGCCGAAGGGATCGACGATCGGGTTGCCGAGGAGATCGGTCAGCGGAACGCTGGCCGGTTGCCCGGTCAGAAGCGGATCGATCTGCTGCGCGCCGAAGAGCCCCTTGTAGCCGACATAGCCACCCGGCTCTCCGGGGAGGAGGTCGTTTTCACCCGCCGCGCATCGCGCGGATCCCTGCGCGCAGTGGACGGCGAAGCCGACGAAATCGGTCTGCGCCAGGTTGCGCGCGGCCGAGTCCGACGACGCCGCACCTGAAGCCTGGGCTTCCGCGAACTGGGGTGTTCCCGGGCCGAACACCTTGAAGACGTCTCCGTTCGATCCGGTGCCTGTGTTCTCGAGCACGATGTTCGCCGCCGCGACAGCGCCGACATCGCACCCCGAGCGCGTGAAGGCGACCCAGGGCGCGGGGACGTTGGAGCCGTCGGGGGTGACCATGTTGGGAATCGTGCTTCCGGCGACGGTTGGATCGGTCCAGTAGGCGAACGAGCTCGGAAACGAGAAGCTGCCGGTGGCGCTGGTGCGGACGTAGCTGTTGGTCACGGTCTGACCGTGACGGTCGGGGTAGACGCCGGTCAACGAGGAGAGGATGCCGCCGGCGGTGTGCGAGATGAGGACGGTGTGATCGTTGGCCATGAGCGTGCCGTTGCCGCGGATGAAATCGAGCAGGTGCGGCATCTGCTCGAGGTCCGAAGGGACGCCCGCTCGGTCGCGTTGCAGGTGCGTGTTGTCGAACTGCAGGTAGATGAGGTGCTTTATTGGACCGGCGCCATTGCCGAGCGCGCAGCCGCTATCGGCCGTGAGCGCCGTGCAGGCGACGGTTACGCTGCCGGTGGCGGGGCAACCGGCGGTGGCGTCGCCGTCCGACACCGTGAGGGTGATGGTCGCGGTGCCGGCGGCGGTGCAGGTAAAGCGCGTGTTCTGGGCCGACGCATCGGCCAGCACGCCGGAGCTGGCCGTCCAGCGATAGGAGAGGGCAGACGGAGCGCCGTCCACGTCATGGGCCGTCCCGGTCAGACCGACGGATCCGCCCACCAGCACCTCGGCCGGGTTGGCTCCCACGGCGTCGATCTGGGGGCACAAGTTCACAGTGCCGCTGACCAGCACGCTCCCTGTACCCGGCGCCTGGTGGCAGAGCAGGGCGACCGGCACCGGTATCGTCTGCTGCGCCACCACCGCGAAGCCCGCCGAGCCGGCGCAGGTTTCGGTCCCGTCGAGCGAGACCGCCGTCAAGGTGATGGAGAATCCCGATCCGATCGGGAGTGGCCCGATGATGGCGGACGCTGCGGCGCTCTGCCCGACATCGATGGTGCCGGTCTTCGAAAACGAGCTGGGACCCACGATCGAGTAGCTGACCGTGTTGATCGAAACGCCGCCGGCGTGAAGAGCGAGCTCGACCGAGCTGGTGGGGTCTGCGCTGCCGGAGCCGGCGGTGGGCGAACAGGCGCCCGAGACCAAGGCGATGGCCAATGCGGTGACAACGTTCGCTAGGGCGAGGGAAACGAGAGAGGTTCGCTGCTTTTGCACGTCGGTCTTCTTTCTTGCTGGCTTGCTGGCGAGAGCTGCTGCGCCGACCGTCCCGTTCTGCAAGGCGAGTTCCAATGAACGGTGTGCCACCAAGGCGGCGGTTTCATGCGGCCCAGTAGGCCAGCGCATCCCAACGAGCCCGTGCCCCACTATTCGAAAACCAGATGCTCCGTTCTGGATTTCGAACAGTTCGGGAGGTCGGCCGACCGTTGGAGCTGCGGCGGTGCTTCCGTCCGGGCGCGGTTCGGAAATTGCTACGCCCGAGACGTGGCGCGACGTCGCGGTGATCACCAGAGCCCTGCAGATGTTCGCCGCGGGTGGCGCAGGCAGGGCGCCGCACTGGTGGGCTTCTTCATCGCGCTGATGGGGCCGCGGCTTCGCGCCGAGACGACGGCGACTCCGGCCGAGCTGGTCGAGCTCGGCCGGGCGATCTTCTTCGACGCGAACCTCTCCGAGCCGAAGGGAACCAGCTGTGCCAGTTGCCACGATCCGGAACAAGCGTTCTCCGGCAGCCACGGATCGACGATTGGCGTGCCGCGCGGCAGCCGCCCCGACCACTTCGCGCGCCGGACCTCGCCCTCCCTTCTCTATCTCAAGTACGTGCCGGCGTTTCGTTACTATCAAGAATGCGACGATCCCCGGCTGGCGCCGTTCGGAGGGCTCTTCTGGGACGGACGAGTCGACACGATCCGGGAGCTGGCGCGGCAGCCGCTCCTGAATCCCGACGAGATGAACAACCCCGACGGTCGCAGCATCGCCCGCAAGATCGCGGTCGGGAGCTACGCCAAGGCCTTCGTGCGCGCGTTCGGGCCCGGACCCCGGGACCCCGAGATCACGCTGGCCTCGGTTGGAAGAGCGTTGGAGGCATTTCTGCTCTCCGACGAGATGGCGCCGTTCTCGTCGAAATACGACGAAGTCGTTCGCGGGCGCGACCGGCTGACGGCCGTCGAGATGCAGGGCCTCCGCCTGTTCCAGGATCCGGCCAAGGGAGGATGCTTCGGCTGCCATGCGTTCTCCGACACGGCGAAGGACCCGACCTCGTCGATGTTCACCGACTACGGCTACGATGCCGCCGCCGTCCCCGGCAACCCAAAGGTCCGAGAGAAGCGCAAGCCCGACCTCGGACTATGCGAGCGAACCGACCAGACGACGCCCTCCGCCGATCCGATGTATTGCATCAACTTCCGGACCCCGTCGCTTCGCAACGTGGCGGTGCGGGGCGCCTTCATGCACAACGGCGCGTTCACCCGCTTGCGCGACGCCGTCGCCTTCTACGCGACGCGCGACACCAACCCTGGGCGCTGGTACCGCTCGGGCGTGAAGTTTGACGATGCGCCCAAGAAGTACCGCGGACAGGTCAACGTGACGTCACCACCGTACAACCGACGGGCGGGCGACCCCCCGGTCTTGAACGATCAAGAGGTCGACGCGATCGTGGCCTTTATGCGGACACTGACGGATGCCAGGTATCGACGGATCGCCCAATGACCCAATGACCCGATGACCCGATGACCCGATGACCGGATGAATTATCGAAGAGTCCCGGCGCCCTCGTCTTTTCGATCTGGTAACACCCGCTCTCGCGGTGTTACCAGACGGCGACGCCGGCAGGCCCTCCGGGCCGGGCGGGCCCGGCTAAGTCCGCGGCGTCGCCCGTCTATCTGACCTTGGCACAGCGATTGTATTCACCCACCGGCATAGAGAGCTTATCGAATGAGGCACACGGGACTTTCATCCGGGACGAGTGGGGGGTCGATAGGCCGGCAGGGGGCGGATCTTTTTTGGGGCGGCCGGTTGCGGCGACCAGGCAGAACGTCCCGTGTGCCGTATCCTCGGCTCGACAATCCAAAGCTGGAGCTCGTCGGCGAGCGGTGGATACGCCATCAGAGGCGCCGGAAGACCGTGGTGACGGTGCTCTGGTGCCTGGCGCTGTCGATCGCCTTCATCGCGATCGCCTTTCTGGTGCCGCTCACCTGAGGCGGATGTCAACGCGCGCCGCTGGGCCCCATCTGTGGGGTCGAGGTGCGGGATCGGGTGCGCTCGACGGCCACCCAGATGAGGCCGCTCAGCAGGGCGGCGAAGAAGCACCAGACAGAGGTCAGAGTATCCCTCTCGGTGAAGGCCGTGAGGGCGAGCGACACGATGAGCAGCGTTCCGATGGTCCGCGACAGTTCCGTCGTCGAGACGAAGAGGGGTGCGACGACGGGGATCACGTACGCGACGAGATAGAAAAAATGCTGCGAAGCGTTTCCGCTCCCCCCGTATTCGTAGCGAATGCTGTGTCCGGCGATCTGCGCCAGCGGCTGTCCCCGCATCAGCACGACCGCCGCGCAGGCCGAGAAGAGCAGGCCGAACGCTGAGAGCGCCGTGAGCACGCGCCGGCGGGTGGAATTGGTCTCCGCCGCCCGCAGAGAAACCGGCAGCCAGGTTGGCCAGATGACCAGCGCACAGCCGAGAAAGAGGTTCACCGCGAGCCGGTGCAGCACCGCGTGGGGGTCTCCGTCCATCGTCACCCAGACGGTCCCTTCGGCCGCTTGCTGGGTCGCGAAGACCAGCGGTATCGCCGCGAACATCCGGTGCGCCCCGGATGAGTTGCGAACCATAGATGCGACGCCGAGGCCGGTCAGGACCCCCGAGGCCGCGAAGCTCCCTGTCGCCGAGAAGCACATGGATTGAAGGGCCTACCGATTGTACGGCAGCTCGCGAGCGACGCGGGGTCGTCGAGGACTACGTCGAGGCCATCAGGAGGGCGACCAGAGGCTCGGCCCGATCCCGGAAGTACCCGAACTGCGGGACCGGACGTCCCGCCTCCCGCGCGAGCTGCTCCAGAAGATCCCGCAACATCTGCTGGTTACGCGTGCCCACCGCAAACAGGCCCCGGTTCACCTGTTCCCGCAGGACCCCGATCATCTTGTCCATCGTGTGCCGCTGGCCGACCAGAGTCTGCGCCTGCAGGTCCCCCAGCATCTCTTGAACGACCCTGAGCTGGAGCCGCAGCTGCGCCCGGTCGACCTGACGCCGCTCTCGCTGCCGGGAGAATCGGCTGCTCAGGATGGGGATCGGCCCGAGATCCATATCCATGTCGGCCTGGATGGACGCGCTCATCGTCTCCTTCTTTTGTGGGCACTGAAATCGGGTTGGCAAGGGGGGGCACATCAGGTCCGGTGGTTCAGTAGTTCTTTTTCCAGGTGAGGTCGAGCGAGCCGGTGCCGACATCGCCGTATTCCCCGTCGACGCCCCAACGGGAGCTGAGCTGGTACTCGACGTGGACGGCGTTGCGGTTCTGGTAGAGGTTGGGATCGGCCCCCACCCGGCCCACGTACCCAACGTAGAGCTTGTCGGCGACATAGCGCCCCGCTTCGAGCTGGGTTCCGGTCAGCCCCTCGCCACCCCCCGCGTCGACGGTGAGGACGTCGAGGGGCAGCTTCTTGGCCAGCGTCTTCTGCAGGCGGGCGGCCAGCGCCCCGCCCAGCAGCGATGCCGCCTCCGCCGTGGGGGTCGACGACCCCGAAGTCCCGCTGCCGAGCTGAAGGTGGCCGGTGATGACCAGCGTGTAGAGCTGGGACTCGGTGAGCTCGGGACGGTTGGGCGACGTCACCGTGACGGTCAGATGCTCGAGCGGGCCCTTGGCGGTCAGCACGACGGTGATGTTTTCGAGCTGGTTCTGGTACTGGGCGGTCACGTCCAGCCGGGGATGATCGGGCGAGCCGCTGAACTCGAGCGTCGAGTCTGCCCGAAGGTCGAAGCGTCGCCCGAAGATGTCGATGCGCCCGCGCTTGACGACGACCTGACCGACCACCCGCGTCCGGTCGGTCATCGAGACACGAAATCCCGGACCAAGCCCGATCTCGAAATAGGCGTCCTTGCCGGTGACCCAGATCTTCCGCGGGGCGTTCACGGTGACCCGCACGGCGCTGACCGCGGCGATCGGTGGCGGCGCCGGAGCGCCGGCCGCAGACGCTGGCCCGCCTTTCGGCTTGGGACGGGCCGCCAGGAGTGCCCGCAGCCTTTCGGCCTGGGACCGGTTGAGCGGCTGGCCGGCATCGACCAGCACGACGTCGGCCGGGCTCGCCAGCGACTGGAGATTCTTTCGTTTGGCGTCGCTGAGCTCGATCCGCGCGTTGTCGATCTGGACGTCGGCCCGGGTGTCGAACGGTGCCGTCGTCCCTGTCAGCGTCGTGCTGAGCGAGACCTGAGCCAGGGGCTGGCCTTCCTGGTAGATCGGGAAACGGGCGACGTCGGCGCGGGCAGAGAAATGATAGGCCCCCGCGGCGTGGGAGGCGTCTCCCGTGACCCGCGCCATTCCATTGCCGCTTCGGGCGCGGAGCTCGTCGAGGATCAGCTTCTGATCGTCGCCGTGCACGGCCAGGTGGATGTCGTGGTACTCGCCGAGGCCCGTGATGGCGAGGAGCCCGTCGGTCCATTCGAGCCGCCCGCTGACGCGGGGATCGGCCACGGTGCCGCGCACGTTCGCGGAGGCCGAGAAGAGGCCGCCCACCGTGCGCAGCCCCTGCGTCACGCCCGAGAGCCCCTGTACGTCGAAGCGCTGCGCGTCGAGGCGCACGTCGAGCGGGAGATGGTGAACGTCGAGGCCGCGGGTGATCTGGGGATACCCGAGATCGGCGGTGGTGACCGCGACCGCATTCAGCTCGCCTTGATTGACGGTGACCAGGCGCGCGTTCACGGTCGCTCGGCGATCCGCGTAGGTGCCTGCCAGGTGCGCCACACCCACCAGCGACCTGTCGAGGCGGATGTCGTCGGCGTCGGTGTGCCAGACCACCCGCGGCGCCCGCAAGGTTCCGTCGACGGTCAGATCCAGGTGGACCCGTCCCTTGAGCGCGCGCGGGGGATCGCGATCGCTGAGCGGGGGGAGGCCGAGCCGCTGGATCTCGAGCGGACCCACCACGGCGCGCACTCGAAGGGGCGCATCCGCCAGCCGCGCGGGGTTGCGCCATACGGAGCCCCCCGCACCCAGGTGCGCCTCGAGCGCCAACAGTGGATGCTTTTGCCGCAGCACCCGCAGGTGCGCGTCGATCGCGCGGCGCTCGAGCTCGAGCTCCAGGCGGGCGTCGGTGGCTGGCACGCCCTGGGCGGTGGCCCCGACGACGTCGGCGGTGAGGGTGCCCCGAGGTTCCAGCGCCGTCCCGGAGAAGGCCAGGTGGGAGCTGAGCGTTCCGCCGACGGCAGGGCGATAGCGGGCGAGCTGCGCCAGTACGGCCAGCGGGAGCCGATCGACCTCGCCCCGCATCTCGATCGGCGTGCGCACCAGCGTGTCGGGGGTGGGCGGGCGACGCAGGGCGGCCCGCAGAGACAGGGGCGTGGTCAGGTCGATCGCCGTGTGCGCACCGCCCGCCCCGCTGGTGGTGACCTGCAGGTGTGCTTCCAGTGGACGGTCGCCGTCGCCGTGAATCGCCAGGTCGACGTCACCGACCGTTTGACCTTCCACGACCAGGGCCTTGGCACCGATCGCCAGAGAAAGGCGAGGTTCCTGCAGCGTGCCGTCGAGGCGCGCCGTCAGGTGACCCCGACCGCGCAGGTGGGCGGGAATCGGCCGGCCGGTCGCGGTCGCCAGCGCCTGGATCGTGCTCGGGAGATCGATCTCCGCCAGCGTCAGATCCAGGAGCAATGGCGCGCGGCCATCGCGGATCGGCCAGGCCGCCGGGAGGTCGAAGCGGGTGGAGATCGCGGCGCCGAGGCCGCGCACGTCCAGTCGCCCGCGTGCGCGCGCCGCCGCGGTGTGCGCGTCGAGCGTCAACGAAAGATCGCGGTACCCGTGAAAGCGACCGCCGGACAGAGAAACCCGGGCGTCGAGGCGGGGATCTGTTGCGCTGCCGGCCAGGCGCGCGTCGACGTCGACCATTCCGGCCACGCCCAGCGCGGGCGGCACGAAGGCGCGTGGCAGGCGGGAGAGGTCGAGCTTCGCGACGACCAGGCGACCGCGGATGCCGCGCTGGCTCTGCGAGAGGTCGGCCTCGATCCGCTCCCGACCGGAGCGCAGCGCGAACCCCTCGACGGAGAAGCGACCGCCGCCGAATTCCAGCCGCGCCGGCCGCACCAACGACCAGCTCGCTTCTGCATAGCGGAGATCGAGCGCGTCGATGGTGAGAGCAGAGGGGGACGATCCCCGAAAGCCCCGAACGGCGAGCGTCATCGGAAACGGTGCCCGGGTCCGGGCGCTGGCCGACAGGAGGGTGCCGCCGGCATGAACCGACAAGGTGAGGCCGCGCAACGTCTGTCCACCCAGGAAGGCACGGGGGGCGGCCAGATCGACATCGGCGGCCTCGGGAGAGCGCAGGTCGGGCACGAACGCGGTCAGGGTCAGGCTCTCGACCGAGCTCGTGCCGACCCGAAGCCGGGGCAGGTCACCGGTCATCCGCAACGACGGCGCGTCCAATCGCCCGCCGACCGCGAGGTCGAGGCGCCCATGGCCGGCCAGCGCTGGCGGCTCGATTCCCCAGGGGACCAGGCTTTGCGCGAGGGCTGCGAGATCGTCCGCGTCGACGCGCGCCCGCAGGTCGATCGTCGCGGCACTGGCGGTGCCTTTGGCCGTGATCTCGACGCCCGGCAACACGGCGCGGAGATCCGCCAGCGTGATCAGGCCCTGGGAAGCCCGTGCGCGCAGCGAAATCGGACCGAACGATCGTTCGGCCAAGCGCCCGGCCGGCAGGGCGAAATCGAGCGATCCGTCCAGCGACGTCAGGTCACGTCCGCCCCCGAGCGCGGAGAGCTCGAACGCCAGCGTCGAGGACGGCGCCCCCTCGACCAGCTGGGAGAAATCCAGATCGCGCACGTGAACCGCCAGACCGGGAGCGAGCGCGCGCAGTTGCAGGAGATCGAAATTCCCCCGCGCGTCGAGATGGCCGCCCCGCGCGTCGACCGCCAGGTCCAGTGAAACCCGCGACTGGCCCGCGTCGTAGTGCGCCGCGCCATCGACCGCCAGCGCGGCGACGTGCAGGTGGCGTGGCGGATCGGCCGCCGTCGACCGAAGATCGATCGTCCCGTCGCGGATCGTCAGCTTGCGCAGATCGATGATCATCCCGGGACCCGTCGATCCCGACCGCGGCGGCTTTTCCACCTCGGGCCTTCGCGCCGCCAGCGCGCGACCCAAATTCAGCCCATTTTCGTCCTGCACCAGCCAGAGCTCCGGCCGCGCGACCGCGAGATCTCTCAGATCCAGGTGCCGGTGCAGGAGCGCGCTCCGCGAGAAGCTGAGATCGATCTGCGCGATCCGCGCGACGACCGTGCCCGCAGGATCCCGCAGGACGATCTCCGTGAGCGCCAGATGATCACCGCCGAAGCGGAAGCGCCCGAGCTCCAGCTTGCCGGCGATCTGCGCGTTGATCCTGGGCAAGGCGAAGTGTCGGACCACCCGACCGCCCCAGCGCGTCTGTAGGAACAACCAGGCGCCCCCGACCAGGAGCGCGACCGCCGCCACGGCCACCAGAGCCACCTTGGCGATGGTGCGGGCCAACCGGCCCAGCTGGGGCGGCGGTTTCAAAACGCCTCGCCGATCGAGATCTGCAAGACGCACAGACCGTCGGTGACCGGGGTCAGCGGTTGAGACCCAAAGAGACCGAAGCAGCTCGTGTCGACCGGGTAGGCGGGTTGCAGCTCGATGACGCCCGCGTTCGCGGCGTAAAGCGGCGGCAGTCGCCCGAAGGGCAGCCGGCGCGCCACGTCCAGGCGGATTGGTCCGATCGGCGTCAGGTAGCGCAGGCCCAGGCCGACCGCCCAAAGAAGCCGGGCGGCGTCGCCCGGTGTGACCTGCGCGGTCGTCACCTGTCCGTAGTCGACGAAGGCGGCCAGGCGCAGGACCTCGGTCAGCGAGTAGCGCGCCTCGAAGCTGCCGTCGATCATCCCGTCGCCACCGATGGGGAGACTGAGCGTGACGCCGGGGGCCGCGCCGGGCGCCGGCACCAGCAGGAGCGGCGAGAGGCGGCGGTCGTTGAAGCCGCGCATCGACACGGCTCCGCCGCCGTAAAAGCGGGTCACCACCGCGCTCTGCTCGGGATTGCCGGAGGTCGGCCAGAGCTCGCCCACGCGCAAGCGTGCCGACAAGGTGAGCACGTCGTCCTCGCCAAAGCTTATGTAGCCGCGCAGATCGGGCAGCACCCGGAAGTAGTTGAAGTCCCCGCCCAGCGGTCCTCCGCCCTCCTGCAACGACAGGCTGGCGTAGGCGCCGTTCCGCGGCTCGAGTGGATGGTCGCGCCGATCCCAGGTGACCACCTGTTCCAGGTAGGAGAGCCAGACGAAGCAGTGGTCGCTGGTGGTGTCGCAACCCAGCGTCAGCGGCGCGGTGGCGGCGCTGCTGACCGGCGGTCCGTTCAGGTAGTCGCCCTCCAGGTGGTACGACGGGAAGATCGACAGCCGCGCGCGCGGCGTCCAGATGACGCCGTTGGTGAGGCTCGTGCTGATCGCGTCGTAGGTCAGCTCGAGGGTGCGCTGGACCTCGATCTTGCTCTGCTCGCGCAAGGAGGGACGGCCGAGGAAGCGCGGCTGCTCGAACTGCAGGCTCAGGTCGGCGATCGGCCCGTTGCGCGCGCCGCTGGTGGCGTCGCCGGTGGTGGCCGTATAGAAGTTGGGAATGAACGCCCAGCCGGCCTCGGCGTGGGCGGTCAGCTTGCGCATGCCGCCCAGGAAGTCGCGGTTGGTCCATTCGGCGAGGAGACGAACCTCGTTGCGGATCTCGTCGATCTTGCCGCCGCCGCCCAAACGCAAGGTCCGGAACGGCGCCTCGCGCACGTCGACCCGCACCGGCATCCGGGCCGTCCGGTCGTCGGCGTCGCCGGTGGTCACCTTCACCGTCGCGAAGACGCCCATCGCCAGGATCCGCCGCTGGGCCTCGTCGAGCGCGTCGTCGCTGGTGTGCTTCCCCTCGGGAATGGCGATCCGGGCCTGCTCCCAGACCAAGACCGGCGCGATGCGCGCGTCGGGCGTGGTGGTGATCTCGATGGCGCCGAAGGTGTACCGCAGCCCGGGTCGCACGAAGAGCGTCAACGACGCCAGGTGCGTCTTGACGTCGACCAGCGCCTGCGCGTCGACGGCGACCTTGGCATAGCCCCGGTCGCGCAAGGCGGCCGCGATCTTTTCCTTGGCGGCCGCCCAGTCGTATTCGACGAAGACGGCGCCCACGGTCAGCGGCAGGCGCCTGACCGCGGCCTCCCGGTCGGCCGCCGGCAGCGCCTCGAGCCCGCTAATCTGGAGCTGGCCGATCCGGGTCTGCGGTCCCTCGCTAACCTGGACCTCCAGCGAGACGCCATCGGGCGGCCGGGGAACGACCTCGTCCTTCACGACCTCGGCCTGGTAGAAGCCTTTGGCCGTGTAGAGGCGCTCGATCCGCTTGAGATCGGCCTGCCAGGCCACCGGATCGTAGAGCTCCTTGCTGGCGAACGGCCACCACCCCGTCTTGCTAGTCAGGATCCTTTTCTTGATCTCGCGCGACGAGACCTCACGGTTGCCCGAGATCTTCAGGTCCTTCACGGTGGGCAGATCCTTCTTCTGGTGCCCAGCGCAACCCAGCAAGACGCTCCCCGCCAAAACGCAGGCGACCGAGACGACGGCACGTCCGCCGCCGCGGCACCGAAAGCCGGCACCGGGGAGGCCCGCACGAAGCCGATTCATCTTTGCGGAATATGGACATGGATGGCTCAACCGGAAGGGTCATCACACGGGGCGGTGGGGCGCCGGGGCTTTGGGTCGCAGCGGTCGATAGAGGCTGGGCAGGGTGACCGCGTCGTCGAATCCGAGGTGAGCGGAGCGCGCCGGTTCGCACTCGGGCACGACGACGTCGTAGCTCTGCGCGAAGGCGATCGCGCGACTCCGCTTCATTCCCCAGGCGCCCACGGCCAGGTGAATCAGCCCGATCAGCAGCAACCCGACTCCCCAGCCGAGGCGGATGGCCAGAATGCGGACCGCCGCCGCCAGCGCGAAGGCATAGCCGACCAGCAAGAACGGGCCAAAAATCAGCAGCGCGCCCACGCGAACCAGGGCGGGGTGATCCTGTCCGACCAGGTCCAGCCGGAACAGCTTGAGCTGGGTGGCCAGAAGCCGTTTGATTCTCAGCGTTCCCCGGGGACGGGGGCCGGTCGAAAAATCGTTTGTCTGATTCGTCATGGCGAGACATCCATCAAATCGCGTGCCAGCCGACGGGCGGGTCTTCGTCGCCGCTTTTTCCGGCCGGTCGGGCCGCTCGCGTCCCCTCCCGCAGGGCCAACCGTTACGAAACCGAGACACGGCTCCAGCGGGCGCGCGGTGTCGTAACCGGTCTCAATCTGGACGGGCGACGCTTGCCGCCCCGTCGGGGATGACTACCGTCTCCAACTGGATCTCTTGCCAAAGCTGGAAGATCTCGGCCTCATCGGGAACTGTCAGTTCGCAGCGCTGGTCGATCGGAGCGGCGCCGTCAATTGGTGTTGCCTCCCGCGCCTGGACGGCGAGCCCGTCTTCGGGGCGCTGCTGGATGAGGCCGACGGCGGCACGTTCGAGGTCGGGTCTGCCGCGGGGACCCCGGGGGTGCAGCGCTATCTGCCCAACACCAACGTCCTCGAGACCACCTTCCGCACCGCCGAGGGGGCCTTTCGGGTCCTGGATCTGGCGCCGCGCTATTTCGTCCAGCAGCGGGTCATCACGCCGACGGAGCTGGTTCGCATCGTCGAGCCGATCGAGGGGATGCCGCGCATCACCGTTCGCTGCGAGCCCCGACTCGGCTGGTCGAAGAAGCGCCCCGAGCGTCTGGAATCCTCTGGCCACATCGATTTTTTGGGCTATCCGCGACCGCTGCGATTGACCTCCGACATCCCGCAGACCTTTCTCACGGGCGCGCCGTTCGCGCTCACCCAGCGGCACCACCTGATCCTGACCTGGGGCCCGCCACCGGATGAGCCGCTGCCGGCGCGCTGCGAACGCCATCTGTCGGAGACGGTTCGCTACTGGCAGGTCTGGGTCAAGCATTGCGACGTTCCGCCGCATTTCCAGAACGAGGTCATCCGGTCGGCCCTCGCGCTCAAGCTGCACTGTTACGAGGACACCGGTGCGATCGTCGCGTCGACGACCATGGCGATCCCGGAGTCGCCCGGGAGCGGCCGAACCTGGGACTATCGCTACTGCTGGCTCCGGGACGCCTACTACGTCCTGGACGCCTTTCGGATGCTGGGCCACTTCGAGGAGCGCGAAGGATTTCTGAAGTACCTGCTGAACATCGCGGGCGGAAACCCGGAGCTGGATCTCTCGCCCCTCTACCGCATCGACGGCAGCAGCGACCTCGAGGAGACGGTCCTGTCCAACTGGGCCGGGTTCGGGGGCGAAGGTCCCGTGCGGCTGGGGAACGGCGCCGCCCTGCACAAGCAGCACGATCTGTTCGGCGAGCTGGTGCTGGCGCTGGAGCCGGTCTTTCTCGACAGCCGGTTCGAGAACGAGCGGACGCGGGAGTCGCTGGATCTGATCGAGCGTTTGGCACGCCGGGCGGTCGCCGTGGCGGGCACGCCGGACGCAGGGATCTGGGAGCTCAGGACCGAATGGACGCCGCAGACCTTCTCCAGCGTGATGTGCTGGGCGGCGGCCGACCGCGCGGCCCGCATCGCCGCGGTTCATCGCCCAGCCATAGCCGCGGAGATGCGCGCTGCGGCCGATCGGCTGCACCATCAAATCGTCGAGCAGGCCTGGAACCCCACCCTGGGCGCGTTCGTCTCGTCGTATGGCGGCCAGAATCTGGACCAGACGCTCGACGCCTCGCTGATTCAGCTGGCCAAGCTGCGTTTCTTGCCGCTCGACGATCCGCGCATGCGTTCGAGCATCCAGGCCATCGCGAACGGGCTCGGGCGGGACGGCTGGCTGTTTCGATATGCCCACGACGACGGATTCGGGCAGCCCACCGTCGCCTTCGTCATCTGCACGCTGTGGCTGGCGGAGGCGCTGGCACTCATGGGTCGACGCGACGAGGCCCGCGTTCTGCTGGAGCGCGTTCGTCCGGCACTGTCGCCGCTCGGTCTGCTGGCCGAGGACTACGATCCGATCGGGCGGCGCCTGTGGGGAAATTTCCCGCAGGCCTATTCGCACGCCGGTTTGATCAACGCCGCCTTCGCCACATCTCCGTCCTGGTCGGAGATCCTGTGACCGGCGCGCGGGGTTCCTAGAACGTCCGCGCAGGATCCAGGATCGTTACAGCTCCCCGCGGACGTTACGGGCGGGTAACGAGAGGCCTTCAAGAACGCGAAGCTGGTGCATTGCGCGGGCGGGTGCGCTTGGCACGCACCTTGAACTCTTCCGAACGACGATGATTCAGGTCTCTCGCGTCGGCTGGCAGAGCGACGAGCCAAATGCGAACGAAGCCCTGGTCGACCGCGAGTGGTTGGTGACCAACGGCCTCGGGGGTTATGCCTCCGGCACCCTGGCCGGCATGGTCCGGCGTCGCTACCACGGCCTGCTGGTGGCGGCGCTGCCCAACCCCTTCGGGCGCACGATGATGCTGGACCACCTGGTCGAGCACCTTCGGCTCCCCGACGGCTCCGCGCGCCGGCTCAGCGCCGAGGAGACCGACGCCGGAACCGCGATGCACGGAACCGAGCACCTCGAGGAGTTTCGGCTGGAGATGGGGCTGCCGATCTGGACCTACCGGTTGGATAACGTGGTCATCGAGAAGCGGATCGTGCTCGCCTACTGCCAGAATACGGTCTATCTGAGGTACAGCCTGCTGGATGCGCCGGGCACGGACAGGGCGCATCCGGGGATCGCGATGTCGTTGCGCCCGGCGATGCATTTTCGCCCCCACGACGCTCCGGTCTCCCGCCCCTTCGATCCGTACACCTTGTCGCTGACAGGCAACCGATTCGAGGTGTCGACCGGATCCCTCCTGCCATCCCTGAAGATCCAGGTCGACGGCCAGAGCCCGACCTTCGAGTTCTTTCCGGAACGACAAGAGAGGGTCAACTACCGCTGGGAGGCGGATCGCGGCTACGAAGCGCACGGCACGCTCTGGAGCCCCGGGCAGTTCAAGGTCACGCTGACGCGCGCCACACCGGTCACGCTGGTGGCCTCCGCCGAGACCTGGGAGACGATGGGTGCCATCGATCCCGATCGGGCCTGGCGCTATGAAAACGACCGTCGCACGCGCCTTTTGCACATCGCCCCCGGGGCCGACCAGGACCTCACGACCGCCGAGCTGGTGCTGGCCGCCGACCAATTCGTGATCGCGCCGGCGGGACGTACCGAGGACGCCGCCCGGGCGCGCGCGCAGGGCGAGGAGCTGCGATCGGTCATCGCGGGATACCACTGGTTCACCGACTGGGGACGGGACACGATGATCAGCCTCGAAGGGCTGACCCTCTGCACGGGGCGCCTCCAGACGGCCCACTTCATCCTGCACAGCTTCGCCCGCTACACGCGAAATGGGCTGATTCCCAACCTGTTCCCGGAGGGGTCGCAGGAGGGCCTGTACCACACGGCCGACGCCACCCTCTGGTTCTTTCACGCGGTCGATCGCTATCTGGCCTACAGCTCGGATCGCGTGACGCTGCGGCTGCTGCTTCCGACGCTGGAGCAGATCATCGACGCCCACGTCAAAGGGACCGACTTCGGAATCGGGGTCGACCCCGCCGACGGCCTGCTCCGGCAGGGCCAGGACGGGTTCGCGCTGACCTGGATGGACGCGCTCTGCGACGGCTGGGTGGTGACGCCGCGTCGCGGAAAGGCGGTCGAGATCAACGCGCTGTGGTTCAACGCCCTGACGCTGATCGGGCAGTGGATGGCGGGGGAACGATCGCCGGAGTCGGCGGTGCGCTATCGGCAGATGGCGGAGACGGCGAAGGCATCTTTCAACCGCCTGTTCTGGAACGAATCGAAGAATCGATTGTTCGACGTCATTCAGGGACCGGCCGAGGCACAGGACGATTCCTTCCGGCCGAATCAGCTCCTCGCCGTCTCGCTCCCGAATCCGGTGCTGGATCCGGTGCATTGGCGTGCCATCGTCGACGGCGCCGCCGAGGCGCTGCTGACGCCCGTCGGCCTCCGATCGCTGGCGCCCGGCGAGCCAGATTTCAAGGCGAGCTACCACGGCGATCTGCGGACCCGAGATGCCGCCTACCACCAAGGAACCGTCTGGAGCTGGCTCATCGGTCCGTTCGTGGATGCCTGGTTGAAGGTCTATCCCGAGTCGCGCTCGAACGCGCGCCAGCTTCTCCGTGGCCTGCAGACGCACCTGGGTCAGGCCTGCGTCGGCTCGGTGAGCGAGATCTTCGATGCCGAGGCTCCGTTCCGTCCGCGCGGTTGCATCGCCCAGGCCTGGGGCGTCGCCGAGCTGCTGCGCGCCTGGCGTTTGACCGCTGAGCCCCAACCCATAGGAGAGCCCCTTGTCCACCGCTAGAGTTCTCGAGCCCGACGCCGAGACCGCTCCGGATCCTCGCTTCGCGGTGCTGCCGGGCAGCCCGTTCCCGCTGGGCGCCACCTTGATGGTTGGGGGCGTGAACTTCGCGCTGTTCTCCGAGCACGGGGAACGCGCCTTCGTCTGTCTCTTCGATGCGGCCGAGCCGGCGCGCGAGATCGCCCGCTACGAGCTGCTGGAACGGACCGCGCAGGTCTTCCACGGACTGATTCCGGACGTCCGGGTCGGCGCCCTCTACGGATTCCGCGTCGAGGGTCCCTTCGTGCCGAGCGAGGGGCAGCGCTTCAACATCAACAAGCTGCTCATCGATCCGTACGCGCGCGCCCTGCACGGCGACATCGATTTCAAGGGCCCGATCTACGGCTATCCGACCAACGCGCCCGACGCCGACCTGGCGTTCTCCGAGCAGGACGACGCCGCCGTCGTCCCGAAGTCGGTGGTGCTGGTCGACGATTTCGACTGGGGGGAGGATCGCCGTCCGAACGTTCCCTGGAACGACACCATCATCTATGAGGCGCACGTCCGCGGCCTGACCATGCGGCATCCCGAGGTGCCCGAAGAGATCCGCGGCACCTACGCGGCGATCGGACATCCGGCGGTCATCGCCCACCTCCAGAAGCTGGGCATCACCGCCATCGAGCTCCTGCCCGTCCACGCCAAGTTGGTCGACGGGTACATGGTCGACAAGGGGCTGACCAACTATTGGGGCTACAGCACGCTGGCCTTCTTCGCGCCCGAGCAGCGTTATGCACGCGCCTCGACACCGGGGGCCCAGGTCGCGGAGTTCAAGACCATGGTCAAGCAGCTCCACGCGGCCGGCATCGAAGTGATCCTCGACGTGGTCTACAACCACACGGGCGAAGGCAATCAGATGGGCCCGACGCTCTCATTTCGGGGCCTCGACAACATCGGCTACTACCACCACAGCCCGCAGGACCGTCGCTACAACATGGAGTTCACCGGCTGCGGCAACAGCTTGAACCTGGGCGCCCTTTACACCATGAAGCTGGTGCTCGACAGCCTTCGCTACTGGGCCACGGAGATGCACGTCGACGGGTTCCGGTTCGATCTGGCCACCACGCTGGGTCGGATGTGGCCGACCTTCGCCTTCGACAAGAATGCCGCGTTTTTCCAGGCGGTGCACCAGGACCCGGCGCTGTCGTCGCTCAAGCTCATCGCGGAGCCGTGGGACACCGGCGAAAACGGCGTTCAGCTGGGCGGCTTCCCGGTGTTGTGGTCGGAGTGGAACGGCGCCTACCGGGACGCCGTGCGCCGCTTCTGGAAGGGCGACGAGAGCCAGGCGGGCGAGCTCGGTTATCGACTGACCGGATCGGCCGACATCTTTCAGGCGGGCGGACGTCGGCCTCACGCCAGCATCAACTTCATCACCAGCCACGACGGATTCACCTTGCACGATCTGGTCAGCTACGACGGCAAGCACAACGAAGCGAACAAGGACGACAACCGGGACGGGTCGGACGACAACCGGTCCTGGAACCACGGCGTCGAGGGGGAGACCGACGACGCCGGGATCAACGAGCTGCGCGATCGCACCAAGCGCAACTTCCTGAGCACGCTGTTCCTGTCGCGCGGCGTGCCCATGCTGGTGGCCGGCGACGAGATGGGCCGGACCCAGGGCGGAAACAACAACGCCTATTGCCAGGACAACGAGATCTCCTGGGTGGACTGGAACCTGGACGACCGCCGCCGCGCCCTGCTCGACTTCACCGCCCGCCTGTCGCGGCTGCGGCGAAAGGAGGGGGTCTTGCGCGAGGATCACTTCTTCCGCGGCGACCGCATCTGGGATTCGCGGCTCAAGGACCTGGCCTTCTTCCGGCCCGATGGCAACGAGATGCCGGCCGAGGATTGGCAGGTGCCTTTTGTCCGCTCGCTGACCTACCTGCTGGGTGGTGACACGCTGGTGGTGCCGGACAAGGCCGGACGCCGCCCGATGGGCAACACCCTGCTGGTGCTCCTGAACGCGCACCACGAGGAGCTGACCTTCGCCTTGCCCCACCTCGACTGGGGGCACGAATGGGAGATCGTGGTCGACACCTCGTGCCCGGTCGCGCCGGTGGCGGCCAAGCTGCCGGGGGAAGCGAGCCTGCCGCTGCGCGGCCGCTCCATGGTGGTCCTCCGCCGGCCACCACCCGGTCCGGAAGAGATCTGATGCCGCGACCCGGCCGGATTCCGGCGGCGACCTATCGGCTCCAGCTCCGTCGCGAGTTTCCGCTGGCCGCCGCCGGCGCCGCCATTCCCTACCTGCGCCTGCTGGGAATCTCCGATCTGTATCTGTCGCCGCTCTACGCGGCCCGCCCCGGCAGCATCCACGGGTACGACATCGTCGATCACACCCGCCTCAACCCCGAGCTGGGGGATGCCGCGGCGCTGCAGCGATTGCTCGACGGCGCGCAGGCCGCCGAGCTGGGAATCCTGCTCGACGTCGTCCCGAATCACATGTGCATCGCCGACGACGCCAATCGTCCCTGGATGGAGGTGCTCGAAGACGGGCGCGATTCGCCGTGCGCCGCCACCTTCGACATCGACTGGGAGCCCCCCAAACCGGAGCTGGTGGGGAAGGTGTTGCTGCCGTTCCTCGAAGAGCAGTACGGGCGGGTGCTCGAGGGGGGCCTCGCCATCGGGTTCGAGGCGGGGCGCTTCTTTCTGGCCTTCGGGCAGAGGCGGTTGCCGCTCGGCGCGGAGAGCTGGCGCCTGGTCCTCGAACCGGCGCTGGAAAAGCTGCGCGCCCGCCTGGCGGGCGAGGATCCGACGGTCATCGAGCTCGAGAGCATCCTGCGCGCGCTGGTGCACACCCTGGCGCCGCTGCGTCGGGCGGGAGCCACCCGTTTCGTAGAGCACCGCCACGAGAAAGAGGCCATCAAGCATCGCCTGGCGGCGCTGGCGGACGGCAGCGAGGCATTCCGGGCCGCGATCGCCAAGGTCGTCGAGGAGGTGAACGGCGTTCGCGGCGATCCGCGCAGCTTCGATCGCCTCGAACGGCTGCTGGACGAGCAATCCTACCGCCTGGCCAACTGGCGGGTGGCGGCGCACGAGATCAACTACCGCCGCTTCTTCGACATCAACGATCTGGCGGCCGTGCGGGTCGAAGATCCGGCGGTCTTCGCCAACGTGCATGCGTTGCCCTTCCAGATCGCCGCCCATCCGGCCTTCACGGGGTTCCGGATCGACCACGTGGATGGCCTCTCCGATCCGGAGCAGTACCTGGCCAATCTGAGCCGGCAGGCCGATCCGCGCCCGTTCGTGGTGGTGGAGAAGATCCTGGGCCCCGACGAGACGCTGCCGCCCGGTTGGCTGGCCGATGGAACCACCGGCTACGACTTCATCCCCATCCTGGGCGATCTCTTCATTCAGGCGGGCGGTGCGCGCCAGCTGCGGGCCACGGCGGCCGAGTTCGGGAGCCCCGCGTCGTTCGACGAGGTGGCGCAGGAGAGCAAGCGCCTCGTGTTGCAGACGACGTTGGCGGCGGAGCTGACGGTGCTGGCGCGCCGCCTCGACCGGGTCTCGGAGCAACATCGGTACACGCGAGATTTCACCTTGAATCACCTCCAGGCGGCGCTGGGCGAGGTCATCGCGTCCTTCCCGGTGTACAGGACCTACATCCGCCGGGACGACCGAGAGGTCAGCGCGGGGGACCGGGCGGTCATCGGGCGCGCCGTCGCGGCGGCGCGGCGGCGCAACCCGCTCCTCAACGCTTCCCTGTTCGATTTTATCGAGTCGGTCCTGCTTTGCCGCGATCCGCCCGAGCTCGACCCAGCGCAGGTCGAGGAGCGACGGACCTTGGTGACGCGGTTTCAGCAACTCACCGGGCCGGTCGTCGCCAAGGGGATCGAGGACACCGCCTTTTACCGCTACCTGCCGCTCGTCGCGGAAAACGAGGTCGGGTGTCACCCCGGGCGAGCCGGACGGACGCCGTCGGATGTTCACCGCAGCCTGCACGCGCGGCAGGCGCGTTCGCCCCACACGCTGTCGGCGACCGCCACCCACGACACCAAGCGCGGCGAGGATCTGCGGGCGCGACTCTACCTGCTGTCGGAGATCGCGCAGGGGTGGGCGAAAGCGGCCACCCACTGGTCGACGCTGAACGGGGAGCACCGGACCGACGTCGACGGCCTGGCGGCTCCCGACAGCGCCGAGGAGTATCTATTCTATCAAACGCTGGTCGGCGCCTGGCCCCTTGGGGGCTGGGAGAGCGAGCCGGATTTCGCCGATCGGGTGCGCGCCTACATGACCAAGGCGCGACACGAGGCCAAGGTGCGCACCAGTTGGATCAACCCGGATCCGGCGTATGACGCCGCCGCGGAAGCGTTCGTGAATGCGGCTCTCGATCCGCTGCGGAGCGGCGTCTTCTTGAAAAGCGTCGAAGACTTCGCGCGGGCCCTTGTTCCGGCCGGCCTGTGTACCAGCTTGTCGCAGGTGATCCTCAAGATCGCCGCGCCGGGGATACCCGATTTCTTCCAGGGGACAGAGTTGTGGGACTTCTCGCTGGTCGATCCCGACAACCGCCGACTGGTCGATTTCGGCCGACGCCACGATTGGCTCCGCGCCATGCTGGGCGAGGTGGAGGGCAGGGGCGCCGAGCCGATCGCGGGCTGGTTCGCGGCGCCCGCCGACGGCCGGATCAAGCTGTGGGTCACCGCGGCGGCCTTGCGGCTCCGCCGGGCCCGCCGCGTCCTGTTCGAACGGGGGGCGTACCAGCCGCTGGCGGCCCAGGGGACGGCGGCCGAACATGTGTTTGCCTTCGCCCGCACCGACGGCGACCAAGCGGTGCTGGCGATCGCGGGCCGATTCTTTGCGACCCTGGGCGCGGCTTCGCCGATCGGTCAGGCCTGGGGCGACACGCGCATCGCGCTTCCACCCGAGCTGTCGGGCCGGCGGTTCCGCGACGGCCTGACGGGACGCCTCTGGCCCGCGGGCAGCGATGGGTTGCCGCTGGCGTCCGTCTTCGAACATCTGCCCGTCGCTCTGTTGGAGACGGTCTCGTGAGATCCGGCGCGACGAAATCCGGCGCGACGGGGCAAGCTCGGTCGCGTCGGTTGGCCCAGGGGGCCGAGGTGGTCTCGAGCGGCGTCGACTTTCGCGTGTGGGCGCCGGGCCACCGCCGGGTCGAGCTCCTGCTCGGCAACGACGCCAAGGTCCGTTCCTTGAGCCCGGAGGGCGACGGATATTGGTCGACCCTGATCGACGGCATCGGCGCGGGCACCCGATACAAATATCGACTCGACGGCGAGGGGGAGGGGTTCCCCGATCCGGTCTCCCGATTTCTGCCCGACGGGCCCCACGGCCCGTCGGAGATCGTCGATCCGCGGACGTTCGTCTGGACCGATCTGGCCTGGACCGGGCTGCCGCTGCACGGCGAGGTCATCTACGAGCTGCACGTCGGGACCTTCAGCCCGGAGGGAAACTGGGCCGGGGCGACCGCCAGGTTGCCCGCCCTCAAGGAGCTGGGCGCGACCGTCATCGAGCTGATGCCGGTGGCCGAGTTTGCCGGTCGCTACGGTTGGGGCTACGACGGCGTGGCCTGGTTTGCGCCCACCCGCCTCTATGGAACGCCCGACGATTTCCGGCGTTTCGTCGACCAAGCCCACGCGCTGGGGTTGGGGGTGATCCTCGACGTCGTCTACAACCATTTCGGCGCGGACGGGAACTACCTCGAGAAAGTCTCGCCCCACTACTGTTCGGAGCAGGCCACCGAGTGGGGCCGGGCCCTCAATTTCGACGGCGAGAGCTGCGCGCCGGTGCGGACGCTGGTCATGGACAACGCCGCCTATTGGATCGACGAGTTCCACCTGGATGGGCTGCGGCTGGATGCGACCCAGAATCTTCACGACAAGTCTCCCGAGCACATCGCGGCGGCCCTCACCCGGCGGGCGCGCGCGGTCGCGGGCGGTCGCCGCCTGCTGATCATCGGCGAGAACGGACCTCAGGACACCACCTTCCTGCGCTCGCCCGAGGTCGGGGGCCATGGCCTCGACGCGCTCTGGAACGACGACTTTCACCACAGCGCGCTGGTCGCGCTGACCGGTCGCCGCCAGGCCTATTACGGCGACTACTTTGGAACGGCCAACGAATGGCTGGCGACCGCCAAGCACGGGTTCATCTTTCAGGGCCAGCGCTCGGCCTGGCAGAAGATGCGCCGCGGTCGTTCGACGCGCGGGTTGCCGCCGGCCGCCTTCATCGGGTTCCTGGAGAATCACGATCAGGTGGCCAACTCGCTCTGGGGCAAGCGGGTCTGGCAAGAGAGCAGCCCCGGGTGCCATCGGGCCATGACCGCGCTGCTGTGCCTCGGCCCCTGGACGCCGCTCCTGTTTCAGGGGCAAGAATGGAACGCCTCGTCGCCGTTTCACTACTTTGCCGATCAGAAGCCGGAGCTGGCCAAGCTGGTTCGCCAGGGGCGGCTGGACTTCATGTCGCAGTTCCAAGGGATCGCGGCGGCCGATCGGGATTTCTTGCCGGACCCCGCCTCGCCGGAGCTCTTCGAGGCCAGCCGCTTGCACTGGGAAGAACGGGAGCTGCCGGCGCACCAGCGCCCGCTGCAGCTTCATCGCGATCTCCTGGCGCTCCGTCGCTCCGACTCGACCGTGGGGGGATACGGCCGCGCCGGCGTCTCGCTGGAGGTCGCTTCCTTGACACCGACCTGCGGGATTTTGCGCTATTTCGTCGACGGACCGGCCGCCGGGGCTCACTCGGAAGATCGCCTGCTGGTGGTGAATCTGGGCGCGGATCTGGACCTTCCGTGTCCCGCCGAGCCGCTCCTGTCGCCGCCCGCCGAGCCTGGCCACACCGCCTGGCGGATGCTCTGGTCGAGCGAGGATCCCCGATACGGCGGCTGCGGGTGCGCCGAGCCCGAATCCGAGGATCGCGGTTGGCGCCTGCCGGGTTTCGCGGCTGTCTTGCTCGGTCCGATGTTGCGGGTGTGAAGGCCCGGCGTCGAAGAAAAGGGCCGGGCCGACACGAGGTCGGGCCCGGCCCTGGAGTTACTGCTTGTCGGTCTTACTGCTTGTCGGTCTTACTTCTTGTCCGTTTTGGTGTCGGTCTCGGTCTCGGTCTTGGTCTTCGTCTCGCCACTCCCGTCGGTCTTCTTGCTCTTCTTCACCTTCTTCGAGGTCTTCGTCTCAGTCTTGGTGTCGGAGTCGCCGTCGGCGGCCTTCGCGACGGTCCAAGAGGCGGGGAGCAGGACGGCCAGGGCCATGACGAAAATACGGGCGAGCTTCATGTGGTCTCCTTGGTTGTGTGATCAAGACAGCTACAGCCGGCAACCTAGGTCCGGGTTTTCTTGAATCAAGAGTCGCGGGTCCCTCGCCAATATCCAGGATGCGGAACGTTACCGTCCCCACCCACTCGTGACACGCCAAGCGGAGCTGTTACCTGGAGGTGACCGCGCGGCCCAGGTCGACGCGCCGCACGCCAAGTGAATGCACGAGTTGAGGGGCGGTGGGCAGGTCCAGTCTCCACACCAGCGATGGCACGGAACTTGAGAGGGATCTCGGCACCATGTCGGTCCCATCCCCTCTTTTCGCTCGCGTCGCGAGCACCCCGCACCCGATCGCAAAGCCCGAGGCGCACCAGCTGGCGCCCGGCACGCTGTTGGGCGGCGCCTATCTACTCGGCCGGTGCCTCGGCCGCGGGGGTATGGGGGATGTTCACGTCGCGACGCACCCACAGATGCCCGGCGAAGTGGTGGTGAAGGTGTTGAGCCCGGATATAGTCGTCAACAACGAGGAAGCGACGGCGCGATTCCGCACCGAGGCGATGGTGATGGCCAGCATCCACCATCCCAACGTCATCCGCCTCCTCGACTTCAATTTCACGACCGATGGGCGGCCCTACCTGGTGATGGAGTACCTGCCTGGGGAGAATCTGGCCGAGGTCCTGACGACAAAGACGTTTTCGGTAGCGGAGGTGTCGGAGATCGTTCGGCAGGTGGCGTCTGCGCTGGATGCCGCGCACAAGTTGGGGATCGTGCACCGCGACTTGAAGCCGGAGAACCTCATGGTCGTTCCCCGCGCCGGCCGGGCCCCGCTCATAAAGGTCATCGACTTCGGGATCTGCAAGGCGCGGAACCTCAACCACGTGACCAGCAAAGGCATGGTCATGGGAACCCCGGAGTTCATGTCGCCGGAGCAGGCGGAGGGTCGGCACGAAGACGTCGAAGCGCCTTCGGACCAGTTCGCGCTGGCGGTCATCACCTATCTACTGATGTCGGCCCGCCTGCCCTGGACCGCGACGACCCCGGTCGAGTTTCTTCACTGTGTCGCGAACCAGTATCCCTTGGCGTTGACGGACGACGGGAAATACCGGGCGCTCGAGGCCGTCTTGTTCCGCGCCATGGCAAAGTCGCCTGAGGACCGCTACCCCTCGATCCTGGCCTACTCGGAGGCGCTTGATCGGGCCCTCGTCGAAGAGGGCCTCCTGCCGATACAGCTCCGGATCAAGAAGAAGAGCTCGCCGGACGCCTCGCTGAAGCACGCCGAGGTGCCCCTCGAAGCCGTTCTGGAGGTACCGCGGCGGCGTGGGGCGCGGGTCGGGTTGGCGGCCATGGCTCTGATGGTGCTGATGTTCGGCGCTTACCTTACAGCGGTGGGCGCTCCGACGATCCGGACCCGCGCCAGCGCCGGCTGGAACACCTTGAGAAGCATCGCGGCTGTCCGCGCCAACCGCGGCGCGTTGCGCAGCCATCGCCTGATCTCGAAGGCCTCACAGGACGCGAGAGCCTACCTTTCGCTCGGAACGAGTCCCTAGCGTGCTCAAACACAAAATGCCGAAGGGCATCCTGATCCCGCTGGTGACGCTGGGCATCGTCGTCTGTCTCACGATCGTCATTCGCCTGATCTTGGATCCGCTGGCGACGCACGAAACCCGCAAGGCACTCGATCAAATGGAGGGGTTCCGCGGGGACTTCAAGAGCGTACACGTCACGCTCTTCAGCCCGGGCTACGACATCAACCACCTGAAGCTGATCGAGGTGCCCGCGGGCGGCGACAAGAGCGACGTCGCCGATCGAGATCCGCTGGTCTACGTCGAGCATGCGCATCTTGGAATCAGCTGGCGGGAGCTCTTGCATCTCCGTTTGATGGCCGGCCTTCGGCTGGTCAATCCGAAGATCATCATCACCCAGAAAAAAACCGCATCCGGATCGACGAAAGCCCCGGACCTGAGCGAGCAGCTGCAGAAGGTCACCGCGCTCAAGGTCGATCGAATCGAGATCCTGGGCGGCGAGATTCTATTTCGCGAAGGGGCGGGCCCGCGGGAGGCGCAGCTCTGGGTGCATCGCCTCGAGCTGGTCGCCCAGAATCTGGCGACCCGTCCCGGTCTGGCCAATGGAAGACCGGCCAGCGTGAGCGCGCACGGGGTCCTCGGACGCAGCGGGGATCTGGACCTCTTCGTCTCGGCCGATCCATTCGCCAGTCCCTTGAGCTTCGCGGGTCAGCTCTCTGAAAAAGGGTTGAGGGCAGGCGAGCTGTACGAGTTCATCGAGCCGAAGACGCATCTGCAGGCCGGCAAAGGGACGATCGATGTCTTCGCCGAGTTCGTGTCCAAGGACGGCATGCTCTCGGGCGGCGTCAAGCCGGTCCTGAAAAACATCGAGATACGACCGACCGACGCAGGCGTCTGGGATCGGATGAAGGCCTGGTTGGCGGACAAGACCGTTCGAATGGCGTCCGATCGGGTGCCCGATCGAAACGCGGTGGCCACCACCATCCCCCTCAAGGGAAAGCTGACCGACCCGGACGTTCAACTCTGGCCGACCATCTTGGGGGTCATGCGCAACGCCTTCGTGCAAGGGTTGGCCTCGGGCTTCGAGAACTTGCCTCCGCCGACCGCGGAGAAGAAAGAGGGAGTCCTCGAACAGGCCAAGAACGCGGTGAAGAAGGACCAGGGTCCGCCCAAGGCGCAGCCGAGCAAGTCATGACGTGGACCCGCGCGCTCTTGACGTTGCTGACGGCCTCCCTGCTGGGAAGTGGTGTGCTCGGCTGCGGTCATACCCACACGGCCAGCGATACCGGCGCGGCGCCGGCCGCCAAGAAAGAGGATCCACCCGCCAAAGACAAAGGCCCGACCCGAGCCGACCACCCCACGGTCGTGACGCTCAAGTCCGACGCGCGCGCGGGCGCCCCGCCGCTCGCGACGTCGCCGGTGGGCCTGCTAAAACCGGAGGCGGTCGAAGCCATTCAAGGGAAGCTGGCTTCGAGGGGGGACCTGGCGAAGGACGACCGGTCGGGCAAGCTCGACGATCCGACGCGCAAGGCGCTGAGGGCGTTCCAGCGCGCAAACAATCTGCCCGCGACCGGGATGCCCGACGATCTGACGGTCAAAAAACTGGGCCTCGACCCCGGCGAGGTCTTTCGAGCCACGCCGCGGGGCGAGGGCCACGCATCCTGAGATAGCGCGTCGTCAGGGGGATCCGTCTCCACCCGCGATCTTATTGTATCGGGTGATCTTGATGCGCTCTCCCCGTGCCGACCGCTTCACGATAGACGCCCGGTGCTTCCGGGCGCCCGCCATCGCAATTCGTTGGGTCATGGTTTTGCACAAACTGGAAACGGATGAGCCTTCGTCAAGATGTGCCCTTACTCCCAGGGATCGAGGTCTGGGTTTCGTGACGAAATCCACACGGTCTGTCCACGGATAAGAGGCCAAACAGAAAATTTCGTCCTTTGGTCTTGCCCGCAGCCAATCAGGTTTTATAGATTCAGGCGCCATATTCGGCACTCCTGGAGCAGGGATGACCTCAAGGACGCTTGAAGCCCCGGACGATCTCATGATGGCGGCGGATGCCGGTAGAATCCTTCGTGTTTCCGTGGACATGGTGCGTCTGCTCGCGCGCGATGGACGATTGCCCTTCATCAGCACGGTGGGGGGCGTGCGCCTGTTTCGGCGGGCAGACGTCGAGGCCCTGGACCGCGCCCGTCGCGCACAGGGCACCAGGCGATCGGGCCCAATCCCATGACCAGCGAGAGGGTCCATACCGAGGCTCCCAGCCCACCCGACGATCGCGCGCGCGAGCTCGAACAAGAAAAGTGCGCGCGGGTGAGGGCGACCGTCGAAGGTGAGAAACAGCGCCGTCTGGCCCAGGCCCTGGACCGACTTGCCTCGGTGGTTCCCCGCTGCGCCAGCGTCGATGATCTCCTTCACAAGTTGCTCGAGGTCTTCGTCGACATCGTGCCGGTCGACGTGGCGGTCCTGCGGCTTCGGGATGGCGACCGCCTGCGATCGCGGGCGGCCATCGGTCTTGAAGAGGAGGTCGCGGCGGCCTTCTCGCTGCCGGTGACGGAAGGGTTGCCGGGGGGGCCTGGCGAGAAATCGACGTCGCCCGTTTTTCTATCCAGCGGGATGGACGCCCCCTGCAAGAGCGAGTTCATTCGAGACAAGAGTGTGCGCGGCCTGTGCTGCGTCCCTCTGGCCGGGCCGGACAGCCTGGTTGGGATCATCTACCTGGGTGCGCGCGAAGATCGTGCCACCTCGGCCTCCGAGATGGATCTGCTGGGCCGCCTCGCGCCGCATGCGGCGGCGGCGGTGGTGCGACAGGCGGAGATGGACGCGCTCCGGGAGGGAATTCGATCGCGCGAGGACGTCTTGGGGATCGTCGCCCACGATCTTCGAAACCCGATCAACGTCATCGCGCTGGCGGCCAGTAGCCTGCTGCAGCGGCTTCCCGATTCCTCGGCGCGGCGGCCCGCCGAGCGGATCATTCGGGGGGCGCAACGCGCCAATCGCCTGATCCAGGGCCTGCTGGAGATCGACGCGATCGAAGGCGGACGGTTTGCCATCAACACGCAGAAGGTGGAGACCGCGAACATGATCTTGGCGGCGCTCGAGTCGCAGCAGAGCCTCGCCGCCGACGCCTCCATCATCCTCTCCACCGATATCTCGCCGGAGCTGCCGCCCATCGAGGCCGACGAAGAGCGCATCCTCGAGGTGCTGGAGAACCTGGTGGGCAACGCCATCAAGTTCACCAGCCCGGGGGGGGCGGTGACCGTGGGTGCCAGCGCGCGGTCGAATGAGATTCTCTTTTGGGTCAAGGACAGCGGGATGGGTATTGCGCCCGAGGCGCTGCCGCATCTGTTCGATCGATTTTGGCAGGCACGAAAGAAGGATCGCCGCGGGACGGGGCTCGGCCTCACCATCTGCAAGGCCATCGTCGAAGCCCACGGGGGTCGAATCTGGCCCGAGACCACGGCGGGGCAGGGGACCACGATGTTCTTCACCGTGCCGGCCATCGCGCGGGTCGGCAAGACCGAGGACGTCAAGGTCGCCAATATCTTGCTCGTCGACGATCGGCCCGAAAACCTGTTCTCGCTCAAAGCCATCCTCGAACGGCCGGAATACCGCCTGGTGACGGCGACCTCGGGAGAGGAAGCCCTGAGCATCGCGCTGCGGGAGACCTTCGCGGTGGCGCTCCTCGACATCGCGATGCCGGGGATGAACGGCCTCGACGTGGCGGTCCACCTGAAGGACCTCGAACGGAGCCGCGACATTCCGATCATTTTCGTGACCGCCTTTGGCGATGATCCGCAGGAGATCCACCGCGCGTACTCGGCCGGTGGCGCGGACTATCTGGTCAAGCCGCTCGACGCCGAGATCGTCCGCAAGAAGGTGGCGGTCTTCGTCGACCTCAGCCGACGGCGAGAGACCGATGCTCAACTAGCAGCAGACAGAGCCTCCAATATCCAGGGAGCCTAGGATGGCGAGCACGCAAGCGAGCAAGGCCGAATCCAAGAGCGGCGGAGGTCCGCCGCCCCCGGTCGCCCATCTCGAGATGCGCGAGCTCCTGGACGTCCTGCTGGCCGTCCGCGACGGAGATTTTTCGGTTCGGCTCCCCGGCCACTGGACCGGGATCGAGGGCAAGATTGCCGACGCCCTCAACGAGGTGGTCGCGGCCAACCAGAAGATGGCGGCCCAGCTCGATCGCGTGGGCCAGGTGGTGGGCAAGGAGGGTAAGACCAAGCAGCGCGTTCGCTTCCCCCGGCAAACCGGCTCCTGGGCGGACATGGAGACGTCCGTCAACACGCTGATCGACGACTTGCTCTGGCCGACGACCGAGGTCACGCGCGCGCTGGCGGCGGTCGCGCAGGGCGATCTGTCGCAGACCATGCGGCTCGACGTCGACGGTCGATCCCTGCAGGGCGAGTTCCTGCGGTCGGCCACCATCGTCAACTCGATGATCAAGCAGCTCGGCGTCTTCACCTCCGAGGTCACGCGAGTCGCCCGCGAGGTCGGCACCGACGGCAAACTGGGTGGTCAGGCGGAGGTCCGGGACGTCAGCGGCGTCTGGAAGGATCTCACCGACAGCGTCAACTCGATGGCCAGCAACCTGACTGGGCAGGTCCGCAATATCTCGGAGGTGACCGTCGCGGTCGCCAGCGGCGACCTGTCGAAGAAGATCACCGTCGACGTGCGGGGCGAGATCCTCCAGCTCAAGGAGGCCATCAACACGATGGTCGACCAGCTGCGCTCGTTCGCCAGCGAGGTCACGCGCGTCGCGCGCGAGGTCGGCACCGAGGGGCGCCTGGGCGGACAGGCCATCGTGCCGGGCGTCGCCGGCACCTGGAAGGATCTGACCGACAGCGTGAACGCCATGTGCGGCAACTTGACCGATCAAGTTCGCAACATCGCGCAGGTGACGACGGCGGTCGCCCGCGGCGATCTCTCGCGCAAGATCACGGTCGACGTGCGGGGCGAGATCCTCGAGCTCAAGGACACCATCAACACGATGGTGGATCAGCTCAACGCCTTCGCCTCGGAGGTCACGCGTGTCGCGCGCGAGGTTGGCACCGAAGGCAAGCTGGGCGGCCAGGCGCAGGTGCCGGGCGTCGGTGGAACCTGGAAGGATCTGACCGACAACGTCAACTTCATGGCCAGCAACCTGACCGCGCAGGTCCGCAACATCGCCGAGGTGTCGACCGCCATCGCCAACGGCGACTTGTCGCGAAAGATCACCGTCAACGTCAGCGGCGAGATCCTGCAGTTGAAAGAGACCATCAACACGATGGTCGATCAGCTCAACGCCTTTGCGGGCGAGGTCACGCGTGTCGCGCGCGAGGTTGGCACCGAAGGACGGCTGGGCGGTCAGGCCCAGGTCCCGGGCGTGGCCGGGACCTGGAAGGATCTCACGGACAGCGTCAACTCGATGGCCAACAACCTGACCACGCAAGTTCGCAACATCGCGGACGTGGCGACGGCCATCGCCAACGGCGATCTGTCGAAGAAGGTCACCGTCGACGTGAGCGGCGAGATCCTGCAGCTCAAACAGACCATCAACACGATGGTCGATCAGCTCAACGCCTTCGCGGGCGAGGTCACGCGCGTCGCGCGCGAGGTCGGCACCGAGGGCAAGCTGGGCGGTCAGGCGGTCGTGCGCGGCGTGGCCGGGACCTGGAAGGATCTCACCGACAGCGTCAACTCGATGGCC